>NZ_JBKGGX010000002.1:0-393365 GCF_052041925.1 Pseudomonas sp. SMN5
CGAAACCTTCGCCTACGACGCCGCCGCCAACCTGCTGGACGGCCCGCAGGCAGGCGCCGGGCTGGTGGCCCACAACAAACTGCTGACCTACCAGGACAAACGCTACCGCTACGACGCCTTCGGCCGCCTGATCGAAAAACGCAGCGCCAAGCACGGCGTGCAACACTTCGCCTACGACACCGAAAGCCGCCTGATCGAAGTGCGCAATGAAAACGGCAGCGTTGTGCGCATGACCTACGACCCGCTGGGCCGACGCATCACCAAGACCGAGCACGACCCCAACGGCTACTCCCTGGGCGAAACCCGCTTCACCTGGGACGGCCTGCGCCTGTTGCAGGAACACCGCCACCAACAGACCAGCCTCTATCTGTACGAAGACCAAGGCTACGAACCCCTGGCCCGCGTCGACGGCAGCGGCGCGCTGCAAAAAGTGCGCTACTACCACAACGACCTCAACGGCCTGCCGGAACAACTCACCGAAGCCGATGGGCACAGCGTTTGGCGGGCGACGTACCGGGTGTGGGGCAACACGCTGCAAGAAGTGCGCGAGCCGTATTACATCGAGGAGCAGAACCTACGGTTCCAGGGGCAATACCTGGACCGGGAGACGGGGCTGCATTTCAATACGTTCAGGTTTTATGATCCGGATGTGGGGCGGTTTATTACGCCGGATCCGATTGGGTTGGCGGGGGGATTTAATCACTACGTCTATGCGCCGAACCCCGCCGGCTATGTTGATCCATTAGGATTAAGCTGCACATCAGCGAAAGGCTTCGCCAGGAAAAACACCATCGCTAAACGATGGGTTGGAAAATTGTCTGGCAAAAAACCCGCCGACGTCGACGGCTACCTGACGGCCCGAGGCTGGGCAAAAACCTATCCTCAGGCCGGCAGACCGGATGCAATCCAACACGTTCAATATGTGCGCACTACAAAATCCGGAGCCACCTACAAGCTTGACTACCATCCTGGGGGTAGCTCTACCCAGCCCAACATTCACGGCAATGATTATTGGAAAGTGTATAAAACCAACAAAGCCGGCGAGGATGTTGTATTTGGAAGAATCGGCCACGGCGACTTTAAAAATTATGACCTTATCAAAGACTCGCCAGTGTATGTGAACGGCACACTCATGAATGGATTATAAAATGATTGATTTTTCAGCAGAGATAAAATCAAAACACTCCGCCGCCAATATACTACTGGGCGAAAATATTTCGACCTATGTCAACGCCCTGTATACAGAACACAAGGTCGAAGTAAAGATTTACACCTTGCCGGATAACGAAACAAGGACCGCCTACGTGGTCGATAAAACTATCACCGTCTCGACACTTGCCGACGGAACAATTTTCTCTATAGGTTGCAACACGCGCTACAAAGGACGATACAAAGATACCCTTTCCACAGGTATGGCATTTGCTCAGATAAAAAAACTCACCGCACGCCAACGCATCTTCAACGGTTCACTGATCATTGACGAGGATTTTGGTTTTTCCTACGTACTCCCCTCTCCCTATGACGAAATTGCAGACAGCATTGAAGACATACCACCCGATTTGAAGCTTAATGAAATTTACATCGCAGACTTTTCTTCATGGATCAGTCCACGGACTAATATCAGATAAAAATGGACCTATCCGAGCATCTTTCCTACAAACTTGAAAACTTCTTGAACGCCCGCCCCTACCCCAAGGCGCTAGGCGCCATTTTTTACGAAGAGGACGAGCCCTTACTGCTTCGTGTCGTGGCTAGAAAGCATAACGGCTGCCCCTTCAGCGTGAGCCGCTGGCACGATCTTTTTTCCAACAGTGCCTTTGAAAGGATCATGGCAAAAAGCGGCTTCACGGAGTCGGATTGTTACGCCGTCATCCTGCTCCTGTCGCGTTTTGGCTACCTGCTTGAAATCGACAACCGTCAGCGAACCAACAAGGACTATTTCATTTTTTTCTATTTGGTCCAGTTGCTCAGCCTGAAGAACAGCCCGCTCGACGCAGATGCGCAACTGAGAAACCACATGCTCAGGTTCCTCCTCTTCGAATTGAGCATCGATGACGAGGCCTATCGTCGGTTCAGCATCGAAGACCATCAGTTGATGATGGCGACCGACGCGTTGGGGCCAGTGGATTTTCTGAGCGTTATAGACTTGATCTATACAGCGATCAGGGCCAACAGCAGGAAAGAAAAGGTGCTGCTGGCCACGCTGAAAGACTATCAAGAGAGCATCGTCAGGTTATTAGTCGAACCCGACAATACCCACCACCGTTTTCCGCTCAACGATCATCACAGTGAACTGATGTATCCCGACGTATTCCTGAACGCCTATGCCCAAGACAAGCGGCAGGTGCTCAACGCGTTGCTCGATACGATCAATCCGCTTCAGTCAACGGAGAACCTGTTTGTCTCGAAACGGGCCATGACCTGTCTTTGATAAAGGACGAACAGACCTCGTTCTACAACATTTTGTACAGCCTGTAACTGTACAACCAGACAACTCCGCTGGAATGGCCAAGGGGCTTGCTGTTCCCAACCACTTCGCCGAAATAAACATTATCAATATAACCTCGGCACTTTCTGGCCTCCGGAAGTGCCTCTCGATAAAGTCACCCCGGTAACACGACAACTCAGCCCCCTCAACTATTCATAGAAAAGGATTTCCATGAAGAACTCGATCCACCTGAGACTTTTATCAGCCTTATTACTTTGCTGCTGCGTACCGGTCACCCATTCGTTTGCTGCCGATGTTCCCCCCGAACACATCGTATTCGCCGCAAGCCCGAAGTACCCCTCCAGTGAAAAGTCCGAAAACGGCGAACCGGAATCCAGGGCGGACACAGAGTCCCGCTCCCGATGGCTGATCGAGGCCCAGTACGCCAGCATCGCAGAGTTTCGTGAGCAGTCGGGTGGGCCGGGTGCCGTCCCGGTCATGATTAACGGCAACCTGACTCGATCAGGCCACTCCAGCGAGCGTGGCTATATCAAGACAGTCCTGCAGAACAAACTGAACAATCTTTACGACTATGGCCTGGGTAATCATGACTACGACTTCAATGTCGAAAGTTGCGCCAGTTGCGCCGCCGCAAGCGTCGATGATCTGAAAACGCGATACTGGGGAAAAGTGCCGAACATGGACTTGTCGGCCAGGGCCTCGGGCCTGACGAAAACCTGGTACGGGAGCCTGGCCTATTCCAAGGATTTTGGCGATGTGCATCTGGTTCAGTTGCACAACCAACCGGTCTACTCGGTGAATTTCTCTACGCAGGCCGTCTTCAATACAACCGCCTATGAAATCACGTC
Source organism: Pseudomonas sp. SMN5 (assembly GCF_052041925.1). Taxonomy (NCBI): domain Bacteria; kingdom Pseudomonadati; phylum Pseudomonadota; class Gammaproteobacteria; order Pseudomonadales; family Pseudomonadaceae; genus Pseudomonas; species Pseudomonas sp. SMN5. The sequence continues at coordinate 3,298 of NZ_JBKGGX010000002.1, forward strand.
GTCCCTCGACTGGTTGGAGCGTGATCTGCAAAAGGCTCGCTCAAAAGGGAAAATCATTCTGTTGAACCTGCATCAGCCATTCCACTGGCCCGTCAGAGAGACGGAGATCAATCGTTTCACCAAGCTGATCGATGACTACGGCGTCACTGCTGTGTTTTCCCACACCACGGACAAGAAGCACGGGCATTACCCGTCCAACTACATCTACGGCGACGTGCCGCTGTTCATGAGTGGCTCGGCCGCAAGCAAGGCCTGGCTATATGTAAAGATCGCTGACGACAGGAAACGACTGATCGTCAATGTCGTTGCCGACAACGACTGGCGCAACCCTGTCGCCCGCCACACCATCGACGTTCGATAAGACTCAATGCGACGTCGATGGAAATCCCATCGACGTCATCTGCTGCGGCGGGACAGCTATACTCGACAAGTCAATTGATCTGGATCATGACTTGTTACATCCGCTACACCATTCGCCCCTTGCGCCCAACGCGACCAAAGGTCGCACCCTTGAGCTAGAGCGACAGGCGTATCATTGCGCCACTGCAACATCCTTCTGACCGTGGTCGGCACGTACTGGCCTCGGCACTTTTCCACTGCCGTGGGATGCAATTGATGAGCAACCAGATTCCGGTACATGACGTTACCCCGCCTGCCAAAGATGCGAACAAAAGCATCGACCTGTACGCCTCTCGGGAAAAGATCTACACCCGCGCTTTCACCGGCCTGTTTCGCAACCTGCGGATGGTCGGCGGTGCGGTATTGTTCCTGCTGTATTTCGGTACGGTCTGGTTGAACTGGGGCGGCCACCAGGCCGTCTGGTGGAACCTGCCGGAACGCAAATTCTTTATTTTCGGCGCGACCTTCTGGCCCCAGGACTTCATCCTGCTGTCCGGATTGCTGATCATTGCGGCCTTCGGCCTGTTTTTCATTACGGTCTATGCCGGGCGCGTCTGGTGTGGCTACACCTGCCCGCAAAGCGTGTGGACCTGGATTTTCATGTGGTGCGAAAAAGTCACCGAAGGCGACCGCAACCAGCGCATCAAACTCGACAAGGCGCCCATGGGCGCCAACAAGTTTTTGCGCAAGCTGGCCAAGCACAGCCTGTGGCTGTTGATCGGCTTCGTCACCGGCATGACCTTCGTCGGTTACTTCACACCGATCCGCGAACTGGTGTTCGAGTTCTTCACCGGCCAGGCCGATGGCTGGTCGTATTTCTGGGTCGGTTTCTTCACCCTGGCTACGTATGGCAACGCCGGTTGGCTGCGTGAGCAAGTGTGCATCTACATGTGTCCGTACGCACGCTTCCAGAGCGTGATGTTCGACAAGGACACGCTGATCGTGTCTTACGACCCGCGCCGCGGAGAAAGCCGCGGCCCACGCAAGAAAGGCATTGACTACAAGGCCCTGGGCCTGGGCGATTGCATCGACTGCACCATGTGCGTCCAGGTCTGCCCGACCGGCATCGACATCCGCGACGGCCTGCAGATCGAATGCATCGGCTGCGCGGCCTGCATCGACGCCTGCGACAACATCATGGACAAGATGGATTACCCACGCGGCCTGATCAGCTACACCACCGAACACAACCTGTCGGGGCAGAAAACCCATAAACTGCGCCCGCGCCTGATCGGTTATGCCCTGGTCTTGCTGGCGATGATCAGCCTGCTGGTGGCGGCGTTCTTCATGCGTTCGCTGGTGGGTTTCGACGTCAGCAAGGACCGCGTGCTGTACCGCGAAAACGCCGAAGGCCGGATCGAGAACGTCTACAGCCTGAAGATCATGAACAAGGACCAGCGCGACCACACCTACATCCTGGAAGCCACCGGGCTGCCCGATCTCAAGCTGCAGGGCCGGCGAGAGATCAAGGTCGCGGCCGGCGAGATCTTCAGCCAGCCGGTAGAACTGTCCAGCGCGCCGGAACAATTGCCATCGAGCACCAACGAGGTGACCTTCATCCTCAAGGATGCCGATGACGAAAGCGTCCATGTCCAAGCCAAGAGCCGGTTCATCGGCCCACAGACCCGTTGAGAGAAATGCCCATGCCTGCAGCAACTGCCACCAGCCCTTGGTACAAGCACCTCTGGCCGTGGATCATCATCGGGATCCTGGCCTGCTCGGTCACCCTGAGCCTGACGATGGTGACCATTGCGGTGAAAAACCCGGACAACCTGGTCAACGACAACTACTACGAAGCCGGCAAGGGCATCAACCGTTCGCTGGAGCGTGAACTGCTGGCCCAGACCCTGCAACTGCATGCCAACGTGCAACTGGACGATGTCACCGGCGAGGTGAACCTGCGCCTGAGCGGCAACAGCCGGCCCCAGACCCTGGAACTGAGCCTGATCTCCCCGACCCAACCGGAGAAGGATCGCAAGATCGTCCTGACCCGCAACGACAGCGAGCCGGGGCGCTACGTGGGCCAACTGACGGACAAGATCGAAGGCCGGCGATTTGTCGAATTGCTGGGGGCGCAGAACGACAAGACCTGGCGTCTGTTCGAGGAAGAGCAGATCAATCATGATCAGGCCATCTTGCTCGGCGATGAACCGCTGCAAGGGGCCGAAGACCTGAAAAAGTAAACCGCTTCCCTGTGGCGAGGGAGCTTGCTCCCGCTGGGCCGCAAAGCGGCCCTGTTTTTGTCTTTCATCCATTGGCCGGACGACTGCTTCGCAGCCGAGCGGGAGCAAGCTCCCTCGCCACGGACAATGTTCACAAACAGCAAGCTCTTCAGCCACAAAGGCCTTCATGCGACACCCATGAACAGTCCCCTGCCCTGCTACCACTGCGCCCTGCCCGTCCCACCCGGCAGTCACTTCACCGCCGTTATCCTCGGTGAAACCCGTCAGCTGTGCTGCCCGGGCTGCCAGGCGGTGGCCGAGGCCATTGTCGCGGGCGGCCTGGAGAGTTACTACCAGCATCGCAGTGAAGCCTCGGCCAACCCTGAAACCCTGCCGATCCAGCTGACCGACGAACTGGCGCTGTACGATCGACCCGACGTGCAGCAATCGTTCGTGCGTCATGAAGGCGAGTTGGCCGAAACCACCCTGTTGATGGAAGGCATCAGTTGCGCCGCCTGCGGCTGGCTGATCGAAAAACAATTGCGCAGCCTGCCGGCCGTCGCCGAAGCACGCTTGAATCTGTCCAACCATCGGCTGCATGTGCGTTGGGCCGATGCGCAGTTGCCGCTGAGCACGCTGCTCGCCGAGCTGCGCCAGATCGGATACGTCGCCCACCCGTACCAGGCCGACCAGGCCAGCGAACAGCTCGCCGCGCAGAACCGCCTGGCCCTGCGCCAGTTGGGCGTGGCCGGGCTGCTGTGGTTCCAGGCGATGATGGCGACCATGGCCACCTGGCCGGAATTCAACATCGACCTGAGCCCGGAGATGCATACCATCCTGCGCTGGGTGGCCCTGTTTCTCACCACGCCCATCGTGTTCTATAGCTGCGCGCCGTTCTTCAAGGGCGCGATGCGTGATCTGCGTACGCGCCACCTGACCATGGACGTTTCGGTGTCCCTGGCAATCGGCAGCGCCTACATCGCCGGGATCTGGACCTCGATTACAGGCGCTGGCGAGCTGTATTTCGACGCTGTTGGCATGTTCGCCCTGTTCCTGTTGGCGGGCCGCTACCTGGAGCGCCGGGCCCGGGAACGTACCGCTGCCGCCACTGCGCAACTGGTCAACCTGCTGCCGGCCTCATGCCTGCGCCTGGAAGAAAACGGCCAGAGCGAACGCATCCTGCTGAGCGAGTTGCGCACCGGCGACCGCGTGCTGGTGCATCCGGGGGCCGTGCTGCCGGCCGATGGCAAGATCCTCGACGGTCAATCCAGCATCGACGAATCGTTGCTGACCGGCGAATACCTGCCCCAACCTCGCCGGGTGGGCGACGCGGTCACTGCCGGCACGCTCAATGTCGAAGGCGCCTTGACGGTCGAGGTGCTGGCGCTTGGGCAAGAAACCCGGTTGTCGGCCATCGTGCGCCTGCTCGAACGCGCCCAGGCCGAGAAGCCGCGACTGGCGGAAATCGCCGATCGCGCCGCCCAGTGGTTTCTGCTGTTCTCGCTGGCGGCCGCTGCAGCCATCGGTCTGTTGTGGTGGCAACTGGACGCCCCCCGCGCCTTCTGGATCGTCCTGGCGATGCTGGTCGCCACCTGCCCTTGCGCGCTGTCCCTCGCCACGCCGACCGCGCTCACCGCCGCCACCGGCACCTTGCACAAGCTCGGGTTGCTGCTGACGCGCGGTCATGTGCTGGAGGGCTTGAACCAGATCGACACGGTGATCTTCGACAAGACCGGCACCCTCACCGAAGGCCGCCTGGCACTGCGCGCCGTTCGACCGTTGGCGACCCTCGACAGCGATCAGTGCCTGGGATTGGCGGCGGCCCTGGAAAACCGCTCCGAACACCCTATCGCCCGCGCCTTCGGCCGTGCGCCGCTGGCCGCCGAACAGGTCCACAGCACGCCGGGGCTTGGGCTCGAAGGCCTGGTGGGCGAACAGCGCCTGCGCATCGGCCAGCCCGGCTTCGTCTGTCAGTTGAGTGGCGTCGCGCAACCTGTCATGCCCGACGAGCCTGGGCAATGGTTGTTGCTGGGCGATGAAATCGCTCCCCTGGCCTGGTTCGTCCTCGATGATCGCCTGCGCGCCGATGCCCCGGCGTTGTTGGCAGCCTGCAAGGCCCGGGGTTGGCATACGCTGCTGCTGTCAGGCGACAGCTCGCCGATGGTCGCCGGCGTCGCCGCCGAACTGGGCATCGACGAGGCCCGGGGCGGCTTGCGTCCGGACGATAAACTGGCGGTGCTGCAACAGCTGCACCAGCAAGGATGCAAGGTGTTGATGCTCGGTGACGGGGTGAATGATGTGCCAGTGCTCGCGGCTGCCGACATCAGCGTCGCCATGGGCTCGGCCACCGACCTTGCCAAGACCAGCGCCGACGCCGTGCTGCTGTCCAACCGCCTCGACGCCCTGGTCCATGCTTTCAGCCTGGCCCGACGCACCCGACGGGTAATCATCGAGAACCTGGTGTGGGCGGGCCTGTACAATGGCCTCATGTTGCCGTTCGCCGCCCTCGGCTGGATTACCCCAGTGTGGGCGGCGGTCGGCATGTCCATCAGTTCGTTGACCGTGGTGCTGAATGCGCTGAGGCTGACCCGTCAGCCCAAGGCAATAGTATTCGACGCCACGCCCGATACCCGCCCGCTGCCGGCCTGAGCCACGCGGGCCTGGAGTTCCGAGATGCCTGCTCTTTACGTGATGATCCCGGCGGCGCTGCTGATCGTCGCCATCGCCGTGTACATTTTCTTCTGGGCCGTGGACAGCGGACAGTACGATGATCTCGACGGTCCGGCCCATAGCATTCTGTTCGACGATCAGGACCCGAACCACAAGGCGGCGGTGGATGAAGCCGACGGCCAGCCCCGCGAACCGGACGACAAGGCCCCGCCCCATGCTTGATCTGGCGCCACTGCTGGTCTCGGCGATCATCCTCGGCCTGCTGGGCGGCGGGCATTGCCTGGGAATGTGTGGCGGGCTGATGGGTGCCCTGACCCTGGCGATTCCCAAGGAGCAGCGCAGCCGGCGCTTGCAGCTGTTGCTGGCGTACAACCTGGGGCGGATCCTCAGCTACGCCGGCGCCGGGTTGCTGATCGGCCTGGCCGGCTGGGCCGTCGCCAACAGCCCGGCGGCGATGTTCATGCGGGTGCTGGCCGGCGTGTTGTTGATTGTCATGGGCCTGTACCTGGCCGGTTGGTGGAGCGGCCTGACCCGCATCGAAAGCGTCGGTCGTGGCTTGTGGCGGCACATCCAGCCCATCGCCAACCGCTTGCTGCCGGTATCGAGCCTGCCCCGCGCATTGCTGCTCGGCGCGCTCTGGGGCTGGCTGCCGTGCGGCCTGGTCTACAGCACCCTGCTATGGGCCGCCAGCCAGGGTAATGCGCTGGACAGCGCGTTGCTGATGCTTGCCTTCGGCCTCGGCACCTGGCCGGTGCTGCTCGCCACGGGCCTTGCGGCCGAACGCGTCACCGCCCTGCTGCGTAAACGCAGCGTGCGCATGGCCGGTGGCTTGCTGGTGATCATATTCGGCGTCTGGACCCTGCCGGGGCCGCATCAGCATTGGCTGATGGGGCATTGACCGAGTCGCCTGCCATCGCGAGCAGGCTCGCTCCCACAGGGAATCGGTGGCGAACACCGAATTTGTGTCCACCCTGATCAATTGTGGGAGCGGGCTTGCCCGCGAAGGCGCCGGGCCAGCTTGCATCAATATCGAATGCCGGACCGCTTTCGCGAGCAAGCCCGCTCCCACAAGATATCTGCCCAGCCCCTGCCCCGTTGATGCAAATCAACACGCCATCACGCCGGTGCCCCTAGACTCGCGACCATGCCAGCCTATCCGGGGAATGCCCGCATGCTCGACGCCCTTCGTTGGGACTCTGACCTGATCCGCCGCTACGACCTGGCGGGACCACGCTATACCTCGTACCCGACCGCGGCGCAGTTCGGTAGCCAGGTCGGTACCTTCGACCTGCTTCATGCCCTGCGCGAGAGCCGCAAGGCCCAGCGCTCGCTGTCGCTGTACGTGCACGTGCCATTCTGCGCGAACATTTGTTACTACTGCGCTTGCAACAAAGTCATCACCAAGGACCGTGGTCGTGCCCACGCCTACCTGCAACGCCTGGAACAGGAGATCCAACTGATCGGCTGCCACCTGGACCCGGCCCAGCGCGTGGAGCAATTGCACCTGGGCGGCGGAACCCCGACCTTCCTCAGCCACGACGAACTGCGCCAGCTGATGGCAAAGCTGCGCCAGTATCTGAACCTGCTGGACGATGACTCCGGCGACTACGGCATCGAAATCGATCCTCGCGAGGCCGACTGGTCGACCATGGGCCTGTTGCGCGAACTGGGCTTCAATCGGGTCAGCATCGGCGTGCAAGACCTTGACCCGGCCGTGCAACGTGCGGTCAATCGCCTGCAAAGCCTGGACGAAACCCGCGCGGTCATCGAAGCTGCCCGAACGCTGCAATTTCGCTCGATCAACATCGACCTGATCTACGGCCTGCCCAAGCAAACCCCCGAAAACTTTGCCCGCACGGTTGAAGAGGTCATCAGCCTGCAACCGGATCGGCTCTCGGTCTTCAACTACGCGCACCTGCCGGAGCGTTTCATGCCCCAGCGGCGGATCAACAGCCAGGACCTGCCCAATCCAGTGCAGAAGCTGGCGATGTTGCAGGGCACCATCGAGCAGCTGACCGCCGCCGGTTACCGCTACATCGGCATGGACCACTTCGCCCTCCCCGATGACGACTTGGCGATTGCCCAGGAAGAAGGCACCCTGCAACGCAACTTCCAGGGCTACACCACCCACGGCCATTGCGACCTGATTGGCCTGGGGGTCTCGGCCATCAGCCAGATCGGCGATCTGTACTGCCAGAACAGCAGTGACCTGAGCCACTACCAGAACACCCTGGCCGATGGTCAGCTGGCGACCGCCCGCGGTTTGTTTTGCACGCCTGACGACCGATTGCGCCGTGCGGTGATCCAGCAGTTGATCTGCCACTTTCACCTGCCCTTCGCCGAGATCGAACGCCGTTTCAGCATTGATTTTTGCGAATACTTCGCCAGCCTGTGGCCGCAGTTGCAGGCCATGGCCGAGGATGGACTGATCGAGCTGGACCGCAGCCACATCACCGTATTGCCCGCCGGGCGACTGCTGGTGCGCTCGGTGTGCATGGCGTTCGACGCCTATCTGGAGCAGCATAATCGGCAGCGATTCTCCCGAGTCATCTGAGCGCGACAATTTGACGAGAACACCGCACTGGTCGGAGATCCTTTGCTGGGTTACCCTTACGGCTTATGTGTGTTTTTCCCACAAGGATTTAAGAAATGTCCGAGCCAGTCAAACAGCGCGCTCATAGCCAGGCCCATTGCAAGGACTGCAGTCTGGCCCCCCTCTGCCTGCCACTTTCTCTGAATCTAGAGGACATGGACGCGCTGGATGAAATCGTCAAACGGGGCCGTCCGTTGAAGAAAGGCGAGTTTCTGTTTCGCCAGGGCGACGCCTTTGATTCCGTCTATGCGGTACGCTCGGGCGCCTTGAAGACTTTCAACCTGAGCGACGGTGGCGAGGAGCAGCTCACCGGCTTCCACCTGCCCAGCGAGCTGGTGGGCCTGTCCGGCATGGACACCGAGACCCATCCGGTCTCGGCCCAGGCGCTGGAAACCACGTCGGTGTGCGAAATTCCCTTCGAACGTCTCGACGAGCTGGCGCTGCAACTGCCGCAGCTGCGCCGCCAGCTGATGCGCGTGATGAGCCGGGAAATCCGTGACGATCAGCAAATGATGCTGCTGCTTTCGAAGAAAACCGCCGACGAACGCATCGCCACCTTCCTGGTCAACCTCTCGGCACGCTTCCGCGCCCGCGGGTTCTCGGCCAACCAGTTCCGCCTGAGCATGTCCCGCAATGAAATCGGCAACTACCTGGGCCTGGCGGTGGAAACCGTGTCCCGGGTGTTTACCCGCTTCCAGCAGAATGAGTTGATCGCCGCCGAAGGCAAGGAAATCCATATCCTCGACCCGATCCAGCTCTGCGCCCTGGCCGGCGGTTCGCTCGACGGCTGATTCACCAGCGCGGCCGAAGGACACTGAGCGATCGTCCCGGCCGCGCTATACTGCCGCGTTTGTAGCACTGCCAGGACACCTGAACGATGGTCTTCGACTCCTTCGACATCAAATCCCTGATCCGCCCCGTGATTGACTTCCCCAAGCCGGGCGTGATCTTTCGCGACATTACCCCGCTGTTTCAATCCCCGACCGCCCTGCGGCTGGTGATGGACAGTTTCGCCCACCGTTATGTCGAGGCCGAATTCACCCACATCGGCGCGATGGATGCGCGGGGTTTCCTGATCGGCTCGATCCTGGCCTATCAACTGAACAAGCCGCTGGTGCTGTTCCGCAAGCAAGGCAAACTGCCGGCGGACGTGCTAGCCGAGGGTTACCAGACCGAGTACGGCGAAGCCTTCCTCGAAGTGCATGCCGACAGCCTGTGCGAGGGCGACTCGGTGGTGATGTTCGATGACCTGATTGCCACCGGTGGCACGCTGATCGCCGCTGCCAACCTGATCCGCCGCATGGGCGCCAAGGTCCACGAGGCGGCAGCGATCATTGACCTGCCGGAACTGCTGGGCTCGCAGCGCCTGGAAGACATGGGCATCCCGACGTTCTGCCTGACGCAGTTTTCGCTGAGCGAACGATAACCCGCCGATGACACCCACCCCTGTGGTAGCTCGCTCCCACAGGGATATTGGGTGTCTGTCAGAGAGTAATCGGCTTACGCCCGGCAAACGAGTGCGCCAGCGTCCCGCCGTCCACCAGCTCCAGCTCGCCCCCCAGCGGCACGCCATGGGCGATACGCGAAGCGACCAGCCCCTTGTTGCTCAGCAACTGGGCGATGTAGTGGGCCGTGGCTTCGCCTTCCACCGTAGGGTTGGTCGCCAGAATGACTTCAGTGAAAGTCCCTGCCTCTTCGATACGCGCCATCAGTTCCGGGATGCCAATGGCTTCCGGCCCAAGGCCATCCAAAGGCGACAAATGGCCCTTGAGCACGAAATAACGACCGCGGAAACCGGTCTGCTCCACTGCATACACGTCCATCGGCCCTTCGACGACGCATAGCAGGGTGTCGTCCCGCCGTGGATCGGCGCATTGCGGGCAGAGGTCGTCCTCGGTGAGGGTGCGGCATAAACGGCAGTGCCCCACACCCTCCATGGCCTGGCTCAACGCCTGGGCCAGACGCGAACCACCGCTGCGATCGCGCTCCAGCAACTGCAAGGCCATGCGCTGGGCAGTTTTCTGACCTACACCCGGCAAGGTTCGCAGGGCGTCGATCAGTTGGCGAATCAAAGGGCTGAAGCTCATGGAGGAAATGTCCGACATAACAACGAGACGCGGTTTATACCCGCGCCTCCGATTAGCGTCAAATACTCAATCCTGCGCCACCCGCACCACCAACTTACCGAAGTTGCGCCCTTCCAGCAGACCGATAAAGGCCTGTGGCGCATTCTCGAGGCCATCGACCACATCTTCACGGAACTTGACCTTGCCGTCGCGCACCCACGGTGCCATGGCGCTGATGAATTCCGGCTGACGGTCACCGTAGTCGTCGAACACGATGAAGCCCTGGATCCGCACGCGCTTGGTCAGCAAGGTGCGCTGTAAGGCCGGCAAGCGATCCGGGCCGCTCGGCGCCTGATGTTCGTTGTAGGACGCGATCAGGCCACACAGCGGGATCCGTGCCTTGGCGTTGAGCAACGGGACAACGGCATCGAAGACCTTGCCGCCGACGTTTTCATAATAGATATCGATGCCCTTGTCACAAGCCTGGGCCAGTTCTTCTGCAAAACGCTCGCTTTTGTGATCGATACAGGCGTCGAACCCCAGTTCGTCGACCACGTACTTGCATTTCTCGCTGCCACCCGCCACGCCGACCACCCGCAGCCCCTTGATCTTTGCCACCTGGCCGACCACCGAGCCCACGGCGCCTGAGGCCGCCGCGACCACCAGGGTTTCGCCGGCCTTGGGTTGACCGATGTCCATCAGTCCCATATACGCCGTCATGCCAGGCATGCCCAGCACGCCCAGGGCCATTGAAGGGCTCGGGAGCCCTGATGGAATCGGGATCACGTTGCGCCCGTCGCTGATGCTGTGGCTCTGCCAACCCGTGGCGCCCACCACCAGGTCACCTTCCTGGAATTTCGGGTGCATCGAACGCTCCACGCGACTGACAGCGCCACCGGTCATTACCTGGTCGATTTCTACCGGAGCGGCGTAGGACGGTGCGTCACTCATGCGACCACGCATGTACGGGTCCAAGGACAGGAACAGCGTCTTGAGCAGGATCTGTCCTTGCGCCAGGTCCGGCAGCGTCACCTGCTCCAGACGGAAATTGTCCGGGGTGGGTGCGCCTTTGGGGCGAGAGGCGAGGACGATGCGCTGGCTGGGGGTCGATGCCTGAGACATGGGGCGTTCTCCTTGATCGTTGGATGGGCTATAGGGAGCAGACCTTATTGGAGGGGCAGTGTTCGATGTTCTTGCCGTTGGGTGGTGGTGCCTTCATCGCGAGCAGACTCGCTCTCACAGGAAACTGTGGCGGACGCGGACATCAGGGCATTCGATCCATTGTGGGAGCGGGCCTGCTCGCGATGGCGATGTCACTGCCGCCACCTTATCTGGAGCAGAAACAAAAATGCCAGGCGCGATGCCTGGCATTGGGTGTAGCCCATCCCGACCGGGATGGCGAATCAGAACGGCAGTTTCATGCCCGGTGGCAGTTGCATGCCGGCGGTCATGCCGGACATCTTGTCCTGGCTGTTGGCTTCGATCTTGCGCACCGCATCGTTGACAGCGGCGGCGAACAAGGCTTCGAGCATCTCCTTGTCGTCTTCGCTCAGGCCTTCGACCACGCTCGGGTCGATGCTGACGCGCTTGATGTCATGACGACCGGTCATGACCACGGTCACCATGTCGCCGCCGGACTTGCCGGTGACTTCGGCGTTGGCCAGTTCTTCCTGCATCTTGGCCATTTTTTCCTGCATCTGCTGCGCCTGTTTCATCAGGCCGGCCATGCCACCTTTCATCATGGGAATCACCTCGAAAGTACGTGGATAAACACCGCGCCCGGCCCATATGGCCCGGCGCTTTCAGTTATGAGCCCTGGGTGACCGGGGCCTCGACAGGTTCGATAGTATCGTGGCGGACCACCGCACCGAACTGCTGCATCATCTGCTGGATGAACGGATCACTGTGGATCGACTCCTCGGCCTCGCGCTGGCGGTCGGCACGACGCCGGGAGGCCGCCTGGGCCGGGGTCTCCTGCTCAGGCTTGATCAACTCGATGCTCAGCGTCAGGGTGCGCTGATGGTACTGGTTCAGCGCGTCGTTGAGACGCCGCTGTTGGGTCGCGTTGAACAGCGCGCTGTGGGCCGGGTCCAGGTGCAACAGCCAATGGTCGCCTTCTACCGAGATCAGCGTGCAGTTGGCGGCAATGCTGCCGGTCATGCCGGTGATCGGCAGCTTCGGGAACAATTCCAGCCATTGCAGGGCCAACCCGGTGGCCGGCATCGCCGCCGGTTCCGGCTCGGGCTCCGGCGCTGGCTCGGCGGCGTGCTCACTGGCGAGGTCGTCGAGATAGCTGTACGCCGAATCCATGTCTGGCTCAATGTAGTCCTCGTCCAGCGGCGGCTCGTCGTCCAGGTCCATGCCCGGCGTGGCATGCTCGACCTCGGCCACCGTCGGCTCGGGCACGGGTGCGGCAACCCACTCCGGCGCATCGGGCACCACGCTGTCAGGCGTCGGCAGCGGCATCGGCGGCAACTCTGGCTGCTCGGCAATGGTTTCCAATACAGGCTCTACCGCCGGTTGCTGGATAACCTCGGGCTCGACCGGGTCGTTCCAGGGCAGATCGATGACCTCCGCCACGACAGGCTCGGATACTGTGTCAACGCAAGGCTCGGGCTCGGGCTCAAGGCCGGGCTCCGGCTCAGGCGCAACAACAGCCGCCGGCGCTACCGGGGCCGTAGCCACTGCCGGCGCAACCACGGGCGCGGCAGCCACTGGCCTGGCGGAATCAGCTGTGGCCTGGCTGATCCCCACTGGCTTTAGCGCCTGCCTCGGCGCGTCCGCCGTATCGGCCGGTCGGAACGCCAGCATGCGCAGCAGGACCATTTCGAAGCCGCCCCGCGGATCCGGAGCCAGCGGCAGGTCGCGACGGCCGATCAGGCCCATCTGGTAGTAGAATTGCACATCCTCGGCTGGCAGCGCCCGGGCCAGGGCCAATACCCGGTCGCGATCACCGTGGCCGTTGTCGACACCCTCCGGCAAGGCCTGGGCGATGGCGACCCGGTGCAGCACGTTGAGAATCTCCGAGAGCACGCCATTCCAGTCCGGGCCCTGTTCGGCCAGGTGCCGCACGGCTTCGAGCAACGCCTTGGCGTCGCCTTCGATCAGCGCGTGCAGGACGTCATAGACCTGGCCGTGGTCCAGGGTACCGAGCATCGCCCGTACATCAGCGGCCATGACCTTGCCTTCGCCGAAGGCAATGGCCTGGTCGGTCAGGCTCATGGCGTCGCGCATCGAACCATCGGCGGCGCGGCCCAGCAGCCACAGCGCGTCGTCTTCGAACGGGACATTCTCGACGCCCAGCACATGGGTCAAATGCTCGACGACCCGCTCCGGCGTCATGTTCTTCAGGGAGAATTGCAGGCAGCGCGACAAAATCGTTGCCGGAAGTTTCTGCGGATCGGTGGTCGCCAGGATGAACTTGACGTAGGGCGGCGGTTCTTCGAGGGTCTTGAGCAGCGCATTGAAGGAGTGGCTGGAAAGCATGTGCACTTCGTCGATCAGGTAGACCTTGAAGCGCCCACGGCTCGGCGCGTACTGCACGTTATCGAGCAATTCGCGGGTATCTTCGACCTTGGTGCGGCTGGCGGCGTCGATCTCGATCAGGTCGACGAAGCGCCCTTCATCGATTTCCCGGCAGACCGAACACTCACCGCACGGCGACGAAGTGATACCGGTTTCACAGTTCAGGCATTTGGCAATGATGCGCGCAATGGTGGTCTTGCCCACGCCACGAGTACCGGTGAACAAATACGCATGGTGCAGCCGCTGGCTGTCCAAGGCATTGATCAGAGCCTTGAGCACATGGGTCTGGCCGACCATTTCGCGGAACGAGCGCGGGCGCCATTTACGTGCAAGAACCTGATAACTCATCGAAAACCGTCGCCACTGGAAAGCAGAAGCGGCTAATGCTAGCGGAGCAGGGGCGAAATTGCATCCGGTGTGCTCGTCTAATCTGACTAAGATGGGTTCAGCAATTGGGTTGTCGACAGGGTTTTGCACAGTCAGGAGAGTGTATGCGTTCGGCGATGGGGGCATTGTTATTACTGGGGACAGGTTGTTTTGCCGAATGTTTTGCCGAAGAAATGCCGTTGCGAATCGCCGTGACCGATGGCTGGGCCATGCCCATGGTGCAGATCGAACGGGGCCGGCCGACCCAGGGCATCATTCCCGATCTCCTCGTCAGCCTGGCGACTCAGGTCGGGATGCCGGCCCAGTTCCATGTCCTGTCCCGCGCCCGGCTGGACGGGGCGATGAAACACGGGGAAGTCGACATGCGCTGCTATGTCAGCCCGGCCTGGGTGAGTGACCGGGATGATTATCTGTGGAGCGGCCCGCTGTTCTTCCAGCGCGACCTGCTGGTCGGCGCGCCAGGCACGCCGTCGAAAGTAGTGCCTGCGATGCTGGGGCAACAACCCATCGGCACCGTGCTCGGCTATAGCTACCCGACATTGCAGTCCCTGTTCGATAACGGCCAACTGCGTCGCGACGATGCCCGCAGCCAGGAGCAGGTGCTGGCAAAATTGCTGGCCGGCCGCTATCGCTATGGCGTGTCCAATCAATGGGCACTGGACTGGTTCAACCAACGGCATAGCGCCGACCAGCAACTGCATCCAGTGGCCGTTCTGCAAGAACAGGAGCTGAGCTGCTATATACGCAACGACCCGAACATTCCGGCGCAGCGCATATTGCAAACCTTGTCCGACATGAAGGCATCGGGGGAAATCGACGCGATCATCCAGCTCTACACCGGCCGCGATACCGAGTCCGGGGCTGGCGCCCGCTCGCCCTGAACAACAGCGCGTTGCTGCCATTGCGGCGGCGCAACGTACCCGGTGGCCCAACCAGGCACTTGCTCGGCAGGCATCGGGCGAGCGATGAAATAACCTTGGGCGATCTCGCATCCCAGGCGCAGCAGCAGTTGGCCATGCTCCAGGCTGTCCAGGCCCTCGGCTACCACTGCGCGGCCAAACGCCCGTGCCAGGCCAATGACAGCTTCGGTCAGGGCCAGGTCATCCTGATCCTTGAGAATATCGCGGACAAAGGTCTTGTCGATCTTGATGGTTTGCGTACGCAGGTGCTTGAGGTCATTGAGGGAACAGTGGCCGGTGCCGAAGCCACCCAGTGAAAATCCCACGCCCAAGGCCTGGCACGCTTGCAGGCAGGCGCTGACATGCGCGAGATTTTCCACGGCGACGGATTCGACGATCTGCAGATCCAGCATGCGCGGCGACACGCTCGGGTGGCGTTCCAGCACCTGCTGCAACCGCTCGACAAAGTCGGTGCGCTGAAAATGGCGGGCCGAAATGTTGATACTTACCGGCCAGCCCTGCCCCGCCTGTTGCCAGCGCTGCAACTGGGTCATGACCTGCTCCATGACCCACTCGCCGATCTCGACGATCAGGTCGGTCTGCTCCACCAACGGAAGGAATTCCCGTGGCGGTACCAGGCCACGCTGCGGATGACGCCAGCGCAGCAACGCCTCGAGACCGACCACGCTGCCGTTGCGCATATTCACCTTGGGCTGGAAATGCAGCCGCAACTCGTCATCGGCCAATGCCTGGCGGACCCGTTCGACGGACTGGTACGTGGCCCGCACCTCTTTGTCCCGAGACACATCGAACACATGGAAGCGGTTGCGACCACTCTGCTTGGCCACGTACATCGCCTGGTCGGCGTGACGCAACAGAGTCTCGGCATCCTCGTTGTCCCAGGGATGCAGCGTGACGCCGATGCTGGCGAAGACCTTGATGGTTTTACCGTCGATGGCATAGGGCATCGAGACAGCAATCAACACACGGTTCAACGCGCCGTGCAATTCCTCCTGCCCCCGCACATGGCGCAACACCAGCACGAACTCATCCCCCGCCAGCCGCGCCACCACATCCTCGCCTCGCACAATACTGCGCAGGCGCCGGGCGACTTCAATCAGCAGTCGATCACCGGTAGCGTGACCATGACTGTCGTTCACGGCTTTGAAACCGTCGAGGTCGAGCATGCACACCGCCAGGGGAAAGTTTTCCACCCGGGAAAACTCCAGGGCCTGATCCAGAAGCTCCGACAGATAAGTGCGATTTGGCAAGCCGGTCAGCATGTCGTGCCCGACCTGCCATTGCAGTGAATGCAGCAACCGGCGCTTTTCGCTGACATCGAAGCGAATCGCCAGGTAACGCTCGATGAGCCCGGTGACATCATCGATGACCGGTACCAATGTCGTATCGACCCAATGCAGCGTCCCGTCCTTGGCTCGATTGCAGATCTCGCCTTTCCAGATCTGTCCCAGGGTAATGGTGCGCCACATGGCGCTGAAGAACTCTGAAGGGTGCTGCCCTGAATTGAGCAGGCGATGGTTACCCCCCAGCAGCTCGTCGCGCCGGTAGCCGAAAAGCTGACAGAACTGGTCGTTGACGTAAGTGATCCGCCCGTCCAGGTCGGTTTCCGAGAAAATCGCGGCGGCGTCAACGGCTCTGCGGTACTTCTTATCCATCGAAGCGGTCATCCATGAGTCAGGCCCATTTGTCGCACGCGGTTGCTATCTCCCGAGAGAGACGAAATCAACAGGGCTCAGACACTTGAAACGTGTAAGACACGGATCCGACCGGTTTAATCAGCAGGCCAGGCTGGGGCCGGGTGTCTTTCATTCATGACAGACCCAACCTTTTCATCTTTCTGGCGTCTGAAATACGTCACCAAACACCCGTGCCAAAGGCCGATTCTACGAAACGCATCACATTTTGCAAAGCAAGGTGATGGAACATGCGGTTGCCTAATGCAAAAATCTATCGTTAAGTTCTTGATTCTAAATGGGAATTGAGCGATGCAAATTTCAAGCTTGGGTACAGCCATCAGACGCTACCGTAAAGTAGCCGGGCTGACTCAGGCTGAACTTGGCGAAAAAACCGGTTTTGACCCCAAAACCATCAGCCGCTTCGAAACCGGCGCCTACATCCCCAGCATCGAAGCCTTGTGCCTCCTTGCCAAGGTGCTGGATGTGCAGATGAAAGCCTTTTTCGCCGACATGAGCGATGAAGACGAACAGCGAGCGTACCTGTTCAACGTCATCCATAAAGCCATGCCGAAGGACCTGGGGAAGCTGATCGCGGCGGTAGACCAAGCACTTTCCAAGTCTTGAGATCGATAAAAGACCGGTGGAGCGAGCCTGCTCCGGGCGGCGATCCGACGATAGCGGCATGCCAACCGACGTGACTTCCAGCTGAAGTACTGCGACGCGGACAGTCAGCGCTCCCCTTTCGCCCGATCCACCGCAATCACCACCAGCGACACTACCACGAACCCCACCAGCACCATCAAGGCGTTGACCAGTACTTGCGAATAACCCAGCCCGTTCACGTCTATGAAAGGATAGGGATAGGAGTCGACCAGGTAACCGCGTACCAGCGCATAGATGAAATAAGCCAGCGGATAAAGCAACCACGGCCAGACATTACTCCAGCGCAGCCCCTTGGGCACGCAGAACCACCAATAAACGACGAACACGATGGGCATCACGTCGTGCAGCAACTCGTCGGCCAGCCACTGCAGGCCCTGGGGATCCCACACATCGCGCAACAGCAGGTTGTAGGCCAGCCCGACCAGGACGATGGCAGCGGCCACGCCGCCTTGGGTCGAGATCCGCAGGAAAAAGCGCCGCAACGCCGAATCCCCCGTCGTCGCTGCATAGGTCAGCACCACTGCCACCAGGATGTTGGTCAGCACCGTGAAGTAACTGAAAAAGATATCCAACCCGCCCAGCAGACTCTTCTCGCCGTGCCAGCGCGACATCAGGATCAGGTAGAGCTGGAGCAGCAAGGCAAACCAACCCAGCGCCGCCGCGATCTTTACAGCCGAGCCACCCCTGCCTTGCGTTAACACCATGTCGTCGCTCATCACGCTGCCCTCCGGCTACGTGGCAGCTGCGACTGCGAAGTGCCAAAGATTGGCACTCATGAAACAGGCTGCCTGTCGAGCAGACCGTAGGAGGGATCGATATTGAGATCTACTGTCAGAAATGACAGAGCCGATCAACGGTCGTGATCATGCGTTCCGACCGACAGGTTTCTATCGCTCGGGCTGACATTTCAAGAATTTTTTTGAGAGATACCCATCGAGGACCGATGAGTCAGCGTTATGGAGGCAACCCCACCAGCCACACCCCGGCACACAATGTTCCCGCTGTGGCTGCTTCCTTCCGGATCTGACCAGGTTCACGGGTAATCGTTGCGGGGGGACCGATGGGGTCACCATAACGACGCACGCCTGACGGCGAGCCGCGCCATTGTACCTATCTGACAAGAAGTTACAACCGTTCGCGGCGGATTAAAAAACCGAAGATGTTCAAGCACTTGTCATGGGAGCAGGACGAATCGAGCAGGGACGGGGCTAACCGCGCCCCTGCTCCCACAGCGAACAAAATGATGCGGCCCGGTTACGTCGCGAGCATTACCGACCCGTCAAGACGAAGTACTACAAACGACTACCGGACAGAACGGACCATAGGCGCCAGTGGTTGCCTGGGTCCGGACCTGGACATTGAAAGAAACCGGTCGAACGCTGCCACTGACGCTTATCTCATGGCGATACCAACCACGACTGTCCGGTCGCACCCTCGTTGCAGGGACAGATTGCACCTGCCCCGTCGCCACTGCCGATACCCGGAACGTGTGAGCGGCAACCTGGTCGGGCCGAACGTTATCCGGGATCTGCCAGGCCAATATGATTGTGTAACGAGTTTGTCCAGCCTGGGAAAGGCGGCGCGGGGCATTGGGAACTACTGACGTCTTATCAAGCTCTTCGTGTTTCATAACATCTTCCTTAATGAATTGGCCATCATCCATGGCGGCCTCATGGTAACGGAGAAGCTCAAACACGAAACGCCATCAAACAAACGGAATCAATTTTCACTGAGAAGCCAGTAGTGGGAACACCGACTACGGGACCGACGACTCAGACATTCTCCGCCGGAAAAATCACAACAACACCTCATCCGCCCGTCCCCCCTCTTCCTGAATCACCAAGTGAATGAAATGCAGCTTGGTAATCACCGCCGCCGGCAGGACAAAAGGATAAAAATCCGGCTGGCCCATGCTGCGGGACAGTTCGTTGAGCATGCCAGCCAGTTCGATCCAGGCGTTGACGAAGGACAGGAATGCAGCGCCGCCGACGTGTTCCGGGTCGAACAGGGTCTGGGGAGGAAACGGCTGGTAGTCGAAATCCAATTCCCGGGCGCTCATGCCAAAACCCAGGGCGGTATCCACCGCATCCATCATGTGCAGGTAGTGCGCCCAGGTTTCGGCCCAGTCTTCCCAAGGGTGCATGGTGGCGTAGGCGCTGACGTATCGGGTTTGCCAATCCTGCGGGGCGCCTTGCTGGTAGTGCCGCTGCAAGGCCTCGGAATAACTGGCGCGCTCGTCGCCGAACAAGCCGCGAAACGCGTCGAGCCAGTGGCTGTTGGCGATCAGCCGATCCCAATAATAGTGCCCAACCTCATGCCGAAAATGCCCGAGCAAGGTGCGATACGGCTCGCGCATCTGCTGGCGCACATGTTCGCGGTGGGCATCGTCGGCCTCCTGGATGTCCAGGGTAATCAGGCCGCTGGCATGGCCCGTGGTCGGCGGTTTGCCGTCGGGGTCGGCCCCGATGAAATCGAACGCCAGGCCGGTGTCTTCATCGACGGTTTTCGGAATGACCGGCAACCCCAGGGTAATCAATTGCGCCACCAGCCGGCGTTTGGCGGTTTCGACCTTGCGCCAGCGTTCAGGGTTTTCCGGGATCGACAGGTCGGGAATGGTGCGGTTCAGGCGACAGGCGATGCACAAGGTCTCGTGCTCGTTGGCCGGCAGCAGCCAGTTGCACGCCGCCGGCATGTCGAGGTTGGCGCAGCGGCGAAACAGCCCGGCCTCGGGGTCGACGTCCAATGTCCAGGTGCCAGGCTGGTTGCCCGGTTGCAGGGACGACAAGCGACTTTCCTGCGGCTGATAGCCCAGCATCGCCAGACAGGCCAGGCACTGGCTGTTGCGGAAGAACAGGGACTGACCGCAACGACACGGCCAGACCTTGCTGTTACGCGAACGATCCCCCAGGAAAGGGGCGGCAATGCGCGAACTCAGTTGTTCGAAGAACCGGTACATGGCGATCTCTCCCTGGAGTCTGCAAGACTAGATCGTTGCCACTTCTCGTTCGTTCCCAAAACCGGCACTGCAAACAACCGTGGCGAGGGAGCTTGCTCCCGCTCGGCGGCGCAGCCGTCGTAAAACCGGTTGGCGCGGTATGCCTGGATATATGTGCGGTCCCGATTGGGGCGGCTGCGCCGCCCAGCGGGAGCAAGCTCCCTCGCCACAAGAGGCCTGGGCAATGCCAGGGAATGTCCCGCGCCTAGACCGTTATGCCATGCCCGCCCAAAAACGCGACAAAGGCTTCTTCATCCAACACCTTGACGCCCAGCTCGTTAGCCTTGGTCAGCTTCGAGCCCGCGCCCGGCCCGGCCACCACGCAGTGGGTCTTCGCCGACACGGAACCGGCCACCTTGGCCCCGAGACTCTCCAGCTTGTCCTTGGCGACGTCGCGACTCATCAGTTCCAGCGAACCGGTCAGCACCCAGGTGTGCCCGGCCTCGGGCAGGCCTTCGACGACTTTCTTTTCGCTCTGCCAGTGCATGCCGAAATCGCGTAGCTGTTGCTCCGCGGCCTCGGCCTGCTGGCGATTGGCTTCGACGGCGAAGAACTCGCGAACAGCGTTGGCCTGTTTCTCCGGCAGCGCCTGACGCATGTCCAGCCAGTCAGCACTCATGACTGCTTCGAGTGAGCCGAACTTGTCCGCCAGCTTCTGCGCCCCACCCGGTCCGACCGAAGGAATATTCAGTTTGTCGAGGAAACCGCCCAGAGTGGTGCTGGCGGAGAACTCGGCGCCCAACTCGCCCTGGTCCTGGATCTCCAGGCCATGGCGCAGCAGGTCCTTGATCACCTGACGGTTATGCGGGTCCTCAAAGAAACTGTGGATCTCGTGAGCCACTTCCAGGCCGACGTCCGGCAAGTAGGTGAGCACTTGCGGCAACGCCGCCTGCACCCGTTCCAGCGACCCCAGGGAGCGAGCCAGGACCTTGGCGGTTTCCTCACCGACGTCCGGGATGCCCAGGGCGTAGATGAAGCGCGCCAGGCTCGGCTGCTTGCTGTCGACGATGGCCGCCAGCAGATTCCTGCTCGACAGTTCGGCAAACCCCTCCAGGTCTACCACCTGCTCGAAAGTCAGGGCGTACAAGTCGGCAGGCGAGCCCACCAGGCCCTCATCGACCAACTGCTCGACGCTCTTCTCGCCCAAACCTTCGATGTCCATGGCCCGGCGCGAGACGAAATGAATGATCGCCTGCTTGAGTTGCGCACCGCAGGCCAGGCGCCCGACGCAGCGGTACACCGCGCCTTCGCTGACCGTCTCGCGGCCCTTGCTGCGCTTGATCAACTGCGTGCGTTCCACATGGGAGCCACAGACCGGGCACTGCTGTGGCACGTGCACGACGCGAGCGTTTTGCGGACGGCGTTCGGTGACCACTTGTACCACTTGCGGGATCACATCCCCGGCACGGCGGATGATTACCGTGTCGCCGATCATCAGGCCCAGACGCGCCACTTCGTCCATGTTGTGCAGCGTGGCGTTAGCCACGGTCACCCCGGCGACTTTCACTGGCTTCAGGCGCGCCACGGGCGTGACCGCGCCGGTACGACCGACTTGGAACTCGACATCGAGCAATTCGGTGAGCTCTTCGCTGGCCGGGAATTTATGAGCGATCGCCCAGCGCGGCTCCCGGGCGCGGAAGCCCAGTTCGCGCTGGGAGGCGATGCTGTTGACCTTGAACACGACGCCATCGATTTCATAGGGCAGCGCGTTGCGCCGCTCGCCGATGTCGCGGTAATAATCCAGGCACTCATCGATGCCGTGGGCCAGCTTCAGTTCGCGGCTGATGGGCATGCCCCAGGCCTTGAGCTGCTTGAGGTTGCCGATGTGCGTATCGGCGATGTCCGCCGTGACCTGACCGATGCCGTAGCAGCAGAATTCCAACGGTCGGTTGGCGGTGATCCGCGAGTCCAGCTGGCGCAGGCTGCCGGCGGCCGCGTTGCGCGGGTTGGCGAAGGTCTTGCCGCCCGCCTCCAGCTGCGTGGCGTTGAGACGCTCGAAACCGGCCTTGGACATGTACACCTCGCCGCGCACCTCCAACAGCGGCGGCCAGCCGCTGCCCTGGAGCTTGAGGGGGATGTTGCGCACGGTGCGCACGTTGACACTGATGTCTTCGCCGGTGGTGCCGTCACCACGGGTCGCACCGCGCACCAGCAGACCGTCCTGGTACAACAGGCTCACCGCCAGGCCGTCGAGTTTCGGCTCGCAGCTGTACTCCACCGCCGCGCCACCGCCCAGCAAGTCGCCCAGCGGCAGGTCGAGGCCTTCGGTCACCCGGCGGTCGAATTCGCGCATCGTGGTTTCGTCGAAAGCGTTACCCAGGCTGAGCATCGGAATCTCATGGCGCACCTGACTGAACGCCGACAGTGCCATGCTACCGACCCGCTGGGTCGGCGAATCGCTGGTCACCAGTTCCGGATGCTGCTCTTCCAGCGCCTTGAGTTCGTGGAACAGGCGGTCGTACTCGGCGTCCGGGATACTCGGTTCGTCGAGAACGTGATAGCGGTAGTTGTGCTGATCCAGCTCGGTGCGCAGCTCTAGGATGCGGGTTTCGACGGCATTCATAGGTGTTCTCTCATAAAGCAAAAGAGCAGCCGAGGCTGCTCAATTTCTAATCTCATCGGCAAGTCGAACCTGGACCGGCCGAATGCAGAACCTGTGGCGAGGGAGCTTGCTCCCGCTGGGTCGCGGAGCGACCCTGATTCCGATCTCAACATCCGATCTCAACTATGGCATGAAACCGTCAGGGGCTGCTGCGCAGCCCAGCGGGAGCAAGCTCCCTCGCCACAAAAAAGCTCCTCGCCTGTTGGCAGCCTCAGCGCTTCTGGGTCAGTGCCCGGCGCTCGAACTCGACGATGCGCTGGCGATAATGCTCGATGGTCTGGGCGGTCAGAACGCTGCGCTGGTCATCCTTCAGTTCGCCGTTGAGCTCCTGGGACAGCTTGCGCGCCGCGGCCACCATCACGTCAAAGGCCTGCTTGGGATGACGCGGGCCAGGCAAACCGAGGAAGAAGCTCACCGCCGGAGTGCTGAAATGATCGATGTCGTCCAGGTCGAACACGCCAGGCTTGACCGCGTTGGCCATGGAAAACAGCACCTCGCCATTACCCGCCATGCTTTCGTGACGATGGAAAATATCCATCTCGCCGAAACGAAGGCCGCTTTCCAGGATGTTCTGCAGCAGCGCCGGGCCCTTGAAGCCGGCCGGATCGCGGCAGATCACGCTGATGACCAGCACTTCTTCAGCCTGGGCCTGGTCTCTGTCGGCGCTCGAAGTTTTATTCTCATCCGGGAAGTCGTCGCGACTGCTGAAGCTCGGGCCGCCGTCCAGGTCCAGGTTCAGGTTGAGGTCGCCCTGAGACGGCTCGCTGCCGCGCTTGCCGCGTTTGGAGCCGGACTCGCGCGGCTCGCGCACCGGCGCGCTCACCGACGGCAAGTCGTGCTCATCCAGCTGCGGCTCCTTGTGGGTTTCCAGCACGCGGGGCGGGCCCAGCAGTTCGGCATTGCCATCGTCATCGGGCAGGTTCGACAGGCTGCGATCCAGGCGAAACTTGAGTTTGCCCTTGCCGCCGCGCATGCGACGCCAGCCATCGAAAAGAATACCGGCAATGACAATGATGCCGATGACGATCAGCCACTCGCGCAGACCGATTTCCATGTAATCCCGTGCCTCTATAAAAATGCTGAAAAATAAGGGGTTTAGCTAATTGCAAACCGCTTTAAAACGTGGCGCCAACTCTATGTTCTGAATGGCCTTTTGCCCACGCACAGAAAAAAATTGTTCTTAAACTAGCATGACCGACAGCCACAAGCTACAAGCGGCAAGCCACCGGATCGAAACTAGGTCGCCTTGAAGTCGCCACCGGCGTCAGGCGTCCACCATCGCCATGGCCTCCTCCACATCCACCGCCACCAGTCGTGAGCAACCCGGTTCATGCATGGTCACGCCCATCAGCTGATCAGCCATTTCCATGGCAATCTTGTTGTGGGTGATATAGATGAATTGCACCGTTTCAGACATTTCCTTCACCAGCCGCGCGTAACGGCCTACGTTAGCGTCGTCCAAAGGTGCGTCGACTTCGTCGAGCATGCAGAACGGCGCCGGGTTCAGCTTGAAGATGGCGAACACCAGGGCCAGGGCCGTCAGTGCCTTCTCGCCACCGGAAAGCAAATGAATAGTGCTGTTTTTCTTTCCAGGAGGACGCGCCATGATTGTCACCCCTGTATCGAGTAGATCTTCGCCCGTCAGTTCCAAGTAAGCGCTACCACCTCCGAAAACTTTCGGGAAAAGTGCCTGCAAACCGCCGTTGATCTGATCAAAGGTATCCTTGAAGCGGTTGCGGGTTTCCTTGTCGATCTTGCGGATAACGTTTTCCAGAGTCTCCAGGGCCTCCACCAGATCGTCATTCTGGGCGTCCAGATAACGCTTGCGCTCGGATTGCTGCTGGTACTCATCGATGGCGGCCAGGTTGATGGCACCCAGGCGCTGAATGCGCTGGGCAATGCGTTCGAGCTCGTCCTCGGCGTCTTTTTCATTCGCTCCGGCCACCAAAGTAGCCAGCACGCCATTGAGGTCGTAGCCGTCTTCCTGTAACTGGTCCTGCAAGGCCTTGCGGCGTACCGTCAGTGCCTGCCATTCCATGCGTTGCTGTTCCATCTGGCCGCGAATCAGTTGCGATTGCTGCTCGGCCTGGCTGCGGCGCTTCTCGGCGTCGCGCAGTTCGCGATCAGCGTCTTCCAGGGCAATTTGCGCGGTCTTGAGTTCCTCATCGACGCTCATGCGTTTATCGAGCAGTTCTTCGAGCTTGAGGCGCAATTCCTCCAGCGGTGCCTCGCCCTCCTCCAGATTGAGGCTTAACTGTTCGCGCTTTTCGGTCAGGCGCTCGGACTGCATTTCCAGTCGTTCCAGCGCTTGGCGCGTGGAGTCGTACTGCGCCTTGAGCGAGCCCAGGCGCACCGCCAACTGGTGGGCATGATCCTTGTGTTGCCGGGCTTCCTGACGCACCCGGTCGAGGCGCTCACGCAGGCTGTCGCGCTGGGCCAGCAGCAGCTCACGCTGCTCGGTGTCCAGCGCCATCGCGTCGAGAGCTTCCTGCAATTGCAGGCGCGCCTCGCCGATCTGTTCGTGCTCCAGCGCCCGCTGTTCGCCCAACTCGGCGATTTCTTCATCGAGGCGCGTACGGCGCAGCGCCAGTTGTTCGACCTTGGCCTTGCCGGCCGATAACTGCGCCTTGAGTTCGCCTTGCTGGCGCGCTTCGTCCTGCAACAGCCGACGCAAATGCTCGCGACCATTCTCCTGTTGACGCTGTTGCGCCCGCAGGTTCTGCAATTCGGATTCGAGGGCTTCGACGCTGGCCTCGCGTTCTTCGCGTTCTTCGCCCAGGCGCTGGATCTCCTGACCACGGGCGAGCATGCCGCTCTCGGCCTCGCTGGCCCGGCGCACGCGCAGGAAATGCCGGCCGAGCCAATAACCGTCACGGCTGATCAGGCTTTCACCCACCGCCAGTTGCCCGCGCAAGGCCAGCGCCTGTTCGAGACTTTCCACTGGTTTGACCTGCCCCAGCCAGGGCGACAGATCGACCTGAGCCTCGACCTTGTCCAGCAGGCTGCCCGGCACTCGCACGCCGTCGCCCGCCGGACTGAGCAGACGCAGGTCGCCCTGGGTGAAACCCGACAGGTCGAAGCCCGCGAAATCGTCCACCAGCACCGCTTGCAGGTCGGCGCCCAGCACGGTTTCCACCGCCAGCTCCCAGCCGGCATCGACTTTCAGGCCTTCGGCCAGCCGCGGACGTTCGGCCAGATGCTGGTCCCGCAGCCATTCGGCAGTGCCAGTGCCGGGGTCCAGCGCCGCCTGTTGCAAGGCTTCCAGCGAAGCCAGACGCCCATTGAGCCGCTGCAACTCGCCCTGGGCCTGCTGCTGGTTGTGCAAAGCCGCTTGCAAGGCCTGGCGCAACTGCTCCAGGCGTTCGACCTGGGCGTCCTCACTGGCCTGCAAGTCTTCGAGCGTGGCCTCGCTCGCCGCCAATTGCTCACTCAAGTCCAGAATCGCCGCATCTTCCGGGTCCGCTGCCAGCAGCGCACGCTCCTCGGCCAGGCGACGCTGACGTTCGGCCAGGCGCTCCATGCTGGTTTCCAACTGCTGGATGCGTGACTGCTGGACTTCAGCCTGACGCCGCGGCTCGGCCGAGGTCAGGTTGAAACTGTCCCATTGCTCCTGCCAGCCGTGCATGGTCAGCTCGGCCTCTTCCAGGGCTGCGGCGGCCTCCTCGGCGGCGGCACTGGTGATTTCCTGTTCCGGCGTGAGCCGCTCCAGCTCTTCACCCAGGGTCAACAACAACGTGCGATCGTGGCCTAGGTGGGATTCGGTTTCCAGACGCGCCCGCTCGGCTTCCTTTAGATCATCCTGCAACTGGCGCAAGCGTTGTTGGCCGTGCTGGATGCTCTGCTCGACCCGGGCAATGTCGCCCCCCACCGAATAGAAGCGCCCCTGCACCAGATTGAAGCGTTCGGACAGGTCATGGTGCCCATCGCGCAGGCGCTCGATGGCGGCGTCCGCATTGCGCTGTTCGGCGACCAAGGCTTCGAAACTGACCTCCTGGTTGCCGATGATCGCCTCGCGCTGGCCGACCTGCTCGTTCAGCGCCTGCCAACGCAAGGCCGAGAGCTGGGCCTTGAGCTGGCGCTCCTCGGCCTTGTATTCCTGATACTTCTTCGCGGACTCAGCCTGGCGGTGCAGGCGCTCAAGCTGGCGCTCGAGTTCTTCGCGCAGGTCGGTCAGGCGCGCCAGGTTCTCGTGGGTGCGGCGGATACGGTTTTCCGTTTCCCGGCGCCGTTCCTTGTATTTGGAAATGCCCGCGGCTTCTTCGATGAAGTTGCGCAGGTCCTCGGGCTTGGCTTCGATCAGCTTGGAGATCATGCCCTGCTCGATAATCGAGTAGCTGCGTGGGCCGAGGCCGGTGCCGAGGAAAATATCGGTGATGTCGCGGCGCCGGCATTTGGCGCCGTTAAGGAAATAACTGTTCTGGCTGTCGCGGGTGACTTTACGACGGATGGAAATTTCCGCGTAGGCCGCGTATTCGCCGACCAGGGTGCTGTCGGAGTTATCGAACACCAGTTCGATGCTGGCCTGGCTCACCGGCTTGCGGCTGGTGGAACCGTTGAAGATGACGTCGGTCATCGACTCGCCGCGCAGGTTCTTCGCCGAACTCTCGCCCATGACCCAGCGCACGGCGTCGATGATGTTCGACTTGCCGCAACCGTTGGGCCCGACCACGGCCGCCATGTTACTGGGGAAGTTCACCGTCGTCGGGTCGACGAAGGACTTGAACCCCGCCAGCTTGATGCACTTGAGTCGCACGTCAGGCCTTCTTCAGGGCAGAAACCACCAGATCGCAACTGCGCTGGGCATAGGCCGTCAGCACGCTGCGGATCTGCGGAAAATCACGGGCCAGCACGGCGGCGAGCAGGCGCTGGAACAACTCCAGGTACTCGTTCATTTCCGCCTTGCGCTGCTCCAGGGCCAGGAAGTAAGCGCGGCTCATGGCCGGCTGCAGGTTCTCGACGGTCTCCTGCAAGTACGGGTTATTGGCAAACGGATAGGCGGCGCGCATCACGCTGAAGCTTTCATCGACGAAGGTACGGATGTCCTGGCGTGCGTAGGCGTCCTTGAGGCGCTGCTGGATCGCCACGAACGGCGCCATGTCGGCGGTATCGCGCCAGCCCTGGGCGACGGCGTTGCCCAACAGGATGTACAGCTCGCTCATCAGCGTGCACAGGCTGCGCACGTTGTGTTCGGTGAGTTCGGTGACGTGGGCGCCACGGCGCGGCAGGATCGCGATCAGGTGGCGTCGTTCCAGGATCAGCAGGGCCTCGCGGACCGAACCGCGGCTGACGTTGAGCGCCAGGGTGACCTTCTGCTCCTGGATGCGCTCGCCCGGCTTCATCTCGCCGCGAATGATGCGCTCGGCCAGGTAATGGGCGATTTGCTCGGCGAGGCTGTCCGGGGCCTTGAACGTCATGGATTTCCTTCAAACTCTTCGATTTGCACAAGCGGCGCAGTGTAGCGCACTCGATACGTCATGGCGCAGGGCCTGCACTGGGTTTTTGGCACGATATAAGCAAAAAAGCCCTCGTCCTGAACCGAAAACCTGTGGGAGCGAGCCTGCTCGCGATAGCGGTATGCCAGCCACCTCTGTATCGACAGACCGTCCGCTATCGCGAGCAGGCTCGCTCCCACAGAGAGTACATACTGACTAAATGAACACGCCAGTTGATCGACAAACCAAAATTTCCTGACCTTTAAGTCAGAAATTCATTGACCGAAAAGTCAGACCTGATAAATTCGGTCCACGTCGAACAACAATAATGAGTCTGCGAGGCCTTCCGTGATCCAGTTTTTACTTAACCAGGAACTCCGTAGCGAGCACGCCCTGGACCCGAACCTGACCGTACTCGATTATTTGCGCGAGCACGTGGGTAAATCCGGTACCAAAGAAGGTTGCGCCAGCGGCGACTGCGGTGCCTGCACGGTGGTGGTGGGTGAACTGCATGCCGACCATAATGGCCGCGAGAGGATCCGCTATCGCAGCCTCAATTCGTGTCTGACCTTCGTTTCGTCCCTGCACGGCAAGCAACTGATCACAGTCGAAGACCTCAGGCACCAGGGCCAGCTGCATAGCGTCCAGCAGGCGATGGTCGATTGCCACGGCTCGCAATGCGGCTTCTGCACACCCGGTTTTGTCATGTCGCTGTTCGCCCTGCAAAAGAACAGCGAGCACGCCGACGCCCACAAGGCCCACGAAGCCCTCGCCGGCAACCTGTGCCGCTGCACCGGCTACCGGCCGATCCTGGCCGCCGCCGAGCAGGCCTGCTGCGGCAAACAGCCCGACCAGTTCGACGCCCGCGAAGCCGAGACCATTGTCCGCCTCAAGGCCATCGCCCCGACCGAAACCGGTGAACTCAACAGCGGCGACAAACGCTGCCTGGTGCCGCTGACCGTGGCCGACCTGGCCGACCTCTACGACGCTTATCCGCAAGCGCGGCTACTGGCCGGCGGCACCGACCTGGCGCTGGAAGTCACTCAGTTGCACCGCACCCTGCCGGTGATGATCTATGTGGGCAATGTCGCCGAGCTCAAGCGCATCGAGCGTTTCGACGATCGCCTGGAAATCGGCGCCGCCACTGCGCTCTCCGATTGCTACGAAGCCCTGAAAGCCGAGTACCCGGACTTCGGCGAACTGTTGCAGCGCTTCGCTTCGTTGCAGATCCGCAACCAGGGCACCCTCGGCGGCAACATCGGCAACGCCTCGCCGATCGGCGACTCCCCGCCCCTGCTGATCGCCCTCGGCGCACAGATCGTGCTGTGCAAGGGCCAGACCCGGCGCATCCTCGCCCTGGAAGACTATTTCATCGACTACCGGATCACTGCCCGCCAGGAAAGCGAATTCATCGAGAAGATCATCGTGCCCCGGGCCAGCGCCGAGCAGGCGTTCCGCGCGTACAAGGTGTCCAAGCGCTTGGACGATGATATTTCTGCGGTGTGCGCGGCATTCAACTTGCGGATCGACAACGGCGTAGTCCGCGATGCCCGCGTGGCCTTTGGCGGCATGGCCGCGACGCCCAAGCGTGCCAAGCATTGTGAGGCGGTATTGATTGGCGCGCAGTGGAACGACAGCACGCTGGAACGCGCCTGCGTCGCACTGGCGGACGACTTCACCCCGCTGTCGGACTTTCGCGCCAGCAAGGAGTACCGCCTGCTCAGCGCCCGCAACCTGCTGCGCAAATACTTCATCGAACTGCAAACGCCGTACATCGAGACTCGGGTGACCGCTTATGTCTAACCATCACGCCGTAGAAAAGAGCCAAGCCGAACTGGCCGAGCTGTTCGCCCGCGACCTGACCACCGGCGTGGGCCGCAGCGTCAAGCATGACAGCGCCGCCAAGCATGTATCCGGCGAAGCGCAGTACATCGATGACCGCCTGGAATTTCCCAATCAGTTGCACGTCTATGCCCGGCTGTCGGACCGCGCCCATGCCCGGATCCTGCGCATCGATACCGCGCCGTGCTACGCCTTCGAAGGCGTGCGCATCGCCATTACTCATGAAGATATTCCAGGCCTCAAGGACATCGGGCCGTTGTTGCCGGGTGATCCATTGCTGGCAATCGATGATGTGCAGTTCGTCGGTCAACCGGTGCTGGCGGTCGCTGCCAAGGACCTGGAAACCGCACGCAAGGCGGCAATGGCGGCCATCGTCGAATATGAAGACCTGGAACCGGTGCTGGATGTGGTCGAAGCCCTGCGCAAGCGGCACTTCGTGCTCGACAGCCACACCCATCAACGCGGTGATTCGGCCGCAGCACTGGCAAGCGCCGAGCATCGAATCCAGGGCTCGCTGCACATCGGCGGCCAGGAGCATTTTTACCTGGAAACCCAGATTTCCTCGGTGATGCCCACCGAAGATGGCGGCATGCTGGTCTTTTGCTCGACCCAGAACCCCACCGAAGTGCAGAAGCTGGTGGCCGAGGTGCTGGGCGTATCCATGAACAAGGTCGTGGTGGACATGCGGCGCATGGGCGGCGGCTTCGGCGGCAAGGAAACCCAGGCCGCCAGCCCGGCGTGCCTGTGCGCGGTGATCGCGCACCTCACCGGCCAGCCGACCAAAATGCGCCTGCCCCGGGTCGAAGACATGCTGATGACCGGCAAGCGCCACCCGTTCTACATCGAGTACGACGTCGGTTTCGACAGCACCGGCCGCTTGCACGGCATCGCCCTGGAATTGGCCGGCAACTGTGGTTGTTCGCCGGACCTGTCGGCCTCGATCGTCGACCGGGCGATGTTCCACGCCGACAACGCTTATTACCTGGGCGACGCGACCATCAACGGTCACCGCTGCAAGACCAACACCGCGTCGAACACCGCCTACCGTGGTTTCGGCGGCCCCCAGGGCATGGTCGCCATCGAAGAGGTGATGGACGCCATCGCCCGGCACCTGGGGCTCGATCCACTGGCCGTGCGCAAAGCCAACTACTACGGCAAGACCGAGCGCAACGTCACCCATTACTACCAGACCGTCGAGCACAACATGCTCGAAGAGATGACCGCCGAACTGGAGGCCAGCAGCCAATACGCCGAGCGCCGCGAAGCGATTCGTCGCTACAACGCAGGCAGCCCGATCCTGAAAAAGGGCCTGGCCCTGACGCCGGTGAAGTTCGGCATTTCGTTCACCGCCAGCTTCCTGAATCAGGCCGGTGCGTTGATCCACATCTATACCGACGGCAGCATCCACCTGAACCACGGCGGCACCGAGATGGGCCAGGGCCTCAACACCAAGGTCGCGCAAGTGGTTGCCGAAGTGTTCCAAGTGGAAATGGATCGGGTGCAGATCACCGCGACCAACACCGACAAAGTGCCGAACACTTCGCCGACCGCGGCCTCCAGCGGCGCCGACCTGAATGGCAAGGCCGCGCAGAATGCTGCCGAAACCATCAAGCGGCGCCTGGTGGAATTCGCCGCTCGCCAGTACAAGGTCAGCGAAGAAGACGTGGAATTCCACAACGGCCATGTGCGGGTGCGCGATCACATTCTGACCTTCGAGGCGCTGGTGCAACAGGCGTATTTCGCCCAGGTCTCGCTGTCGAGCACCGGCTTCTACAAGACCCCGAAAATCTACTACGACCGCAGCCAGGCCCGTGGCCGGCCGTTCTACTACTACGCCTTTGGCGCCGCGTGCGCCGAGGTCATCGTCGACACCCTCACCGGCGAGTACAAGATGCTGCGCACCGACATCCTCCATGACGTCGGCGCCTCGCTGAACCCGGCCATCGACATCGGCCAGGTCGAAGGCGGCTTTATCCAGGGCATGGGCTGGCTGACCATGGAAGAGCTGGTGTGGAACGACAAGGGCAAGCTGATGACCAATGGCCCGGCCAGCTACAAGATCCCGGCCGTGGCCGACATGCCGCTGGACCTGCGGGTCCGGCTGGTGGAAAACCGCAAGAACCCGGAAGACACGGTGTTCCACTCCAAGGCCGTGGGCGAACCGCCGTTCATGCTCGGCATCGCCGCGTGGTGCGCCATCAAGGACGCCGTGGCGAGTCTGGGGGATTACCGACACCAGCCGAAGATCGATGCTCCGGCGACACCGGAGCGGGTGTTGTGGGGGTGTGAGCAGATGCGTGGGTTGAAGGCGGTCAAGGCTGAGGAAGCTGAAGTCGAAGTGACTTCGCTCTAGACCGCGGCGCGGCCGATCGCGAGCAAGCTCGCTCCCACAGGGTATTTGGAACACCGATCCAATGTGGGAGCGAGCCTGCTCGCGATGAGGCCGGAACAGACAAAAGAGATGTCGAGGTGAACATGTACAACTGGATCAGCGCCCTCGCCGACCTGCAAACCCGCGGCGAACCCTGCGTGCTGGTGACAATCATCGAAGAGCTCGGCTCCACCCCACGCAATGCCGGTTCGAAAATGGTCATCAGCGCCAGCCAGACCTTCGACACCATCGGTGGCGGACATCTGGAATACAAGGCCATGGAGATCGCCCGGCAAATGCTCGCCAGCGGCCAGCAGAACACCCATCTGGAGCGCTTCAGCCTCGGCGCCAGCCTGGGCCAGTGCTGCGGCGGCGTCACAGTGCTGCTGTTCGAACCGATGGGCCAGGTGCAAGCACAAATTGCCGTGTTTGGCGCCGGCCATGTCGGCCGGGCGCTGGTGCCACTGTTGGCGAGCCTGCCGTGTCGCGTGCGCTGGATCGACTCGCGGGAAAGCGAGTTTCCCGAACAGATGCCCCACGGCGTGCACAAGATCATCAGCGAAGAACCGCTGGATGAGGTCGATGAGTTGCCTGCGGGCAGTCACTGCATCGTCATGACCCACAACCATCAGCTGGACCTGGAACTGAGCGCGGCGATCCTCAAGCGCAACGATTTCGCCTACTTCGGCCTGATCGGTTCCAGGACCAAACGGGTCAAGTTCGAACACCGCCTGCGCGATCGTGGTTTCGACAGCGCCACCTTGCAACGCATGCGTTGCCCGATGGGCATCGGCGAAGTCAAAGGCAAGCTGCCTGTGGAAATCGCCATCTCTATCGCCGGCGAAATCATCGCCACCTATAACGCAGATTTCGGCCAGCACAGCTCACGCGCCGAACCCATTGCCAAGCTGCTGCCGGCTTCACGCCGCAGCCAGCGTTGACACTTCAATCGAGACAAGCTCATGCCCCTGACACGCAAAGCCTACCGCGCCGCCCTGCTCCACAGCCTCGCCGACCCGGCCGAGGTTGGCCTCGAAGCGTCCTATGAATATTTCGAGGACGGTTTGCTGGTGGTGGAAAACGGCCAGATCAGCGCCATTGGCCATGCCCAGGACCTGCTGCCGACCCTGGCGGCGGACATCGAAGTCGCTCATTACCCGGACGCGCTGATCACCCCCGGTTTCATCGACACGCACATTCACCTGCCCCAGACCGGCATGGTCGGCGCCTATGGCGAGCAATTGCTGGACTGGCTCGACACCTACACCTTCCCCTGCGAAAGCCAGTTCGCCGACCAGGCTCACGCCGACGCCGTGGCCGATATTTTCGTCAAGGAATTGCTGCGCAACGGCACCACCACCGCCCTGGTGTTCGGCAGCGTGCACCCGCAATCGGTGAACGCGTTTTTCGAGGTGGCCCGCAAGCTCGACCTGCGGATGATCGCCGGCAAAGTGATGATGGACCGCAACGCCCCGGACTACCTGACCGACACCGCGGAATCCAGCTACACCGAAAGCAAGGCGCTGATCGAGCGCTGGCACGGCAAGGGGCGTCTGCACTATGCCGTGACCCCGCGCTTCGCGCCAACCAGTACCCCCGAGCAACTGACCCTGGCCGGCCAGTTGTTGAATGAATACCCGGACCTGTACATGCAGACCCACATCAGTGAAAACCTGCAAGAAGTGCAGTGGGTCAAGGAATTGTTTCCCGAGCGCAAGGGCTATCTGGACGTCTACGACCATTACCGACTGCTGGGCGAACGCTCGGTGTTCGCCCATGGCGTGCACCTGTGTGACGAGGAATGCGCGCGCCTGGCCGAGACCGGCTCGGCCATCGCCTTCTGCCCGACCTCGAACTTTTTCCTCGGCAGCGGCCTGTTCAACCTGCCGATGGCCGAGAAGCACAAGGTAAACGTGGGTTTAGGCACCGACGTGGGCGGCGGCACCAGTTTTTCGCTGCTGCAGACCCTGAACGAAGCCTACAAGGTCATGCAACTGCAAGGCGCACGGCTAAGTCCGTTCAAGTCGCTGTACCTGGCGACTCTCGGCGGCGCCCGGGCCTTGCGCCTGGAGGACAGGATCGGCACCTTGCAACCGGGCACCGACGCGGATTTCCTGGTGCTGGACTACAACGCCACGCCGCTGCTGAGCTATCGCCTCAAGCAGGCACGGGACATTGCCGAGCGGTTGTTCGTGTTGATGACGCTGGGGGATGACCGGACGGTGGCGCAGACCTATGCGGCTGGGCGGTTGGTGCATCAGCGGTAGACTGTTGTTGCCGGGAAGATTGCTATCGCGAGCGGGCTCGCTCCCACAGGGGTTATGTAAACACCACAAACCCACTGTGGGAGCGAGCCTGCTCGCGATGAAGACAACACGGTCTCACTGATCCAATCAAAGCTTGGCCGTCGACCGCCCCGGCTTCTTGCTCTGCAACAAATGCGAGAACACCGCATGCAAATCATCCGACGCGCTTTCTTCGTCGAGGTTGAGCTTGCTGTCGATGTGGTCCATGTGATGCATCATCAGGTCCACGGCCAGCGTGGCGTCCCGGGCTTCGATGGCGTCGATCAGCTGGGTGTGTTCGTCGTAGGAGCAGTGCGAGCGGTTGCCGCTTTCGTACTGGGCGATGATCAGCGAGGTCTGGGACACCAGGCTGCGCTGGAAGCTGATCAGCGGTGCATTCTTCGCCGCTTCGGCCAGCTTGAGGTGGAATTCCCCCGACAAACGGATACCGGCGCCTCGGTCGCCACGGGAGAAGCTGTCGCGTTCGTCGTTGACCATCTGCCGCAGCTCGGCGAGCTGCTCGGCGGTGGCATGTTGCACCGCCAATTCCGTGATCGCCCGCTCCACCAGACGCCGGGCCATGAATACCTGGCGGGCCTCTTCGACGCTCGGGCTGGCGACGACGGCGCCGCGATTGGGCCGCAGCAATACCACGCCTTCGTGGGCCAGGCGTGACAGCGCACGGCGGATGATCGTGCGGCTGACTCCGAAAATCTCCCCCAGTGCCTCTTCGCTCAATTTTGTACCGGGCGCCAGGCGTTGTTCGAGAATGGCCTCGAAGATATGCGCGTAGACAATATCGTCCTGGGTTCCACTGCGGCCGGCTTTACCTGCGCGCGGTTGTTTCTTGAGGGGTTGCAACTGTTCGTTCATGGGCACTCGAGTCGGAAAACTGCGGCGAATTGACCGTGACTGTAATACGGCACAGCAGGTCGCTGGCAAGTATCGGGTAAAAAACACCTGGATTGTACACAACCTCTGATGGCAACACGACTGTACGGCTGTTTGCGGACATGGCTGTATCGCAATCGGGCAGTGGGTTGAGTTTAGGCTTAAACCGCAACTCTGTGGCGAGGGAGCTTGCTACGCTCGGCCGGGCTGGCGCTCCAGTGCTTAGCAGCCGCACGAGGGCCTGCTGCGCAGTCCAGCGGGAGCAAGCTCCCTCGCCACAGGGTTACCCCAGGCCTTACCAATTTATAACAAGGACCACCTCCCACCATGACCGAAGTCACGACCATGCCACTTCGCCCGCTCGCCGACACGTCGCCCTCGGCCATCGTCGCCGGGTTCATTGCGATGATGACCGGCTACACCAGCTCCCTGGTTTTGATGTTCCAGGCCGGGCAGGCGGCGGGGTTGAGCAACGGGCAGATTTCCTCGTGGATCTGGGCGATCTCCATCGGCATGGCGGTGTGCTCCATCGGCCTGTCATTGCGCTATCGCACGCCGATTACCATCGCCTGGTCGACACCCGGCGCGGCGCTGCTGATCACCAGCCTGGGAGGCGTGAGTTATGGCGAGGCGATTGGCGCCTATATCACCTGCGCGGTACTGGTGACCATTTGTGGCCTGACCGGCAGTTTCGAGCGCCTGGTCAAGCGTATCCCGGCCTCGTTGGCGGCGGCGTTGCTGGCTGGAATCCTGTTCAAGATCGGCAGCGAGATTTTTGTCGCAGCCCAGCATCGCACGGGCCTGGTGCTGGGAATGTTTTTCACGTACCTGATCGTCAAGCGCCTGTCACCGCGTTACGCAGTGCTGGCCGCGCTATTGGTGGGCACGGCGCTGTCGGGCCTGCTGGGGCTGCTGGACTTCAGCGGCTTTGCCCTGGAAGTCGCCACACCGGTCTGGACCACGCCACATTTCTCGCTGGCGGCGACCATCAGCATCGGCATCCCGCTGTTCGTGGTGGCGATGACGTCGCAAAACATGCCCGGTATCGCCGTGCTGCGGGCCGATGGCTACAACGTTCCAGCCTCACCGCTGATCACCAGCACCGGCATTGCTTCGCTGTTGCTGGCGCCGTTCGGCTCCCACGGGATCAACCTGGCGGCCATCAGCGCGGCGATCTGCACCGGGCCCCACGCCCATGAAGACCGCAACAAACGCTACACGGCGGCGCTCTGGTGTGGCGTTTTCTATGGGATCGCCGGGGTATTTGGCGCGACGCTGGCCGCGTTGTTCGCGGCGCTGCCCAAGGAGTTGGTGCTGTCCATCGCAGCACTGGCACTGTTCGGGTCGATCATCAACGGCTTGAGCATCGCCATGAGCGAAGCCCGGGAGCGGGAAGCGGCGCTGATCACCTTCATGGTCACGGCGTCGGGGCTGACGCTGTTTTCCATCGGGTCGGCGTTCTGGGGGATCGTGGCGGGGGTGCTGACCTTGCTGATCCTGAACTGGCGTAGCGCTTGAGAGCATCGCGAGCGGGCTCGCTACCACAGAGATTATGTGAATGCCATAAATCCCCTGTGGTAGCGAGCCTGCTCGCGATGACGACCTGGAGGACGACAGAAATCCGACAGCCAGACACAATAAAGCCGGCGCCCAGACGGGCCGCCGGCTCTGACCATCAAGCAATCACGCCTTGGCGTTGATCGGCTTTTCCGGATACCACACATCCATCAGCGGGCTGACTTCAACGCTGGTCAGCTCAGGTCGCGCCTTGAGCCAGGCTTCAACGGCAGCACGCTGCTCTTCGGTCACCGAGCCGCGCTTCTGCAGGCAGACCAGACCGTAGTCATCGCCGCCGACATAGCCCAGGCCATTGGCTTCCATGGCTTCTTTGAGGAAAGCGTCGAGGAAAGCGTCAATAGCCTCGTCGGCCAGATCTTCTTTGAAATCCAGGTTGAGTTCGAAACCCAGCTCTTGAAATTCATCCACGCACAGCTTTTTGCGCAGACGCCGGGAACGGTTAGTCGCCATTGAAACAATCCTCATAAGTAATAACGGCCGGCACTTTACCAGTTTGGCGCATCGATTGCCCGACTGATCGGGGGCTTGGGGCTACCGTCGGTAAAAAATAGCGCATGAACAGTCCCGGCACGGCCCAAGCCGTTGCAGCTTGGGGCATAATGCCGACACTTTCATGACCGTTGAGGACGTTCATTTTCATGTCCTCGTCTTTTCCCCCTCGCCCGTAGGGTTTTATTTCACATGATCAAATCTTTGCGTCCATTGCTTCTGGCCAGTCTTCTTCTTCCCCTGGCCCTGCCCATCTCCACCCACGCCGCCACGATCAATACCGCCCTGTCGCCCAATGTGCAAAAAGCCCTCAAGGCCAGCAAGCTGCAAGACAACGCCCTGTCCCTGGTGTTGGTGCCGCTCGACGGCCCCGGCACCCCGACACTGTACAACGCTGACGTCTCGGTAAACCCGGCGTCCACCATGAAACTGGTGACCACCTACGCGGCCCTGGAAATGCTCGGCCCCAATCACCAGTGGAAAACCGAGTTCTACACTGACGGCACCCTCAGCGGCGGGATACTCAACGGCAACCTGTACCTCAAGGGCGGCGGTGACCCCAAGCTGAACATGGAAAAACTCTGGCTGCTGATGCGGGACCTGCGCGCCAACGGCGTCCAGCAGATCACCGGCGACCTGGTGCTGGACCGTACCTTCTTCATCCAGCCGCAATTGCCCGAGTTCAATGACGACGGTAATGACGAGAACAAACCGTTCCTGGTCAAGCCCGATTCGCTGCTGGTCAACCTCAAGGCCCTGCGTTTCGTTGCCCGCAATGACGGCGGCCGGGTGCTGGTGTCGGTGGAGCCGCCGATTGCCAGTGTCCGCATCGACAACCAGGTCAAGGCGGTCAATTCCAAGCAATGCGCCGGCGGCGTGCGCTACAACCCGGTGCCCCAGGCGGACGGCAGCGTGACCGTGACGGTCGGTGGGCAACTGGGGGACGGTTGCAGCTCCCAGACCTATCTGTCGCTGCTGGACCATGCCACCTACACCGCCGGTGCGGTGCGGGCGATCTGGAAGGAATTGGGCGGCAGCATCCAGGGCAAGGACCGCCTCGCGCCGACCCCGAGCAACGCCAAGGTGCTGGCCCGGGCCTTTTCGCCGGACCTGGCGGAGATCATCCGCGACATCAACAAATACAGTAACAACACCATGGCCCAGCAGCTGTTCCTGAGCCTGGGCGCGCAGTTCCGCAACGAAGCCGACGGCGACGACGCCAAGGCCGCGCAACGGGTCGTGCGCCAATGGCTGGCCAAGAAAGGTATCACCGCACCGCACCTGGTGATGGAGAACGGTTCCGGCCTGTCTCGCGCCGAGCGGGTCAGCGCCCGGGAAATGGCCGCGATGCTGCAAGCCGCCTGGCGTAGCCCGTATGCCGCTGAGTACATCAGTTCAATGCCAATTGCCGGCACCGACGGCACCATGCGCAAACGCCTCAAGACCACCGCAATGGCCGGCGAAGCCCACATCAAGACCGGAACGCTGAACACCGTCCGCGCCATCGCCGGCTACAGCCGCGACATCAACGGCAACACGTGGGCAGTCGTGGCGATCCTTAACGATCCGAAACCTTGGGGCGCTTCATCAGTGCTGGACCAGGTGCTGCTGGACCTCTACCGCCAGCCGAAACTGCCGCAGACGGCTTCAGTGCTCTGACCCGACACAACGCCATGTGAGAGCCAGCCTGCTCGCGATAGCTTGAACACTCAGCCTCTTTGTAGACTGAACCACCGCTATCGCGAGCAAGCTCGCTCCCACAGGGTCAACTGCCAGCCGCAAGACCCGCATATATCCCACACTCTTTCGTACTACCCCAACTGCGTCTCGACCCGGTCCCGCCCGGCCTGCTTGGCGGCGTAGACCCCGGAGTCGGCCCTGAGCAGCAAGGCATCCGCGCCCTCCCCGGCACGCCAGCTGGCAATTCCGAAGCTCGCAGTGATCGTACCCACGCCTTCGATGGGCGTGGCCCGCAGGTTGGCCCATAGCCCCAGGGCCAGGGAGTAAGCACTGTCGCTGTCGGTGTCCGGGCATAGCACCACGAACTCTTCCCCGCCCAGTCGGCAAAAGACATCGGTACGGCGCAACCGCTGGATGACCCGCTGGCAGACCGCTTGCAACACCCGGTCGCCCACGGCATGACCGTGCTGGTCGTTGATGCGCTTGAAGTGATCGATATCGAGCATGATGACCGCCAGATCCCCTGGGCCACGCTCGATACGGGCCATCTCCGACGTCAGCCGTTCCTGGAAATAACGACGGTTACGGATTCCGGTCAACGCGTCGGTCACCGACAGGGCGCGCAGCTCTTCCTCCACGCGCTTGAGATCGGAAATATCCGAGATATAGCCGTGCCACAACACTCCACCGCCGGGCAGCTCCTCTGGCGTGGCCTCACCACGGACCCAGCGCAGGCCGCGTTGCGGCAGTTGTAAGCGATATTCCTCGCGCCAAGGGCTCAGGGTGTCTGCCGACGCGCGAATCGAGGAGCGCACCCTGGCAGCGTCCAGGCAATGAATACGCGAGAAAATCGCCTCGGCGTTGCGCACCAGTACTTCAGGTTCCAGCTCATAGATGTCGCGAATCCCGTCGCTGGCATAGATCACGCTGAAGCGGCCGTTGAAATCCATCTTGATCTGATAGATGCCGCCAGGCACATGGGCACTGAGTTTTTTCAGCAACAAGTCTCGGGCCGCCAGCGCTTCATGGACGCGCTTGCGCTCGGTGATGTCGATACAGATCGCCAGGTGCCCGATCCACAGGCCCTGATCGTCGAGCATCGGAGTGGCCAGCATATTCACGGTCAGATGACTGCCGTCGCGGCGCACCAGGGTCCATTCGCGGGCTTGTTGTCCTCCCTGCTCGCCGCCCTCGAGCAGCATCGCATGGCAAGTAGGGATGGGCTTGCCGAACCGTGCGCCGAGCTGGGCAGCCCGGGCCTGGAGTTCCCGTGGCACGTGCAGGCTTTCCAGCGTCATGCTTTGCAGGACTTCGCAGCTCTGATAGCCGAGCATCTGCTCGGCGCCGGCATTGAAGGTGGTAATAACCCCGCGCAGGTCGGTGGCGATGATCGCCACTTGAGTCGCGGCATCCAGCACGCCGCGCAGTTGACCATGGGTGCCGCGCAATTCCTGCTCCCGGGCACGCAGCTCATGGGTGCGTTGCTCCACCAGCTTCAACGCCCGCTGCCGCTGGCTGACCAGTACATAAAGCAAGGCGCTGAGCAGCACGCTGAGCAGACCGCCGAGCACCACCAGGCTCGACACGGAAGAATGATTGGTCGCCAGAAACATCCGGCTGGGGCGCAACTCGACCCGGTAATGGTGATCGGCCAGGCGCAACAGGCGAGTCGCCGCCAGCTCACTGTGGCCTGCCGGGGTGGGGGATTCGAACAACACTTCCTCACGGTCGCTGGTGGACAAATCCAGGACACGCATCGCCAGATTGTCATGACCGGCCGCCGGCAAGCCATCCCCTGCCAACTGGCGCATGCTAATCGCCGCCGCCACATAGCCGAACGGCTCTCTTGATGGCTCGCGGGTCACCGGGGCCACCAGCAGCACCCCACGGGTGTACGCCGGGTCGACGCCGACCAGGTCCAGCGGTTGCGAAACCGCCAGCCCGCCAAGCTGACGAGCTCGCTCAAGGGTCGCGCGGCGCAGGGGATCGGAAAGCAGGTCCAGTCCCAGTGGCGATCCGTAGGAAGCCTGGCTCTGGACATGGAGTAACGGTACGTATTCATCCCGTACGCCAGCCTGTCGAAGGCCACCGCTGCCGTCCGCTTCACGGATGATGAAATTGGCCGAACCTTCAGCCTGCACCTGCTGTTCGAACGCTTGCCGTTCGTCCCTTCGCACCCTGGGGGCCCAGGCGAGGGCCCGGGTGCGCCGCAACAACGCGCCGGCGTAGCCGCGAAACTCGCTGTTGGACACCCCCTCGGAGTTGGCAAAGAACCGCCTGAGGCCGTCCAGGCGTTGCTCCTGCTCCTGGAAGCGCTCCTCGATCCGGCTGAAACGTTCCTCGGCTTGCAGCTCGAAGCGCTGGCGCAGTTGCTGGTTGAACAGATTCAACATCGCCCAGGTCAGCAAACCGGTCATGAGCATACCGACCAGCAACACCAGCGAAGCCACCAGCCAGGCCGATACATCTTCGCTGATAAAGCCCAGGATCCTGGGACGCACCTGATGCAATGCCATAAACACGACTCAGAAAGGACCGGCACTGGAACAGCGCTGGCCACTGGCTAAGTTATAGCTATTAGCCATCATTTTGACCAGCCCCAAAACGAGGCTGGAGGCCTTGAATTACAAGGCCTGCGTGGATCCAATCAGCGCGCCATGATTTTCCAGGCACGGTGAATCTTGACGTTGCGGGCAAAATCCGGATCGATGGTCTTGGCCGTGATCTCTTCCACCGCGTAGCGCTCGGCGAGGTTGTCTTCGAGCTGGAACTTACGGAAGTTATTGGAGAAGTACAGCACGCCGCCCGGCGCCAACCGCGCCATGGCCAGGTCCAGTAACTGGACGTGGTCACGCTGCACGTCGAATACGCCTTCCATGCGCTTGGAATTGGAGAAAGTCGGTGGGTCGATGAAGATCAGGTCATACTCATCGCGACTGGTTTCGAGCCAAGCCATCACATCGCCCTGCTCCAGACGGTTCTTGTCTGAGAAGCCGTTGAGCGACAGGTTGCGCCGCGCCCAGTCCAGGTAGGTTTTCGACAGATCGACGCTGGTGGTACTGCGCGCCCCGCCCTTGGCGGCATGAACGCTGGCGGTGGCGGTGTAGCAGAACAAGTTGAGGAAGCGCTTGCCCGCCGCCTCTTTCTGGATCCGCAGTCGCATGGGCCGATGGTCGAGAAACAGCCCGGTGTCCAGGTAGTCGGTGAGGTTGACCAGCAACTTCACGCCACCTTCGTTGACCTCGGTGAACTTGCCCTGGGCGCTCTGGCGCTCGTACTGTCTGGTGCCGCTCTGGCGCTCGCGACGCTTGATCACCACGCGGCTCTTGTCGATGTTCAGTGCCTGGGGGATCGCTGCCAGCGCATCGAACAGCCGGGCCGAGGCTTTTTCCGGATCGATGGATTTGGGCGCGGCGTATTCCTGGACGTGGACCCAATCGTGGTACAGGTCGATGGCCATGGCGTATTCCGGCATGTCGGCATCGTAGACCCGGTAGCATTCCACGCCTTCGCGTTTGGCCCATTTACCCAACTGCTTGAGGTTCTTTTGCAGGCGATTGGCGAACATCTGCCCGCCTTCGCTCAACCGAGCCTGCTCGACCACGGGCGCCGGCGCCGGCGTTGGCTTGATCGGGTTACCATTCTTGTTGTACTTGCGCTCCTGTGGCGCTTGCTCTTGCGACTCCTCCAGGAGTGCCTGCTCACGCTCGACCTGGCGCTGCTCCGGGGTACGGCGTTCCCCCGTGACGAACTGGTCCGGCAGGACCTTGATCAGCAGCAGCTTGCACGGCAAGGCGCCGTTCCAGAACGAATACTGCTTGTGGCTGCGAATGCCCATGCGCTTGCCCAGGTCGGGCGCGCCGGTGAACACCGCCGCTTCCCAGTTCAGGCAGGCCTGGCGCAGACGCTCGCCGAGGTTCTGGTAGAGGTAAAGCAGGCTGGCTTCGTCGCCGAGGCGCTCGCCGTACGGCGGGTTGCAGATCACCAGGCCTTTCTGGTTCTGGTCCGGGCGCGGCTCGAAGGTCGCGACTTCGCCCTGATAGATCTTGATCCACTCGGTCAAGCCGGCGCGTTCGACGTTGTTGCGACCGGGCTGGATCAGCCGTGGATCGGCCTCATAGCCGCGAATCCACAGCGGCGGCTTGGCCAGACCGGCGGCGGCGCGTTCGCTGGCTTCCTGATGGAGTTTTTTCCACAGCGCCGGCACATGGCCGAGCCAGGCGGTGAAGCCCCACTGCTGGCGGCGCAGGTTCGGCGCCATGTCGGTGGCGATCATCCCGGCTTCTACCAGGAACGTACCGACGCCGCACATCGGGTCGGCCAGCGCCCCACCTTCAGCGGCAATGCGCGGCCAGCCGGCGCGGATCAGGATGGCGGCGGCGAGGTTTTCCTTCAACGGTGCGGCGCCCTGCTGCAAGCGGTAGCCGCGTTGATGCAGGCTATGGCCGGAAAGGTCCAGGGA
This sequence comes from Pseudomonas sp. SMN5, assembly GCF_052041925.1. Classification (NCBI taxonomy): domain Bacteria; kingdom Pseudomonadati; phylum Pseudomonadota; class Gammaproteobacteria; order Pseudomonadales; family Pseudomonadaceae; genus Pseudomonas; species Pseudomonas sp. SMN5. Next base: position 46,986 of record NZ_JBKGGX010000002.1, read on the forward strand.
GAGGATCGCTTCGCCACGGTCCAGGCGCAGATGAATGCGCAGGTCCGGGTTGAGCTTGTCGATGGACGGTCGCTCGCCCGACGGGGTGCGCAGTTTGTCGACGATGGCGTCCTTGACCTTCAAGGCGCCGAAATGGGTGTTGTCGATACCCGAGCCATGGCCGCTGAATTCTACCGCCAGGGTGCCGTCAGGCAACATGTGGTCTTGCCAGTCCACGTCCAGGACCCCCTGGTACAGGTCGTCGGCGTTCTTCATCGGGAAGCGCTTGAGCACCAGCAACACACGGTTTGCCAGGCGCGACCACAGGCACAGCCGGTAAGCCGTCTCCATGTCGGCGCTGCCGCGCACGGCCGAGGTATGCTCGCGCGCGTCTTCAAGGCCAAGCCCGACGGCTTCCTCGATCAGCAGGCCTTCGAGGCCCTTGGGGCAAGTGAGGAAGAGTTCGAAACGATCAGACATGGGATTTCCAGCGCCTTTGGCTAAGTGGCCCGGGCAACGCATTGCCGGACCGGGTTCAATCAGGTGCTTTTCTCAAGAGCACCCGCGTGGCACGAACGTGTGCCGTCCCGCCCCCGCTCAGGTCAAAAGAGCTTAGATGAGGGGGCAGGTAAAAAATTCTCTGCAACAAATTATGAAAACTCGCCCCTTTCGTCGAATAGTACCCGAGTGCAACAGGGGGACATTCTCATTCGAGCAGAGGCCGCGCCTTTCAGCGCAGGGCCGATCATACAGGGGTCTTGCTCAAAAGCGGTCAATGAACATCAAGTTACTTATCGCCCTAACAGCTTTATTGTGACGTGCTTATGACAAAACGATCATTCCATCCATGTGACGCTTTGGTTAGAACTCAACACAGGTTGACGCCAAGACGGCGCCAACACCTTGGCTCGTCACGCCGGCAACGAGCCACCAACGGCAGAATGATTCTGCCCCGGCCTCGCTAGAGGTCGACGCTAAGCAACAGTCAACAAGTGAGGGCAACACCCTATGAGAAGACTTAAGCGTGATCCGTTGGAAAGAGCATTTTTACGCGGTTACCAATATGGCGTTGGTGGTAAATCCCGTGAGCTTTGCCCCTTTACTCTACCGTCAGTGCGCCAAGCCTGGATCAATGGCTGGCGAGAAGGACGCGGCGACAACTGGGACGGTATGACCGGCACTGCGGGTATCCACAGACTCAACGAACTTCACGCCGTCGGCTGACACAGGGCTTATTACTCAACAAATCGACAATCTGATCCCACCATCGATTTAACCACGCGCGTCCCATCCGGACGGCGGGCTACGGCCCAGGGGGCTCCTTCGAGGAGCCCTTTTTAATGGGTTTGCTTTATGTAAGTGCCTGAGTTGCAAACACCGTTGTGGCGAGGGAGCTTGCTCCCGCTGGGCCGGTCCGACGCCTCGGGCGCAGCGGACCCAAGACCCATTGCACGGTGAACCAGGCAAATGGCATAAGCTGGTTTCAGGACTGCTGCGCAGTCCAGCGGGAGCAAGCTCCCTCGCCACAGGGGGGACTGCTCAGCCTTCAAGGCGCAGCGATCAACCCAACGCCGCAATGGCATCCACTGACTCACGGATCAACGCCGGCCCTTTATAGATAAAGCCCGAATAAATCTGCACCAGGCTCGCCCCGGCGGTGATTTTCTCGGCAGCATGGCGGCCTTCGGTGATCCCACCCGCGGCGATGATCGGCAAGCGCCCCGCCAGCTCGGCGGCCAGCACCGTCACGGTGTGGGTGCTCTTGTCCCGCACCGGCGCGCCCGACAAGCCGCCCGCCTCGTCGCCATGCTCCAGCCCCTCGACACCTTCACGACCCAACGTGGTATTGGTGGCGATCACCGCGTCCATACCGGTCTCGATCAGGGCCTGGGCGACCTGGCTGGTTTCCTCATCGCTCATGTCCGGGGCGATCTTGATCGCCAGCGGCACGTGCCGGCCATGGGTCAGTGCCAGTTCTGCGCGACGCCGCGCCAGGTCGGCCAGCAGTTGCTTGAGGGAATCACCGAATTGCAGGCTGCGCAGCCCCGGGGTGTTCGGCGAGCTGACGTTCACCGTGACGTAGCTGGCGTGGGCGTAGACCTTTTCCAGGCAGATCAGGTAATCGTCGACGGCACGCTCCACCGGCGTGTCGAAGTTCTTGCCGATGTTGATCCCCAGCACGCCCTGGTACTTGGCCGCCGCGACGCGGGCCAGCAGGTTGTCCACACCCAGGTTATTGAAGCCCATGCGGTTGATGATGGCCTCGGCTTGCGGCAGGCGAAACAGCCGTGGCTTGGGATTGCCCGGCTGCGGTCGCGGGGTGACGGTGCCGATTTCCACAAAGCCGAAACCCAACTGGGCGAACCCGTCGATGGCCGCGCCGTTCTTGTCCAGCCCTGCCGCCAGCCCCACGGGATTCGGGAATTGCAGCCCCATGACCGTCACCGGCAATTTCGCCGGGGCCTTGCACAGCATACCGTTGAGGCCCAAACGTCCGCCCGCGCCGATCAGGTCCAGGGACAGGTCGTGGGAAGTTTCCGGGGAAAGTTTGAACAGCAGCTCACGGGCCAGGGTGTACATGGGTGGGTGACTCTGGGCAATAAAAAGTGAGGCGGAGTATACCGGCCAGGACGGCTAGCGGCGAGAACCCTGACGATCGCGGGCTACATCTTGGCCTCGCTGCACCGCAATGCGTAAGAGAGCGTTATTTGATAGTGGCGGGCGCAAAAAGCCTTCAAAAGATCAATGCAACTGCGATTGCAGTTTTCAGCCACGCTCCACCACGCAGGATCAGAAAATGAAGATCGCCGACACAGCCCGACCGGCCACTCAATCCATTAACACTATTCACTCTCATGAACCGCACACGGTTATCGATATTGACTCACTTGAAGAAGCCCTGCGCAGGATCGATCAGGAGATCCCTACCGAACAAAGGGCACCACTTTCACCGCAAGACATGGAGTTTGCCTTGAGCAGTGTGGAGGGTGCGATCCGTATGATCATCGAAGAGCGAAACGACACTGAGCGCACCATTCCTCTTCTGGACCACATAGCGCTACTGATAGAGGACCCTGGCAGCTACGCACCGAATACCACGTCCGGGCTGGAAAGGGGCCTTCTGGCATGCCTCGAGGATTTGAAAGGCTCCCTGGAGCCCGACCGATTCCTATCCCGTGCTCAACAAGTCCTGGCCTACCTCAGCGAACAGTTGGGCAAACTGGCCCGTAACGAGTTCGAAGGCGATTTTGGACGCTGGGCCGGCAACGTGACGCACTCCGTCTTACGCACTGGTCTTGTCACCGCTATCCTCACGGTGGTCAGGCAACTGATCGGATTCGCCCTGGAAAAACTCCTCCAATCCAATGCTGCCTCCCCGCTGACGCGCAACGTCATTGGCTCGATCGTCCAGATGATCGGCCCACTGTTGAACGTCCTGGGCGCGGTCAGAGACGAATGCAATGGCACGGCAAACCGGGAAACGCGCCTGGCCCGTCTACTTACACTCGTCATATCGGGCTTAGCCTTCGCCGCTGCCGCAACCGTGCCATCGGCGCTGCCGGCCTTGGCTTCCTTCGGCTCGCAAATGGCCTTCTACACATTTGCCCAGGATCTGGTGAGCCTGTTCTGCCCTGCCGGCGACAACGCAAAAGCCAACCTCGGCGGTACGGCAGTCGCAGGCCTGATCAACGGTATACTCCAGTTCCTGTCGTTCACCGCAATGAACTACACCGCCCCCCGTTCCGGTCCCGGGTATGTCATGGGACAAGGTAACAAGCCTTCATCATCTGAAGGGGAAGGCCTGGCGTCTCAACTTATGGCCTGGATGGCACAACAGGAGGCAAACGCGTCTGATGTAGATCTGGCACCTGAGGCCCGCGTCAGCCAGATGCTTGAGTCCCTGGATCCACTGCTGCAACACGATTTGTCGCGAGGAGCCTATAACAGCGGCGCTGACGTCCTCGGCCAATTATTCATGGGCGAAGCGATGCATGCCCTCCAGGCAAATCCCTCTGAAAAGGGCTATCGGGTCAACCCCGTCACTGTTCGACTGCCCACTGCCGAGCAAATAGGTAATCAATTGCTGTCCACGAATGCGATACGAACCTCCGTAGGGCAAGTCATCATGGCCGTGGTCATCTCGGCTTCGCGGTACTTTTCGGAGCTGGTCGATAAACGTACGGCTGACCATATCGCCAATTTTCTCGTCGCCGCCGTGGTGTTCGCCTTACGTCCCAGCAGCACCTACATCAACGAGCGCAATCCCAAGACCGTATAAATGTTCTGAAGAGGTATGCGCCTTGTCTCGTTACCAAGGCGCCTCCTCACCACTCACTCTTCTCCCACGCCTCATCCCCCATCGGCTGAAAGACATCGCGCATCCACCCCGCGACAAAAACCTCCATCGCAAATGCCAGCCCATTAGCGCCGCTGACTTCCTTATAGAGCGACGACTTGTCGAGCCCTTCATCCTTCAACCGAAACAGGACCTGTAGCGTGATCGTCTTCAACGCGCTCGCGGTCGGGTACGCCGCTGCTTCCCCGTCAGCCCCGCGCAACCCGCGTAAAAAGTCATAAATGGCCTTCTCCCCCTGACCTTCCATCGCCAGCAGCAATTGATACAGATGCTCGAACTCAGGATCCGGGCGTTTGCCCTGGCTCGCCTCCTGACGGGCCGCCAACAGGCGCGCCTCCAGGGTCTGCACCGCTGGCACCGCGCTGCGATCGATAGAAATTGGAGCGGTCGTGGATTCAATCTTCATGGTCATGTATCGCGTCGGCTGCCTGCTCGGCGAAGCTTGAGCACAACGCTTCAAGCGCCCGAAGCGCACCTTGGTCCAGGGCGCGAACCGACGCCGGCAACTGCTCGATGCCGGCCAACAGCCGGGGCTCCAGCCGTTGTCGGGTGGCTTCAACGTCGAACTCCAGCAACTGATCGCCAAGTCGCAGCACGTAGCGGTTCTGGAGGTGGTACTGCACGAGCAGGTCTCCGGCCCAAAATGTACGCAGGCGCTCGCGCCACTCATCACCTCGTTCTCGGCAATGCGCTGGCAACAGCAATTGCAATACCGCACCCGTCTCGCCCGGTTGCGCAACCAGCCAACGCTGGAGCATTTCGTTCAGCCACTGGGGCTGCTCCAGGGCCTGGGCGAGCAAATCCCGAGCGGCCTCGGCCAGCGCGTTACGTAATTGCAGGCCTAGCGATTGCGACCTCGACAACCCCTCCGCCAGATGCCCGACCGCCCGCAGGACGCCCTCGGCATAGCCTTGCCTGAATGCCTCGGCATGCACCGCTTCGGCCTCGCGCCGTGCCTGTTCGACACATTCGCGGGCCCTGCGTTGGGCTTCCAGTTGCAGGCGTCGACGACGGCGGGCGGCGGCAATGTCTTCGCGGGCCAGGTGCGCGTCTTCGCCGTCGGGCAGGTCAGTCAGTGATCGGATCGAGTCGAGCATGTTGCACCGCCAGGAAGAAGAGCGTCGGGTCCGGCTCAGGGACCGGCCACTGCCGATGCAAGCCCACGACCGATTCGGAAAACTGTAAGGCCAGGCATTCCAGCAGCCACGGGGGAACCTGGCGGTGCCACCCCCACAGCGCATTGAGGCCGGCCGCTTCGACGTGCGCCATTGAAACCGGTAGTGCCTCGACGGGCAGGCCGCCGCGTGCGCCCAGGCGACAGCCGGCGAACCGCAGCACCGACGCCGGTAGGCCACGCCACGCCGCGCCCCGCGCCAACATAGGCAACAGCCGATTGGCGCCCATCAGCAACGCGACAGAGGGCAGTTGCCGCCAGTGACGAACCCACTGTTTCACCACGCCGCCCAGCGCTGTCGCAGGCAACGTCACAGGCAGCGCCAGCCCGTCGCGCAGCATGCCATTGAGCAGGCGACGCGCCTCGTCGCCCTCGAACGCAGGGGGAATCACCAGGCGCTGCGGGTGCAGGTAAGCCAACGGCTCGGCGAGAATGCGCCGCAGGCATTCAACGTCCGACATCACGTCGCCTCACCCCGGCAAAGTGATAGAGCCAGGCAGCCCCACCGGCCACCAGCAATCCGCTCATCACCCCCAGCAGCCACGGCCAGGGCGAATACCCCTGGGCCGCGAGCCGCGACGGCGCAACGTGCTGGGTCGGCGAACGCCGGGACAGCACCACCGAGATGTTCTCGTAGTCCACCGCAGCGAAACTGTTCTTGAGAAAACGCTTGATGTCGTTGATCAGCAATTGCCCCTCGACATCGCGTTCATGCAGTACCACCGCCGCAAGGTGGACAGGCGCAGCCTTGCGCCCGCCCTCGCCGGCGTCCAGGTCATAGCTGATGTGGACCCGCGCCGACACCACGCCTTCAAGCACACCCAGCGACTGCTCGACACGCTGTTCCAACGCCGAATACAACCGGGCCTTTTCCGCGCGGGGCGACGCCACCAGCGCGTCGGCGGGAAACATCTGGGCAACTTGCAGGCGCGGCCTGGAGGGCAACGCGTAGAGATTGAGCAGGTCGACGGCAGCGGCAAAATCCAGCGGATCGATCTTCACCGCGTAACCGGTCTTGCCCGTGTCGACCTTCACCGCAGCAATATTGTTGCGCTGCAGCACCGACAACACTTCGTTGGCCTGTTGCTGGTCCAGCCCCTCCAGCAGGCTCGGCTGGCGGCACCCCGCCAGGACCAGGCACAGCAACACGCAACAAAGGCCCGTTCTCATGACGCACGCAACAGGGTTTCTGCGGTGCCTACGGCCTTGCGCACCATCACGTTGAGCAAGTTGATGTCGACGTTGTACTGTCCGGTCAGCTCCTGCAGCCGGGCCAGCACGTCAGGGTCGGTGATGTCGGGGCGGCGCAGCAACTCGCCAATCGCAGTGACGTCCTGCCCGCTGTCCACGGCTGACCGGGCGTAGCTGTCGATCAGTCGCGACTCCAGCGAAACGATCGGCCCCTCCTGGGGGCCATGCAATTCAACGACGGCCAACGGCTCGATGGCCGACGGATAAAGACCTTGCAAAGGCATACGGTGCCCTCCTGAAAGGGCCATCGTCACGAGCGATGGCCAGCCGAAAGAGAAAGCGTCAGCGCGCTGCCTGGATGATCGCCATGTCGATGTCTTTGAAGCCCTTGATCGTGTTGGTCTGGGCGTTGCGAAAGACCGTGTACGAGGAAAATGCCGTCTGGTAGGCCGCCAGCAGACCGGGGTCGGACGCATCGTTTTTCAGCTTCTCCAGCGCTTCGTCCAAGGCTTCCTTGAGTTTCTTCGCACCCTCTTCGAATGCCGCGGCCTGCTCACCGAGAAAGTCATCGGGGAATGTGATGGGGAGTCCGATACCAGCCATGCGTCACCTACTCTGTCTGATTTAGAAAATGCCAGGACGAAGACCCCGTCTTGACGTAGCCCTGCGGGCCGGTTTGAAACGACTTGCCCTTGAGCGCGTCGTCTTTGAGCTCGACGGTGAAGTGCACGTAGCGATCCCCCCACTGCCGGTAAAAATCGTCGACGTACTGGCGCGCCGCAGCCAGCTCGGCATCCTGCAAGTTGCCCTGGACGGCAAACGTGACGCTGTCGCGATGCTCGACCCGGCTGAAGGCCAGCGAAAGGCGTTGCAGACCGCCCTGGGCCAGGTCGGCCAGAACCCGGTCATCCTGCATCTGCACCACGACATCGCGGGCATAAGGCGCCGCCGCGAGCAGCGCTTCGAGCAGCCGTGCCTGGCTGTCGGGCGTGAGCAGGTTGCGTTGTGCACTGAGCGACAGACGTGGCAGAGACGGGTCCTTGAGGTCCAGAACATGCCAGGCCAGTTGCGGGTCATAGTCAGTCAGCATCTGCTCCAGCCGACGTCGCTCCTGGTCCATCACCAGCACCGTGCCATTCAGGCCGGGATGGCGCGTCAGCACCTGACGGCTCCAGCCGGCATCGCGTTCGTTGGAGACAAGCACATACACCGCCTCGTCGCGCCCACCCAACACCTGTACCTGGGCACTGGCGCCGGCGATCAGGGCACGGACGGCGGTCTCAGGCGTCGGCCCCGGTCGCACTCCCACGCCGAGCGCAACCGCCAGCGTCGCCAGCACCAGGCCGCAGGCGACCCAAAGCGTGCGCGGGCTGCGCCACGCCAGGGGTGCGGCAGCGTGGCCGGGCGCAGCGGGTGCTCGATGGAAAAGCTCCGGCGCCCAGGCCTGCCCCTCTGGACGCAACGCGATATGCAAGCCACCGACCTGAACCCTGGCCTGGAACGCCGCGTGACGAACCTCGACCGATTCGCCAAGCACCCGCAATGGCACGCCTTGTGGCGTAGCCTGGTCGGCCAGCACCTCGAAGTTACTGCCACCGGTCTCCAGCGGAATAAAAATGGCCTCGGCAGGCACACTGGCTGAAAGCGCGCCCTCTCCCAACAGCTCCGCCGCGCCGACGACGAACACCGTGCTGCCTTCGCCAAGCGCGAACTCGCAACCCTGCAACGGACCATTGAGTATCCGCAAGACGCAGGGCTGTAGCGTGGAGGCCGTCGGGACTGTCACCAGCCAAACTCCAGAGCAGTCAAATGAGCCGCCATGGTAGAAAGCCCGAAGTCAGCCTTCCTGATCGAAATCTGCCGATAGTGCACAACGAACGATCAGAATCCCGAGCCGACCTTTTCATGACATGACATGGGCGTGCGACAGGCACCTCGTGGCGAGGGAGCTTGCTCCCGTCAGGCTGCGCAGCAGCCCCCTCCAAAAACTCGACAGGCTGTCAAACCGCGTCACCAGGTTCTTGGGCCGCTTCGCGCCCCAGCGGGAGCCAGCTCCCTCGCCACAGGATGCTATCCACCCCCTGCATCGGTCGCAGGTCGCCCTGGCTGGCCCTGGATAAGCACCTGATAACGCTGCCAGACCTTGCGCGCATAGCGCAGACGCGCAGCCTGGCGATGGGGTGAATTGCCGGCGTTGTAGGCGCCGACCGCCGTCCAGTTGTAGCCGTAACGGGCGATGAATCCGGCCAGCACCGATGCCCCGACTTCCACTGACAGGCACGGTTCCTCCAACAATCGCCGCTCGGTAATTCCTTGGCGCTTCAAGCGCGGCAGATGGCTGCTGTTGACCTGCATCAGGCCGATGTCGCGGGTGCCGTTGCGGTTGTGGTTGATGGCGCCCGGCTGCTGCCCCGATTCGACTTCGGCGATCGCTTGCAGCAACTCGGGCTCGATGCCATGCAACCGTCCGGCCTCGCTCCAGCACCAGGCATGGGCCTGCGTCACCCCCAGGCCCAGGCATAGGCATACCGGCCAGCACAGCCAGGCATTGCGTTGTCCCTTCATGCCAGGCGCCGCTCGCCGGCCCAGGTCAGTTGCTCGTCAATACGCACCTGCAGCAACTGGGCCCGGACACAGCCGGAATCGTGCGCCAAGCACTGTTCGATGATGCGCGCCGCCAGCGCATTACGGCGCCAGCACCAATGATGCCAGGCGTGAAAGTACAGCACGTCCGCCTGGTCGGCCGACAACAGGCAGCGTCGGAACAACACCTCGGCCGCCTGTTCGCAACCGCGCAGACTGGTGAGCAAGGCCAATCGCGTCAACGCCGGCAGGCTACCGGGATCCAGCGCCAAGGCATTGGAAACCGCCACATGGGCCTCTTCGATCGCCCGTTCCTGCTCCACTACCTCCAGCATCGCCTGTCCCAGCCAGACATCCGCCATGCCGCACCAGGGCGGCGCGTACCCGGCGTCGAGTTTCAAGCATTGCCTGAACAGCACCGCGGCATCGCGCAGACTCTGGGCGGTGTGTCGTTGCACGCTGCACAGCCCGTTGAGGTACGCCACCGCCACCGGGTAGGAACCACAACGATCTCCCACCGGGCGCAAGCCGGGCACGCGCTGTGCCACCAGACACGTCAACGCGCCCAACGCCTCGCCGGCATCGCTGGCGTCCAGCGTCTGCCCATGGAGCAACGACTGGTCGGCGCCACGCATCAGCTCGACCGACCAAAGCGGCGCCCCACCCGAACCGCTGAAACGTCCGCTCAGGCAGTAATCCACCGACAACCGCCCGACCCACGAGCGCACATCCTGCACGGCCCCACAGGCCGCGATCATGCCCGAGGGAATAACCCGCAACGCCTCGCCGAACGCCACGCTCAACTGACGGATCATTACATCCTGCAGATCCAGCGCCGCCGTCTCATCCAGATTGCGAAACGGCAGCACGGCCAACGAAGGCGCCGTAGCCCTCGCCTGGCTCGGCCCATCGAGCGCCACCACCGGGCAGGTGAATCTATACCCCTGGCCGTACACCGTCGCGATGAAATCCTTGTTGTCCTTGAGCAACTTACGCAGGGCATAGATACAGCGGGTCAACGACTCCTCGGCCGTGTCCGTGCGGGGCCAGACCTGGTCCAGCAGGTGGTCCTTGCCGACCACCGAACCTGCCGAACCCAGCAACAGGCGCAGCACGTGCAATTCTTTAGGGGGAACATGGACACCTTGTCCGTCTCGCATCAGCGTTCCATCGCTTTGCAATAGCCAGTGGTCAAAAACGAATGACTGGTCCGGCGTTTGATCAGTTGTACTGTCCATACTCTGAGACTTCTCTATAGAAAGTGACTGAAGCGCGATTGAGCCTGCCGGCAGGCAGGCTCAGGATGACGAGCTGCGTGACTATAGGAAGATGCGTGGGTGGATTCCGTAGGACTTTAACTTTATGGCAGTAAGAATTTACGACAAAAGCCGTAGGGTTTCTATCCTCAGGCCATACAACGAACTTAATGACCACCTTAAATTTCAAACATGTAAAGTCATGAGCTTTTTTTACAAGCAGATATCTCAAAGGAGATTTTATCGTAACCATTCCTTTCCCAAGTAACCAATACCCATGACCATTACAAGCATCGCTTCTAATTTTTCAGCTCGTCCTACAACAAGCGAAACCACCTCTACCACCGAGCCCAACAAATCGGCCTCCAACAATCAAGAAAAAGAAAAAACCTATCAAAAAGTATTCTCAATGATCAGCGATCGCTACGAACACTTTCGTCCAGAAACCGAGTCCGGCTTTCAACAAAGCCCTGGAGTAACCGCGGACATCGAGCCCATTTCAAAAAAGGACCTCATAGACATTCTGGAACATATCAAATCCAACGATGACTTATTAGCAAACTGCAAGCAGAACTCCGCTAAAGCGCCGTTCTTTAGTAAATTTTATTTAATGTCCAACCCCGAACAGGGTTGGAATCTGCGTCTCCATTCTTTCAACGTCAGAGGTAGCGGCTTGGGCGAAGAAGATAGCCCTCACTATCATCGCTGGACATTAGCATCAAAAGTTCTGGCGGGAGGATATATAAACGTTGAATACAAAGAAGGTCCAAAAACAGACTCAACCTCACAAAAAAATGCTTTTTCCAAATACGAGTTAGCCTCATCAAAATCCCAATCGAGCAATGAGGCACGTACGGCAAAATATATATCAGAGGCAGAAATGAAACCTACAGGGAGGACCTTGTACGCAGAAGGTGATTTGAATCACTTCCCTATAATTAAACCGCACAGCGTGGAAACGCATGCGGCCGTCATGGGTACGACGATGACCTTGGCCCATACAAGCAAGGCCGCCTCCGACATATCGATTTCCTTCAAAAAAAACAATGACATCAAAGCACTTCCAGAAATAAAAATAGAAAGCAAAGAAGCGTTCATCAGCATGCTTCAAGATCAGATAACTCACTTACAAGTGCTTGTCATTAGCGACAAGCTGAACACGTTGCTGCTCGCAAAATTCGAAGCTGGCGCCCCACTTACGATCGGCGAAGAAAAGCATATGACCGATTACAAGGAACCAAACTACATAGAAACCTCTTTTCTTCCGGCGCTTGCCGTTTATCAAATGGAAGCCCACAACGGAGTCGAGCATCGTGAATTCTCCGAGGACGTTGCAGCGCTCATCGATGACGAATTAATCGAAATAAATAGCGAAGCGCTAGAGAAACTGATCTCGAACAACCAACAAGATTTATTCGACAAACAGCTGACCATTGAAATCCATGATGAAGAGCTATCCAGCTTATTGAACGAACGCAAAAAAACAAACTAAATCAACTCTTGCAAGAAGAGACCACCTGTCGACGGTCTCTGTCTAAAACGTTTACAGAGAGGCAGTAAAAATATTTAACTGCCTCAACCCCGCCATCTCGACTGGCACAAACAACCCCCTTACTTAGCTTCTAGCTCATTCTTGAAGCGCCCTTCATAAAAACCAACAAGCCTAGCACCTTTTCAAAATTTTCGGACTATACAACTCTCCACCGAGCTGCATATCTCTCGCACCGTCCTCCACTCGGCAACCTCCCCCTCGAAAATCTCAATACCGAACCGTTCATTCAACTCCAATACCATCTCAATCAACACAATGGAGTCCACATACAAATCCTCGACCAACTGCGAATCAGGGCCTATCAACCGATCACTCTGCATAAGGCTCCCCGACAGTATTTCTATTATCTCCCGCTCAACTTCCATCCGTTCCAATGAACTCGCCATCGCATCCCTCCTCCAAAAAAAATCCGGCAAGCCAAATAATTCGCTGGCCGTACCGGATTAAAAAATAATGCTTTGAATTTTTTCAGAAATTCAACATTGCCTTTAACATATCCGCAAACTGATTCAAATGCGCCGACAGCGTCTTGTTGAAGTTGTCGTGATAGGCATTGGCATTCGAATACTTCTGGGTCAACGACTGCAGCAGGTTCTTCATACGTTCTTCCTGGGCGTTGAAGCCGGTCTGCCACTGGTTGTACTTGGCGGTGTCCCAGGTCACGGTGCCGCCGCTGGCAGGTAGGCCGCTCTTCATGAGGTTGAGCGGGTCGAGGTCGATGACCACGCACCAGGTGCCGTCACCGTTTGGCTTGAGACACCTGCCGGGCAGGCCCAGGGCCTTGAGCCATTTCTCGGCTTCGTCCTTGCTGGCGCCGCCTTCCCCGGGTTTCGGGAACAGCACGGAGGCCGGGTTGGGATGGCTGTATTTGTCGATCAGCCGGGTCAGGGCGGCGCGCAGGGCACCGGCATCGAGCTTGACGTCCTTGCCGTCGTTCGCGCCCTCGATCCAGTCCTTCATCTGCGCGGTGATCTCGGCGTTGAAGTCGGCGAAGAAGTCCGAATAGGCGGCGATGATGTGTTCGTAGCCAGCGAGATAGCCGTTCTTGATCAGGTCGATCAGCTCCAGCAGTTTCTCGAAGAAGTCATTGGAGGAATTGATCCCGACATCCAGGGCCTCCGCTATTTCGAGAGGTTTATCCCGCTCCAAGGCTTGCTTGAGGCTGCGCAGTATTTCGCCTTGTTCATCGTTGAGCTGACGCATTCGACTTTCGTCCAGAAGCGTGGACTTCATGCCGTGGCTCATCACCGCACAACACTGGTGGGCTCGCTGGGCCCACATTTGCGCCCGATCGCGCTTGGCGTGGATCTGCTCGAGAAGCTCCGGGATAAACCGTTGCGCCACGGACTCGGTGGTCATGCCTTCCAGCGACTTGGCGTTGAATGGGCTCTTGAGCATATTGGCGAGACTGCGATTCATTGCATTCATGGACCGATCAAGAAGTTGCGTCAGTGAGCTGACCGTTTGAATCTCAGCGGGTATTTCCGACAGCAACGGCGCATCGACCATAGCGTCTACGTTGGGCAGCAATACGACTGGCGTCGGTATGAATTTCGTGATTTCCATATTTCTCTCCTGCTCAAGCCGTCACAGCGCGAATAACGTCACTGCGCGATTGGAAAAGCTGCATCACCATGTCCATCAGCTTCTGCAACAACGCCGCTTCGGCCGCGTCTTTCTGCGCGACTTCATCGGCCAGGCTCTTCTGGCTGTTCTGCGCGCTCTGCTGCAGTACTTCCCGCTCCCGTGCGGCGTGCTCGGCGAGGCGCACCACGTTGGCCACCACTTGGCTTAAGTTCATCGACATGGCGCCGAGGGCGCGGCCGATTTCCAGTTTCTTCTCGATGCCTTTGCTGCCCATCTGGCTCAGCCAATCGGAGGTCTGGCCGACCTTCTGGGCCTTGAGGATTTCGCCCTCGAACCAGGCCTGTTCCTGGGCCGTCAGGGTGGCGCCCTTGGGTTTGAAATCGACGGTTGTCGGACGGGCGAAATCATCCAGGGTGTTGATCTTGTAGGTGGTCTTCGGGTCCCAGTCATCCCGGTGGCGCTGCAGTTTGAGGTCGCGTTCGAGGTTGCCGGCATCCAAGGCGTTGCGCCTGTGCAGGCCGATGTCGGCGTGTTTCAAGGCCTGCCCGTGAAGCGTCTTGACCATGGAAAAACCGGCGACGGCGCCGGACACCACGGCTGCGGTGATGGCACTGTGCAGCGCCGCCTGGCCGGATTCGACGATGGCCCTGCCCTGCGCCTTGGCCGCGTCGGATGCCATGACGGTGAAATGACCGCGCAATTGCGCATTGGCGACGCGTGCGATGTTCAGCGCGATGATCGCGGCCACCAGGACGTTGGCGTGTTTTTCCCAGGCGCCGGGGTCGAAGATCAGTTCGTTGCGCACTTCGTCGCTGAGCATCATCGAGGCCGCCAGGAAGTCTTGCCCATCCGCTTCGGTGAGCTGATAGGCGTTGATTCTGCGTTCGAGCTCAGTCGCCGCGATGAAGCTGTCGCGTTTGAGTACCTGACTGGCGGTGGCCGCGTCGAACACCGCGGAATCGGAGCGATAGGTTTTGGACGGGTGCTCTGGGTTGGCATCGACCCGTACAGGGGCGATCCCGGTCGTAGCGTAAGGATTGATCATCTCGGATACCTGGGGTCAGTGATTGATTTCAAACATGCCGAACCATGCTCAGGCTCACGGCATGGCTGCGTTGCAGGTCGGCGAAGACCTGTTCGATCTGTCGGGTTCTGTCGCGCATCGCTTGCCCGTAGTCCTCGACCACCTGGGTCAGGTACCGGCTGATTTCCTCGCTGATCGCCATGCGCACCCGCACGTCCGCCAGGTGCACGGCGGCCTGGGCCTGGTGCTTGCCGCTCTGGATCTGCAAACCGCCCTGCACTACCACGTTGCCGAATTCGGTCAGGGCCTGGGCGATCTCCAGGTTCGCGGCATAACGGGCCAGCGTCACCGGGTCGGCGCCGTGGGTGATGAACCCGCGGAGCTGGGTGAGCGCTTGCGTCAGGGTGTTACCGACGGACGACGCCATCTGCTTCATGGCCTGCATCGCGGCGGGCGCCGCCTGGGAGGCCACCGAGGCGAGTTTCGAGGCGACGGCATTCACCACTGGCCCGATCACCTGCACGCCGACAATGGCAACCAGGGCCAGCGCCGCCAGGGTCGAGATCACGCCTTGGATCATGCCGGCGATCTGCGCGATATCCCGGGCCTTCTCGGGATCGACGCCGAAATCGATCAAGAGTTGGGTGTAGAGCTCGGTGAAGCGCTTGATGGCTTCCTGCATCGCGTCGGTCAACGGTTTCATGGCCTCGGCCATGAACGACTTGCCGGTTTTTGCCTCTACCACCACATCGGCAAACATCACAACCATGCCAACCACCCCGACCACGATCAACGGCAAGTTGCCGGTCATGACCCCGGCAACGATAGTGACAGTGGCCACTATCGCCCCGACGATCTTGCCGATGCAGCCCATGGTTTTCTGCAGTGCCTCGGCCTTGCGGACTTCCTCCAGGTATCTATCCGACTCACGCTTCATGTGCTCCTGAAGCTTGACCTGCAATTCCTGGAACAGCTCCTGGCTGAGTTCCTCTTTGTTCTGCGCCGCCTCGCCCAGCAACTCGATGATCTTCAGGCGATTGAGCAATGCCAATGCACTGCTGCTGAGGGCTTTCTCATCGGTGTCCTGGGTGGCGGGGCCACTGATGCCGGACGCCACCACCCGGTTGACCACGCCGCTCAGGGCGTTGGCAAAGGCATTGGCGATCCCGATCAGTTTCAGATGGGCTTCGGTCGCCGCATTAAAAGCCTGGGTGTGGCCGGCCAGCTCGCCCTTGAGCTGGTCGCGACGGGCAAGCTCCAAGGCGTACTCGGCGGACTCAGGGTCCAACTGCGCCAGACGGGCTTCGCTTTCGGCCAGCAAGCCCTGCATAAGCACGACCCGCTCATGCAATTGCTCAAGGTGTTGCTGACTGCTGCCGACCTGTCCTTCGGCTGCCGCCCAGGCCTGCAGGGCTGCGGCGTAATCGGCCGACAGGTTTTCCAGCCCCTGCTGTCGGGCGCTGGCCATGCTCTGGAGCATCGCCAGGCGGTTCTTCAGTTTGTTGACGTCCACTTCACCGATCAGCTCACTGATCATCGCCATCAACAGCGTGAACAGGTCGCCATTGGTTTGGTGCTGGTTGCCATCGGCCCGTGGCGGCGGCGCGTGCAGCACCGGCCGGCCACTGCCGACGGGAGACGAACCGGCACGGCCTTCGTATTTCACTGACATCAAGTCCGCCAGGGCTTTGCGGCCGGCTTCCTGATAATCCGCGGTCCTGGCGGCCTTGCTGGCAGCAGGTCCGTATTTTTCAAAAGCCTCGGTGCGGCTCATTCCACCCGGGAACAGGGGGCTACGGGTAATGCCTATGTCAGTCATGTTCAGTCCTCCGAACAATGCGGTTCCATGTTGGCCAAGGTGTCGAGATACGCCTTGGCCTGCTCGCGCAGATCGTCTTGCGCGGCCTGTTCGAGCACGTATTCGAAACACAGCCGGGCCTTGCCGATCTTGCCCAGGGCCAGATGGCACTGGCCGGTGTAGAACATCGGCCGGTAGTCGTTCTTGCCTTGGGCAAACGCGATCGCATACAGGTCGATGGCCTTCTGGTGGTTCTGCTTGAGCTGGTGCACCGCCGCCAGTCCCATCCAGTAATGGCTGTTGTAGAAGTCGTAGATGCACAGGAAGTGGAAGAACTTCTCCGCATCGTCCAGCCGTCCCTGTTCGTAGAACTGAAAGGCGAAGGCATACAGGCCGTCCATGTGCTCATCACTGAGACCCTGCACGTCTTTCAACGCCGCGCCACCCAGCACGGCGTCCACGACCTCCAGTGCCACCTGCTCGTCTTGTTTGTTGTTGCGACTCATCGGCCACACTCCTGAAAAAACGCCAGCGTCGCTGACCTGTGCATTGAGCCAAGAATGCAGCCAGCCACGCTGCCAAATAGCGCTCATTCGCCTTGGCACCAGCCCACTGTCGAACACTGCTCCTGTGGCGAGGGAGCTTGCTCCCGCTGGGCTGCGCTGCAGCCCCTCTTGAGGCTCACTCGATCAACCTGCCCCACCGCGCCGCCAGCTTTCAGGGCCGCTGCGCGCCCCAGCGGGAGCAAGCTCCCTCGCCACGGGTCGGGGCAAGCTCCAGTTTGTGCTGTGCATTCTTCGGCCTCACGCCTGCTCCACCTGCTCCAACCAGATCAACAGACGCAGCACCTCTTCGATCTCCTGCACCTGAAGGAAGCTGTAGCGCTGGTGGGTCTTGAAGATGCGCCGGGCCAGGGCCACGTCGTTGACCACCGGCACCCCGACCTCCTTGGCATACGCCCGCACGGCCAGGGCGCGCTGGTTGGTTTCCATCAGAGAAATGAACGGCAGCAAAGTGATTTCCGGACGGAAATACACGCCGATGGCGATGTGGGTCGGGTTGGCGATGATCATGCGCGAGCTGCGCACGTCGGACTTGACCTGTTCCGACAACAGCTCCATGTGCAGGTCGCGGCGGCGACCCTTGATCTGCGGGTTGCCATCCTGCTCCTTGTGTTCACGCTTGACCGAGTCCTTGTCCATCATCTGGTCTTTCATGAACAACCAGTATTCGCTGAGCGCATCGAGCACGACGATCAGCAGGACACACGCGAGGAAGGCCAGCACCAACACCAGCAACAAATGCCCCCAGATCTGGAACAGCGCCGCGGGCTGGGCGAACAGTTGGCCGAACAGCAATTGCCGCTGGGTAACCCAGACGATCCACAGCGCCATGGCAAAACTGCCCAGGTACAACAACGCCTTGAACGTGTCCTTGACCGTGCGCAGGCTGAACAGCTTTTTGAAGCCGTTGATCGGGTTCAATGCGCCGAAATTCAGCTTCAACGCTTCGCTGGCCAATGCAAAACCGCTTTGCAACAGCGCCGGCAGCGCACTGGTCAAGACGCACACCAGCAGCAAAGGCAGCAACGCCTTGAGCCCGACCAGCACCAGCATCGCCGAGTAGGCTTGCAGGTCAGCGTCAAAATCGCTGGCGATGATCCGCCGGTAAACCTGCATGACGTCACCCAGCGAACTGTTGAACACCATGTAGCTGATGCCACACAGGGTCAGGCAGGTGATCACCAGGTCCTTGGCCTTGAACGTCTGGCCTTTGCGTGCGGCATCCCTGAGCCGCTTGGCGGTGGGCTTTTCAGTCTTCGAGGCGCTGGACGACATGCCCACCCTCCGCCCCGCTCAGATAATCTGCCAACGCCTTGGAGGTCGTGCCCATGCGCAGGACTTCATCCGGCAGGTGCACGCCGAAATACAGCATCAACACCACCAGCGCCACCAGGCTCTTGACCGTCAGCGACACCGAGAAGGCGTTCATCTGTGGCGCATAGCGCGAGAGCAGACCGAGCAAGGCTTCGCTGATCAGCAACGCAGCCACCACCGGTGCGCTGATTACCAGGGTCTTGCTCACCAGCCCATCGAGCGCCCCGTGCAGGGCGGACAAATGTAGCTCGCAGCCGTGGGCCGGCGAACAGACCTGGTAACTGCGGGCAACGGTTTCGAGCATCAACAGCATGCCGCCGCCTTCGAGATAAACCGCCGCCGCGAACAACTGGAGGAAGTTCGCCAGCTCCGAAGTGTCGACGCCGTTGGCCGGATCCACCGTACTGCTGAGCATGGCCCCGCGCTGGTTGTCGATCAGGTTGCCCATGGCATGCAACACCCAGAACGGCCAGCACAACAGCACCCCCAGCACCACGCCGATACTCGCCTCGCGCACGATGAGGCCGAGCAGACCCACGCTGTCGACTGCCAGGGACGGCCCATCGACGTAGGCCCAGAACCCCAGCGCGACCAACACCATCACCGCCTGGCGTGCGACACCGGTCAGCACGCTGCTGTTGAGGAACGGCAGCATGAAGAAGATCGGCGCCAGTCGCGCCACACCCAGCACGGCTGCGGCGAACCAGGCATACAGGTCGAAAAACAATGTCACCGACATCGCCTAGCCCAGCGCCAGGCGGATGACTTCACGACTGAAATCCAGCAGGGTTTCGCCGTACCAGCCCGAGAGCAAAAACAGGCACGCGGCCACCGCCACCAGCTTGAAACCAAACGGCAGCGTCTGTTCCTGCAACTGGGTCACGGTCTGGATCAACCCGACCACCAGGCCGACCACCGTGGCGACAATAATCGGCCACGCCACCATCAGCAAAATCAAATACAGGGTCTTGTTGCCGGCATAGACCAGTTCGTTCATCGCCTGCGCCTATGCCAGCAAGGTCAGGTATTGCTTGACCAGACCGGTGGACAACAGCGCCCAGCCATCCAGCGCGACAAACAGCACCAGCTTGATCGGCACCGAGATGATCACCGGACTCATCATCATCATGCCCAGCGCCAGCAGGATGCTGGAGATCACCAGATCGACGATTACAAAAGGCAGGTACAGGTAGAAACCGATCTTGAAGGCGCTCTTGATTTCACTTAAGGCATAAGCCGGCAGCAGCGCAAACAATGACGGCGACAGCTGTTCATCCTCGGGCAAGCCGACGTCGTCTTCGCCCTGGAGCGCCTGGGCCCGCTCGAAGAACAGCGCCAGCTCCGGGTCGGTGTACTTGCGCAAATAATCCTTGTAGCTGCCCAGGCCGTTCTCGGCGAAATCCACCACCGACTCGATATCGGTAAAGCTCACCGCCTCGGTCTTGTAGTAGTCATGGCCCTGCTTGACCACTGGCGTCATGACAAACACCGCGAGCATCAGTGCAATCGCATTGAGCGCCATGTTCGAAGGCACCTGTTGCAAGCCCAACGCATTGCGCACGATGACAAACACAATGGAAAACTTGAGGTAGCAAGTACCCGCCGCCACCAGGAACGGCAGCAGCGAAGCGAACGCCAGCAGCGCGATCAACGAGACGTCATTCATCGGTGCTGTTCCGATAGACCTTCAGCAACTCGACGCCCAGCTGTCCGTCCAGCTGCACCAGTTCGCCCTGGGCGACAGGCTTGCCATTGGCCCTGACTTCGATGTGTTGCGCCGCATCCTCCGCCAACGGGATCAACTGCCCGGCGATGATCTGCGCGAGGGTGGCGAGATCGACCTGATGAGTCGCAAGCACGAACTCCAGGCGCACCGGCAGCGTGCCCAGGTCGACATCGACCGTCGGCGGCTCCACCCCTTCAGGACTGGCATCGCTCGGTTGCATGTGTAGACCCTCATGAGTAAAGGTGAAGACGCCGAGGCATCGCTCGGCCAACAGACAGTGGCGGGTTTGCTGCTGGATACGCAGGACATCGCCCTCGGCCAAGCGCATCCGATCCGCACCGCTGAGCTGGCTGGTGCCCAGGGCCAGCACCAGGTGCATCGGCAGGCTGTTCAGCCACGGATCGAGTCGCAGGGGCGCCTGCGTCGCGTCCGGGATCGGTAACCGGGTCAGCCAGAGCCTGCCCTGGGGCGTTTCGAGCCAGGGCAACTGCCTGACCGGCAATTGCGCCGGGGCCACCGGCTCGATGTCCGACAGCCTGCTGTAACGCAACTCGTCCACGGGCAATGGCAACGGTCTTGCCACCGCGCGGAACAGCTCGACGATGCTTGGCAATGGGCATTCATGCAGCAGCAACGAACGCAGCGTCGGCAGCGACCGATGCAGCCAATCCCGAGCCATGACCAACCCATGCCAGCACCCGCTATCAACCTGGGCGCAAAACCGCAAGTAACCGGGTCGCACCGGCAGCGTTCCCATACCGGCGTCACTGCCGGCATGCCGCCAGCGCTGGATGGCCTGGGCATGCGTGTGGGCCAAAGGATCGACCCGTCGCAGCTGCAATCCACTCATGGGAAAGATCCGGCCTGTTCATCCAGGTCCTCATCCAGTGGCTGACGCTCGCCCTGGCGCGACTGCTCGCCGTCACGCTCCACCAGGCGCCAGGCGGACTCGCGGGCCTGGGCGAAAGGCTCCCTGAGTTGTTCCAGGACCTGGGCATTGCCGGGGCTGAGGGTCAGGTTCCGAATGGGCTCCTCGACGGCCCGACTGATCGTCACCTGGCCGCTGGCGACTCCATTGTTGAACGGTACTTGCAGCCATCCGCGCTCTGACGCGGGCAACGTCTCGGCCGTGGGTTCGAGCGGTTGCGCCGGTGACGCCACGGGGGACGTGGCAACTGTGGGTGCAACCGGCTGCGCAGAGCGCACGCCCGGAAAGTTCGCCAACGCTTGGGGTAAGAGCTCATCGACGCCGGGCCACAACCGCAACGGGGTATCGCTCGACAAATCCAACGGTGTTGGTTCAGACAGCACCGAAGATGGCGTTGTTTTTTCACCGATGGACAAGGCAAGGTCCAAGCGTTGCGGCACCAACGGATGCATCCGCTGATCGACCGGCAAGCGTGCTGACGGAACAGGGATAAGCTTCACGCCCCAAGCACTCGGTCGCGCCCCATCGGGCGCGGCGTTCTCCGTCCCCTGGGCACTGCGCGTCGAAGGCCAGGCGAGCGCAGAAGCGGTTTGCAGCGCGGCCCGATGCGGTCGAATCAGCGTAACCACCAAGTCCAATACGCCTTGTGGCAATTGATCCTCCTGCACCGGGACCAGCTTGTCGTGCAACTCATCCATCGGCTCATCACCGACCGGATCCAGGGCCTGGACCGGTCGAGCCGGCAGCAGGGACAACTCGTTCATCGCCACACACTCATCATCTCTTCCAATTCCCGTTCTTCCCGGCGAACCGCCTCGAGTCGTTGCAAGCGCAACGCCTGCCGGACAGCGTGCTCGTACTTGTCGTGTCTTCGCAGCAACCCGCGCAGTTGCTCGTGCAGCTGCTGCAAGTGTTGTTCTAGCACCCGATATTGCTGATCCACCCGATCACGTTCGACACGCAACAGGTCGATCCGCCGGCGAATGACCGCCTGGGTCCGCAGCAGCGTCAGCAACTGTCCGTGGTCCAGCACGCAATCGTTGGCCCGGTGGCTTGCCAGTAAACGTTGCAGCGCCGCGTCCTGCTCCTCCAAGCCACAGCGCTCCAGCAGCAGTGGCTGCAACTGCTGTCGGGCACGCAACACCGCCTGCTCGCCACGCTGGCGGCGCAATTGACTGAACGCCAACAGGCGCCGCCGCTCAGCCAACGAGTTCATGCAGCCTGCGCAAGGTTTCGTCCGGCTCACAACGTTCACCCGTGGGCTGGCGCAACCATTGCTCAAGCGCCTCTCGACGCTGCATCGCCTGGTCGTTGGCCGCGTCTACACCTGGGCTGTACTCGCCCATGTCGAGAAAAACCTGCAGCTGTTCCAGACGCGCCAATAGCGCTCGGGTCGACGCCGCCAGTTGCTGGACCTGGGGCGTGGTGACCTGCATTGCCACGCGGCTGACGCTGCGCAAGACATCGATGGCCGGGTAATGCCCCTTGGCCGCCAGGGCTCGACTGAGGTAGATGTGGCCGTCGAGAATCGAGCGGATCTCCTCGGCAATCGGATCCGGCTCATCGTCACTTTCCAACAGGACGGTGTACCAGGCCGTGATACTCCCTGAAGCCGTCACCCCAGGTCGCTCCAACAAGCGCGGCAAGGCATCGAACACCGAGGCCGGATAGCCACGCCGCGCCGGCGCTTCACCGGCCGCCAGGGCCAGGTCGCGGCGGGCGCGGGCGTAGCGGGTCAAAGAATCAAGGAGCAACACCACGCGCCGCCCCTGATCGCGAAAATATTCGGCGATGGTGGTGGCTTTCAGCGCCGCGTTGCAGCGATCCACCGAGGAAAAATCCGCAGTGGCGTACACCACCACGCAGCGCGCACGCTTGGGCGACTGACGCAGGTGTGCGATGAATTCGGTCACCTCACGCCCGCGCTCGCCGATCAGGCCGATCACGAACACCTCGGCGTCGGTGTGCTCGATCAGCATGTCGATCAAGGTGGTCTTGCCGGAACCGGCAGCGGCGAAAATGCCGATGCGCTGGCCAATGCCGCAGGTCAGCAAGCCGTCGATGACCCGGATGCCGGTGGGCAAAGCCTCGGCCACCGGGCGCCGCTGCTGGTACGACGGTGGATCGGCATCCACCGGACAGTCCCGCTGCGCGACCGCCGTCGACGGCGCCAGGCGCTCGACCACCCTGCCCTGAGGATCAACCACGCTGCCGAGCAAGGCATCGCTGCAAGTTAGCTGCAGGGTCGCGCCAGTGGGCACGATCATCGACTCCCGAGACAAGCCCTTGGCATCGCCCAGCAGGCTGAGCACGACCGACCCGGGCTTGAAACCGATCACCTGGGCCCTGGCTGTCACCTGGGGCGAACGCCAGTGGCGGCGTACTTCACAGACCTCACCGACCACCACCGCCTCCAGCGCCGCCTCGATCAACGGGCCGCTCAGGCGCAAGGGGTGCGCGGCGTGTCGTTCCAGGCGCAGGTTCATCGACGCAGGATTTCCAACAGGGTTTCAATGGCCAGCACGAAGGCGTCCAACGCTTGAGCAAAATGCCCGGCATCGCTCAGGGCAAAGTTATTGGCCATCAAGCGCAACTCCAACAGCCCTTCGACCTCGCACAAGTGCAATTGCCCGGTGCGGGAAAAAGCATTGCCTTCCAGCAAGAACTGCATCAGTTCAAAGGCGCTATAGTTGAACACCTGTGGGGTCGCGTCGGCGACTGCAGCCCAGATCCATACATCGCCATTCACCATCGCGACATTGATATCAGGCAGGTTTTTCATCTGCATTTCTATCGTGCTGTGGCTGTCGAAATGGCCGATCTGATTGTCCACGCAACCGCTGTGACACAGCGCCTGGCGTAACAGACCGGCAAGATTCGTCGAGATCATGTTCAGTTTTCCCTAAAGCGTCTTGATGACATTGACCGAAACCGTCTCGCTGATTTCGCCGAACGACATCACGTCCAGCTCGCGGAAACGGCCCTCGATCAGCTTCTTGATGTAGCGCCGCACGTCCACCGAACACAGCAGCACCAAGTCCTTGTGGGCGATGTGCACGCTGTCCAGGCCGACGCTGAGGCGGTCCATCAGTTCCTCCGATTCGGCCGGTTCCAGGTTGAGGAAGCTGCCGCCGGAGGTCTGGCGAATACCCCGGCGCACCACCTCTTCGAACTCCGGCGACAACAGCAGCACGCGCAGGTCGTTGCCTTGGGCGAACTTGTTGCTGATGTAGCGGGCCATGGCGCCGCGCACGTGCTCGACCAGTGCCAGCACGTCCTTTTCCCGGGAGGCCCAGTGGGCCAGCGATTCGAGGATGAGCTTCATGTTGCGCACGGAGATGCGCTCGCCGATCAGGCGCTGCAGTACTTCGGCGATCTTCTGCACCGTGACGTGGCGATACACTTCCTTGAGCAGGTCGGGGTAGCGGCTTTCCATTTCATCGAGCAATTGTTTGGTTTCCTGCACGCCGAAAAACTCGCGGATGTTGCGCGCCAGCAGCGTGACCAGGCAGCGATAGCACTCCTCGTCCGCCGGACGCAGGTGATAACCCAGTTGCTGCACCCGCTCACGGTCGGCCGCGCCAACCCAGACGCCGCCCTGGCGATTGCTGTCGGTGCCGCGCACCAGGGTGAACCCCAGGGGCTCAAGCTCGGGCGAATAGTCCAGCAGGCGCCAGTGGTCGAAGTGGATGTCGAACTGTTCGGCGCGCACTTCATTGATCAGCACCGCCACTTGATGCGCCGGCAGCGCCTCGCTGGCCCGCAACCGGGGTTCGGGAATGCGCAACCCGTAGTCGACGAAGAACTGGCTGCGAAAGCGCGCAGCCCAACGTTGTTTTTCCAGCGCCGGCAGGCGTGCCGCAGGCACCAGAAGCATCAGTGCGACGGTCTCCGTGGCGATGTTGTCGACGTCTTCGAGCAGGCCTGACTCGGCCTGCGGCGCGTCCTGGCCAGAGGGTTCGACGCGCTGTTCGGCCGAGCCCTGGCGCCAGGCGCTGCGCTGGCGCACGAACACCACCAGCCCGAGCACGCTGGCAATGGCCAGGAAGGTCAGCAATGGAAAGCCCGGCAACAGACCGACACCGACCGCCAGCAGCGCGGTAACGCCGAGGACGAACGGGTTGCCGAGCATCTGGCTGAGCATATTACGGCCCAGGTTGCTGTCGTCGCCGTTGACCCGGGTGACGATGAACCCGGCGCCGATGGCGATCAACAGCGCGGGAATCTGCGCCACCAGGCCATCGCCGATGGTCAACAGGGTGTAGGTCGACAAGGCCGTGGACATGTCCATGCCCAGTTGACCGACACCGATGGCCATGCCGCCGATGAAGTTGACGAAAATAATGATGATGCCGGCGATGGCGTCGCCCTTGATGAACTTCATCGCGCCGTCGAAGGAGCCGTACAACTGGCTTTCGCGCTCCAGCACGCTGCGTTTTTCCCGGGCCTGGGCCGCATCGATGGCGCCGGCCTTGAGGTCACCGTCGATGCTCATCTGCTTGCCCGGCATGCCGTCCAGGGAGAAGCGCGCGGCCACTTCGGCGACACGCTCGGAGCCCTTGGTGATGACGATGAACTGGACAATGGTGACGATGGAGAAAATCACGAAGCCCACCACCAGGCTTTCGCCGATCACGAAGTCACCGAACGAGGCGATGATTTCACCGGCGTCGGCCTGGCTCAGGATCAGCCGGCTGGTGCTGATCGACAATGCCAGGCGGAACAACGTCGTCAGCAACAGCAACGCCGGGAACGTCGAGTAGCTGAGGATGCGCTCGATGTAGAACGAGCCCATGAACACCAGCAGCGAAATGACGATGTTCAGACCGATCAGCGCGTCCACCAGTACCGTGGGCAAGGGGATGATCAGCATGGCGATGATCATCACCATCAGGCTCAGGATCAGCAGTTCCGGACGTGCGCTGACATTGCGCAAGAACCCATTGAACATTCAGGTCAGGCTCCGGGGTGGCATCACGGACAACCGCCGCCGCGGCGCTGCTCGATGCATTCATGGGCATAGGCGACATCGGCCAGGCGGGTGAACCGTTGCGCCAGGCGCTCCGGCGCGTCTTCATCGACGAACAACGCCGGCGGCAGGCGCAGGCTGAGCCGGCGCACGGTTTGTAACAGCGCCGAACGGTCACGGTGAGAACTGAGCAGCACCGGCTCGCCCAAGGCACCGAGCAGCCACTGGTCAAGGTCATCGGGGTAGGCCAGCACACCGAACAGAAACACCAGCCAGTCAGCCTCATCGGCGTTATGCCGGCAGACGAGCGCATCGCCCAGCAGCGTGTCGATGAACAACACATCGGCCGAGCGCAGGTGCTTGAGGTCGGTCAGCCGCCCCAGCAGTTGGCCGAACTCGGCGTGGGAGCAACTGGGGTCCTGGGCACTGATGTCGGTGAGCAACGCGGCTTCGATGAAGGCCAGCACGTTCATGCGCTGCGACGGCCCATACAGGGCGATCCAATCCTGGTAGGCATCGAGCGGGCCTTCGTCAGATTCGAGAAAGTCGCGGTAGGTCTCGCGCAACAAGCCGGCCCGCACCGCCATGCTCGCGCCGAACAACCGCGCCTTGAGCGCCGCGTTGATCCCGGCGTTCATGCGCTTGGGCGAGCCTTGGGCAACTACTGTCTGCAATAGTGTTTCGAGGCGCTGGCGGGTGAGGCTTTCCAGTTTGCGCCGGCGCAACAGCGCCCGCAGCACCAGGGCCAGGTCGCTGTCGTCGGGGAACAGCTGCCGCGCCATCTCCAGCAACCACGCCACTGGTTTGTCCGCCAGCCGCGCCAGGCTCAGCACCTGCCGCGCCTTGGGTACGGTGTCGTCCTCCAGCACGCGCTCGAAAGTATCGGCTGGCGTTTCGGACTTGAGCTCGAACAAGCGTCGGCCGCGGAACTGGGTGAGCGCTGCCGACAGCTCGTCGCTGATCTGCACGATACGCTGCGCGACCGCGGTCGTGGCGCTGTCCTCCTCGTTCGCCTGCGCGTCGATCTGCGGCTGTGGATGCTCAGCGGCCTTCTCGCTGTTCAGGCGGGCCTGGGCGGCGCGTCCACCCAGGGAAACCGGCGGCAGGATCATGGTGACGACAGCCGGAAATAAGAACGACGCAAGCGCTCATGCTGCTCCGGGGTCAGCAACGGGCCGCCCGGTTCGAACGTAGCGGGCTCAAGGGCCTGGCGAATTTCCTGGGGTTGAATCAGGAACACTCGCACGGTGTTGGCCGAGCGGCTCTGGCGATAGCTGAACAACCGGCCGACCCAGGGGATCGAGCCCAGCACCGGGACCCGGCCGATCTGCTCGCCCTGGTCGTCACGGGTAAACCCGCCGACCAACAGACTCTTGCCCTGGGGCACCCGCGCCACGGTGCTGATGCGGGTGCGGCCCACCGTCGGCAACGCGCCCTGGCGCTCGTCCTGGGCCGGGCGCTCGACTTCGTTGCCGTCCTCGATGTTGAGCGACATTTCGATCTCGTCCGCCTGGGCGAAGCGCGGCAGCACGCTGACCAGGGTGCCGTAGGTCACGTGCTGCAGGTCGACGCTGCGCTCGCCCACCAGCGGCGCATAGAAGGTGCGGTTATTGTCGAAGATCGCCGGCACGTTTTCCTGGGTCAGGATCACCGGACGCGACACGACATTGGCCCGCTGGGTGCGCTCCAGCGCCAGCACGCGGGTGACGAACGACGCACCGTCCAGGGTGGTCGCCGAACCGGCGTTGAGCGAGGCGCTGAACGTACCGCCGGACTTCACCGCGCCTTGCCAGTTGATGCCCAGCTGATTGAGTTCGTCCTTGTGCAGGTCGATGATCCACAGCGACAGTTCAACGTGGCGTTTGGGCGTGTCCAGCGCATTCACCAGGTTCTCGATAAAGCGCACCTGCTCCGGCAGGCCCTTGACCAGCAGGCTGTTGGTGTCCGGGTAGGCCACCACGCGGATATTGCCGGCGGCTACGTCGCGGGCGAGGATGCGCGGCGCAGTGGGGTCGTGTTCCGAGGCTGTGTTCGCCAGGCCTTCAAGGGGAAATATCGGCATCATCGTCCGTGGTTGCGACCCTGGCGCCTGAGCGACCGTGGGCTCGACCGGCTGCTGCTCGCCGCGCAGCAACGCCTCGATCACGCTGGCCAACCCCGGCAGCGTGACCTTGTCATCGCGCAACTCGTACTGCCGATCACTGACGAAGGTATTGCGCACCTGGATCACGCCGATCTGCTGCTTGCCTAGCAGCAGTTCCGAGCGTTGGTTGTCCATCAACTGGGCGGCCTGCAACACCAGGTCGACGTAGATCGGCGGCCCGGACACATGAAAGGTGCGCAGGCCGTCATTGCGCAATGGGTAGCGTGGGTCGTGCAGCCCGGATTGTTTGAGGAATGCCAGCAGCCTGACCACCGTCAACGTCTGCAACGCGGCCATCGAGCTTTTGATTTCCGAGCCGTCGTACAGGTAAATCGCCTGGCCGTCGCTGTACCAGATCAGGCCCATCTGCGCGCTGATGCGCTCGAACGTCTGCTGTGGCGTGCGCAAGTCAAAGGTGCCGCCGACCCGCTTGGCCGCCGCCACCTTACTGACGATGACGGGCTTGCCGAGCACGCCGGACAGCTCGCTGAAGAACGTTCGCGCACTCTGCTCGCGGGCCTCGAAGCTGTAGACATCGGCCCGGGCCGCGAGGGGTGCAAGCAGCAGGAGCAAGGACAGGGACAACACGCGACGGCTCATCGGCTCATTTGCCCGGCAGGTAGGTGATGTCGGCCAGGCTGCTGGGGGCGAACCCAACCAGCTCGCGCACTTCCTTGGAAAAATGCGAGGAAGAGGCAAAGCCGAACGCCAGGGCCACGTCGGTCAGCGAACCGTTACCCAGGCTCATGTCCAACAACGCCTGGGCCGTGCGCCATCCGCGCAGGGCCGGCTTGGCCGCGCTGCCCAGGGCTTGTCGGCAGAGCCGACGAAAATGCGAGACCGACACGCCGTAGCGTTGTGCGAGGGTGTTGAGCTTTTCGCTGCGGGTGCCTTGCTCCAACAGAAAACGCACCAAGCCGTAGCTCTCATGCTGGCGCAACAACGGAACAACGGCGCGATAGCCCGGGGTGCCGCCCAGCGCCTGTTCGATGAACCAGCGTTCGAGCCGCGCCTGGGTCCGCACGACGTCATCCGCCACCGGCAACAGGGCCCACGGCGCGGCCTCGGTTCTTTTCGTGGCAAAGGCATCGCTCATGTCGAAGAACGCCTGCAGTTTCACCAGCGGCGCCGGGCAAACGGGCATTACCTGCCACTCGCCGCCGGAACACCTCAACGCGTCGCCCAGCACCACCAGGCCCTGCCAACCGCTCGGCAGGGCCTGGCAATGACTGCTGCATGCGCTGTCCAGCGCTACCGTGCCCTGGACGACTCGCAGGTGCACCATCCGCTCGCGCAGTTCAGTCAGTGCCGTGGAGCGAAATGATGTGTCTTGCACCGGTGTCTCCTCTGCAACGTGGCCAATGGAAGGAGCGACAGGATGGAAGGCGCGGCGCCTGAAATCTTGATGGAAAGCTGATGAGCACTGGGCTGGCATATGCCTTGCACCTTTATCGCTCATCGGTGCCCGTGCCGTTGCCGGGACGGGCGCCATATGGATTCAAGGACAAGGGCGCCGTCATCCCGGTGGTTGGCGGCGCTTTTATGTGGAAGGTGATGCGCGATGAATGAAGTTCCAGCCAACCCCCTGGCCTGGGTCCACGGCAGCGATGCCCCGGAAAAGAGCGCGGTCAATCTGGGCTTCATGGCCCTGAGCGACTGCGCCCCGTTGGTGGTGGCCGCGACCCAGGGTTTTGCCCAGCCCTACGGCCTGACCCTGAACCTCATACGCCAGAGTTCCTGGGCCAACCTGCGGGACAAGCTGGTCAGCGGTGAAATCGATGCCGCCCACAGCCTGTACGGCCTGGTCTACGCCGTACACCTGGGCATCGGCGGCGTCGCACCGACCGAGATGGCGGTGCTGATGGGGCTGAACCAGAACGGCCAGAGCATCAACCTGTCCCACGGCTTGCAGGCCCAGGGTGTGACCAGTCCTGAGGCACTGGAACGGCACGTGCACCAAACTCGCTCGAAACTGACCTTCGCCCAGACCTTCCCCACCGGCACCCATGCCATGTGGCTTTATTACTGGCTGGCGGCCCAGGGCATCCATCCCTTGTCCGACGTCGACAGTGTGGTGGTGCCGCCACCGCAGATGATCGCGCACTTGCAGGCGGGTCGGATCGATGGCTTCTGCGTCGGCGAGCCGTGGTGCGCCAGCGCGGTCAAACAGAACCTCGGCTTTACCCTGGCGACCACCCAGACCATCTGGCCCGATCACCCGGAAAAAGTCCTGGGCTGCACCCGCGCTTTTGTCGAGCAGTACCCCAATACCGCCCGGGCGTTGGTGATGGCGATCCTCGAAGCCAGTCGTTTCATCGAACAGAGCACCGAGAACCGCCGCAGCACCGCGCAGCTGTTGAGTGCCCCCGAGTATCTCGATGCACCGTTGGACTGCATCGAACCGCGGTTGCTGGGGATTTACGCCGATGGCCTGGGCAACAGCTGGCACGATCCCCACGCCCTGCGCTTCCATGGCGGCGGCGAGGTGAACCTGCCATACCTGTCCGACGGCATGTGGTTCATGACCCAGTTCCGGCGCTGGGGCTTGCTGCGTGAAGATCCGGATTACCTGGCCGTGGCACGGGACGTCCAGCAGCTCAAGCTCTACCGCCAAGCGTGCGCGGCGCTGGACATCGCGTCGCCATCCAGGGACATGCGCAGCAGCCAGTTGATCGACGGCACCACCTGGGACGGCTCGGATCCGGCCGCTTACGCCAAGAGCTTCAAACTGCACGCCTTGAGCGATGCGCCCGCCCTTTGCGCCAGTCGCTGACAGGAGCCCGATCATGCTGCGTATCCTGCTGATCAACGACACCGCGAAGAAAGTCGGGCGACTGAAGGCGGCCCTGATCGAGGCCGGGTTCGAGGTCATCGATGAGTCCGGCCTGACCATCGACCTGCCGTCGCGCGTCGAAACCGTGCGTCCGGACGTGATCCTGATCGATACCGAGTCACCCGGGCGTGATGTGATGGAACAGGTGGTGCTGGTCAGCCGCGACCAGCCGCGACCGATCGTCATGTTTACCGATGAGCACGACCCGGGGGTGATGCGCCAGGCGATCAAGTCGGGCGTCAGCGCCTACATCGTCGAAGGCATCCATGCCGCACGCCTGCAACCGATCCTCGACGTCGCCATGGCCCGCTTCGAAAGCGACCAGGCCCTGCGTGCCCAACTGTTGGCCCGCGACCAGCAA
Organism: Pseudomonas sp. SMN5; assembly: GCF_052041925.1. Lineage (NCBI taxonomy): Bacteria > Pseudomonadati > Pseudomonadota > Gammaproteobacteria > Pseudomonadales > Pseudomonadaceae > Pseudomonas > Pseudomonas sp. SMN5. Next base: position 78,324 of record NZ_JBKGGX010000002.1, read on the forward strand.
CTGGCCGAACGCAAACGCATCGAACTGGCTAAAGGCATGCTGATGAAAATGAAAGACTGCAATGAAGAACAGGCCTACACCCTGATGCGCCGCCAGGCCATGAGCCGCCAGCAGAAGCTGATCCAGGTGGCGGAGCAGATCATTGCCATGAATGAGCTGTTGGGCTGAAGGCCCCGCAGCGCCTGGGCTGGCGCCATCGCGAGCAAGCTCGCTCCCACAGAGGCCGGCGGTGACCGCAGCCCTTGTGTACACCACAAATCCACTGTGGGAGCGAGCCTGCTCGCGATAGGCATCACTCCGACTCCGCTGTTGGCACAAATCTCGCTTAATCACCCCCACAGGTAACCAACGGCGGTTGCCCCACCTACGACAAAGACGTCGCATACCCTTTTTGCCTGGCTTGGCGACTCGGGTTGCGGCGTTTTTTTGCTTTGGCCCCAACGTCCGGGGTCGGTGGGGTCGCCCGAGTGGCGCACCACTTCGAAGCACTGACTCATTTCTCGAGACTTTTACTGAGGTGCGCGATGAATTCAAGCTTTTGGAAATCCGGCCACACCCCGACTCTGTTCGCAGCCTTCCTCTATTTCGACCTGAGTTTCATGGTCTGGTACCTGCTTGGCCCGCTGGCGGTGCAGATCTCTGCCGACTTGCACCTGACCACCCAGCAACGCGGCCTGATGGTCGCCACGCCGATCCTCGCCGGTGCGGTGCTGCGCTTGTTCATGGGCCTATTGGCCGACCGGATTTCGCCCAAGACCGCCGGCTTGGTGGGACAGGTGATCGTGATCAGCGCGCTGTTCTGCGCCTGGAAACTGGGGATCCACAGCTACGAACAAGCCCTGCTGCTGGGCCTGTTTCTGGGTGTGGCCGGGGCTTCGTTCGCCGTGGCCCTGCCGTTGGCCTCACAGTGGTATCCGCCTCAGCACCAAGGCAAGGCGATGGGCATCGCCGGTGCCGGTAACTCGGGCACGGTGCTCGCCGCGTTGATCGCGCCGATCATGGCCGTGACGTTCGGTTGGACCAACGTGTTCGGTTTCGCCCTGATCCCACTGGTACTGACGTTGGTGCTCTTCGCCTGGCTGGCGAAGAACGCTCCCGAGCGGCCGAAAGCCAAATCCATGGCCGACTATCTCAAGGCCCTGGGCGACCGTGACAGCTGGTGGTTCATGTTCTTCTACAGCGTGACCTTCGGCGGCTTCATCGGCCTGGCGAGCGCCCTGCCCGGCTACTTCAACGACCAGTACGGCCTGAGTCCGGTCACCGCCGGCTACTACACCGCCGCCTGCGTCTTCGGCGGCAGCCTGATGCGCCCGTTGGGCGGCGCCCTGGCGGATCGCTTCGGCGGCATTCGCACCTTGCTGGCCATGTACACCGTCGCGGCCGTCTGCATCGCCGCCGTGGGCTTCAACCTGCCAAGCTCCTACGCAGCCCTGGCCCTGTTCGTCTGCACGATGCTCGGTTTAGGTGCGGGCAACGGCGCGGTGTTCCAATTGGTGCCACAACGCTTCCGCCGCGAGATCGGCGTGATGACCGGGTTGATCGGCATGGCCGGCGGCATCGGTGGCTTCGCCCTGGCGGCGGGCATGGGCGCGATCAAACAGAGCACCGGCAGCTATCAACTGGCGCTGTGGTTGTTCGCCAGCCTCGGTGTCCTGGCCTGGTTCGGCTTGTACGGTGTCAAGCGTCGCTGGAGAACCACCTGGGGTTCGGCTGCCGTCACCGCCGCCCGGGTATAAAGAGCGACCATGAGCCTGCAATTGAGTTTTGCCGAAGCCAGCGCCATCGGCCCACGGGAAGAAAACCAGGACGCGTTGCGCCTGGTCACCCCCGCCCCGGCCCTGGCCGCCAGCAAGGGCTACCTGTTCGCCATCGCCGACGGTGTGAGCCAGTGCGCCGATGGCGGGCTGGCCGCCCGTTCGACCTTACAGGCCTTGGCCCTTGACTACTATTCCACGCCACAGACCTGGGGCGTGGCCCAGGCACTGGACCGGCTGTTGCTGGCGCAGAACCGCTGGCTCCAGGCCAACGGTGGAGGGCAGCCCCTGCTCACCACCGTCAGCGCCCTGGTATTGCGCGGACGACGCTTCACCTTGGCCCACGTCGGCGATTGCCGGGTCTACCGCTGGCACGCCGATCAGCTGCAACGGGTCAGCGAAGACCACGTCTGGGAACAACCGGGCATGCAGCATGTGCTCAAGCGTGCCCTGGGGCTTGATCAACACCTGATCCTGGACTTCCTCGACGGCGAGCTGCGCGCCGACGAAACCTTCGTCCTGCTCAGCGACGGTGTTTGGGCGGTACTGGGGGACACCGCCATCGCCGGCATCCTGCGCGACCAACCGGACCTCAATATCGCGGCCCAGACCCTGGTCAACGCCGCCCACCTGGCCGGTAGCCAGGACAACGCCAGCGCGTTGCTGGTGCGGGTCGACGCCGTGGGCGAAGCGAGCATCGGGGATGCGCTGATCCAGCTACAGCAATGGCCCCTGCCGCCAACGCTCAAATCCGGTCAGCTGTTCGAAGGCTGGCAGATCGAAGGCATGCTCGGCCAGAGCCAGCAGTCGCTGCTCTATCGGGTGCGTGACAGCCAAGGCCAGCCCTGGCTGCTGAAAACCCTGCCAGGGCACCTGCGGGACGACACCCGGGCCGGGCAAGCGCTGCTGTCGGAAGAATGGTTTCTCAAGCGGGTCGCGGGCCGGCAGTTTCCCGAAATCCACGGTGTACCGCAGCGCCAGCATCTGTACTACGTGATGCGCGAATATTCGGGCCAGACCCTGGCTGAGCTGTTCGACCAAGGCGGCCCGCTGCCCCTGGCTCAATGGCTGGACCTGGCGCAACGGCTGGTGCGGGCCGTAGGCCTGTTGCATCGCCGGCAGATCTACCACCGCGACATCAAGCCGGAAAACCTGCACTTGGGGGACGACGGCGAACTGCGCCTGCTGGACTTCGGGCTGGCGTACTGCCCGGGGCTGTCGGAGGACCAGGCCAATGTCTTGCCGGGCACGCCCAGCTATATCGCCCCGGAAGCCTTCGCCGGAGATGCACCGACTGCACGACAGGACCTGTATGCCGTCGGCGTGACCTTGTATTTCCTACTGACCGGGCATTATCCCTACGGCGAGATCGAAGCCTTCCAACGCCCGCGCTTCGGCGTGCCGGTCAGCGCCAACCGCTATCGCCCGGACCTGGCCGAATGGCTCGGGCAAAGCCTGGAGCGCACGGTCGCGGCGGATCCGGCGCAGCGCTTTGAAACGGCCGAGGAATGGCTGTTGCTGCTGGAACAGGGCGAACGCCGCAGCTTGAGCGTACGGCCCCGGCCGCTGCTGGAGAGGGAACCGCTGAAGGTCTGGCGAGTATTGGCGCTGGTGTCGTTGGTGGGGAATCTGGTGCTGCTGTTTCTGGTGTTTCATAGCTGAGCCCCGGTCGCGCCCATCGCGAGCAGGCTCGCTCCCACAGGGTTCGGTGCGACCGCAACCCTTGTGTACACCGCAAATCCACTGTGGGAGCGAGCCTGCTCGCGATGGGGCCTGACGGCCATGCACGCTCCATTACCGGGCAACACGCTTTGATTCAGTGCAATAAATTCCCCTCCAGCGCATTCAGCCGCCGACATCCCCAATAAAACCGCATCCCAAAGCCACTTGGCACAACCGCTGCATAGTCTCTCTCACCATACATAAAGCAACGCCTCCAACGATGAAGGCGGTGCTTCCCGAGAGAACGGGACCAGGACAAAGGCGTCCTCGCTAGATCACTAGCGGGACGCCTTTTTTTGTTTTCGTAGAAATTGCCGAGCCAGTCCGATTCGCCGTGATGAAACGGGCCTGAGTTCGCGGAGAAGCCTGATGAAAAAACTCAAACTGGTGATGATCGGCAACGGCATGGCCGGCGTGCGGACCCTTGAAGAGTTGCTCAAGCTGAGTAACGAGCTGTACGACATCACGGTGTTCGGCGCCGAGCCCCATGCCAACTACAACCGCATCCTGCTCTCCCCCGTGCTGGCCGGTGAACAGACGTTCGAAGAGATCGTGCTTAATGATCTGAGCTGGTACCAGGACCACAACATCAACTTGCTGCTCAACCGCAAGGTGGTGCAGATCGACCGGGTCAAGCGCAGGGTCATTGCCGAAGACGGCAGCGAAGCCGAATACGATCGCCTGCTGATCGCCACCGGTTCGACGCCTTTCATCCTGCCGATTCCGGGCCACACCCTGGAAGGCGTGATCGGCTACCGCGATATCGCCGATACCCAGATGATGATCGACACCGCCAAGACCCACAAACACGCCGTGGTCATCGGTGGCGGCCTGCTGGGCCTGGAAGCGGCCAACGGCCTGAAGCTGCGGGGCATGGACGTGACCGTGGTGCACCTGGGCGAATGGCTGCTGGAGCGGCAACTGGACAAGACCAGCGGGCAACTGCTGCAAACCGCCCTGGAAAGTCGTGGCCTGAAATTCCGTCTGTGCGAACAGACCCAGGCCCTGCACGACGCCGGCGACGGCCGGGTCGGCTCGGTGCAGTTCAAGAACGGCGACATCATTCCCGCCGACCTGGTGGTGATGGCCGCCGGCATCCGGCCCAATACCGAACTCGCGGAAAAATCCGGCATCCCGTGCAGTCGCGGGATCCTGGTCAACGACACGATGCAGACCTATGACCCGCGCATCTACGCCATCGGAGAATGCGCCAGCCACCGTGGCACCGCCTATGGCCTGGTGGCCCCGTTATTCGAACAGGCCAAGGTCTGCGCCAACCACCTCGCGCAACTGGGCTTTGCAACCTACAAGGGTTCGGTGACCTCGACCAAACTCAAAGTCACCGGCATCGACCTGTTCTCCGCCGGCGACTTCATGGGCGGCGAAGGCACCGAGACCATCACCCTTTCCGACCCGATTGGCGGCGTCTACAAAAAACTGGTGATCAAGGATGACGTGCTGGTCGGCGCCTGCCTGTACGGCGATACCGCAGACGGCGGTTGGTATTTCCGGCAGATCCGTGAGAACGCCGCCATCGGCGAGATTCGCGACCACCTGATGTTCGGTGAAAACGCCCTGGGCGACGTCGGACACCAGGGCCAGGACAAAGCCATGAGCATGGCCGACAGCGCTGAAGTCTGTGGCTGCAACGGCGTGTGCAAGGGCACCATTGTCAAGGCCATCCAGGAGCATGGGCTGTTCAGCGTCGACGACGTGAAAAAACACACCAAGGCCGCCAGTTCCTGCGGCTCCTGCGCCGGCCTGGTGGAACAGATCCTGATCAATACCGTGGGCGGCGCGGCGGACGTCAAGCCGAAAAGCGAGAAAGCCATCTGTGGGTGCAGCGACCTGAATCACGGGCAGATCCGCCAGGCGATTCGTGACCAGCACCTGCTGACCATCGCCGGGACCATCAGCTACCTGAACTGGCGCACCCCGAACGGCTGCGCCACCTGCCGTCCGGCGCTGAACTATTACTTGATTTCCACCTGGCCCGGCGAAGCCCACGATGACCCGCAATCGCGCCTGATCAACGAGCGCGCCCACGCCAACATCCAGAAAGACGGCACCTACTCGGTGGTCCCGCGGATGTGGGGCGGGGTCACCACGCCTTCGGAGCTGCGGCGCATCGCCGATGTGGCCGACAAATACAGCGTGCCGATGGTCAAGGTCACGGGCGGGCAACGCATCGACTTGCTGGGCATCAGCAAACAGGACCTGCCCGGTGTCTGGAAAGACCTCGACATGCCCTCCGGCCACGCCTACGGCAAGTCCATCCGCACCGTGAAGACCTGCGTGGGCAGCGAGTTCTGCCGCTTCGGCACGCAGAACTCCACCCAGCTGGGCATCGAGCTGGAGCACGACCTGTTCAACATGTGGTCGCCCCACAAGGTCAAGCTGGCCGTCTCCGGCTGCCCGCGCAACTGCTCGGAGGCCGGCATCAAGGACGTCGGCATCATCGGCGTGGATTCCGGCTGGGAGATGTACATCGGCGGCAACGGCGGGATCAAGACCGAGGTCGCCGAGTTCTTCGTCAAGCTCAAGACCGCCGAAGAAGTGCGCGAATACAACGGCGCCTTCCTGCAGTTGTACCGCGAGGAAGCGTTCTACCTCGAACGCACCGTGCATTACATGCAGCGGGTCGGCATGGAGCACATCAAGAAGACCGTGCTCGAAGACCCGGCGCGGCGCAAAGCCCTGCATGAACGCCTGAAGCTTTCCCTGTCGCTGGAACAGGACCCGTGGAAGCAGCGCCTGGAACAACCCCAGCTCAGGAAAGAGTTTGAAGTCATCCCCGTGAAAAACCTGGAGGTGCCGGCATGAACTGGCTGGATATCTGTGCGCTGGAAGAAATCAACGCCCTGGGCTCGCGCATCATCAATGGGCCGAAAGGCGATATCGCGATTTTTCGCACCAGCGATGACGAGGTTTTCGCGCTGGATGACCGCTGCCCCCACAAGGGCGGCCCGTTGTCCCAGGGTCTGATCTACGGCAAGCGCGTGGCATGCCCGCTGCACAACTGGCAGATCGACCTGGAAACCGGCCAGGCCCAGGCCCCGGACGTAGGGTGCGCCCATCACCATTCGGCGCGGGTCGAGAACGGCCGGGTGCTGCTGGCCCTGCGGGAAGCAAGCTGATGAGCCGCCAGAGCACTGCCTCGACCTGTTGTTACTGCGGGGTCGGGTGTGGCGTGTTGATCGAGCATGACGAGGAGCGCATCCTCGGCGTCAGCGGCGATCCCACCCACCCGGCCAACTTCGGCAAACTGTGCAGCAAGGGCTCGACCCTGCACCTGACCGGCGATCTCGCCGCCCGCGCCCTGTACCCGGAACTGCGCCTGGGCAAGGGCCTGGCCCGGGCCCGCAGCGACTGGGACAGCGCCCTGGACCACGCCGCCAGTGTCTTCGCCGAGACCATCGCCGAGCACGGCCCGGACAGCGTGGCGTTCTACATCTCCGGCCAGTTGCTGACCGAGGATTACTACGCCTTTAACAAACTCGCCCGGGCGCTGGTGGGCACCAACAACATCGACAGTAATTCACGGCTCTGCATGTCCTCGGCGGTCGTGGGCTACAAACGCAGCCTCGGCGCCGATGCCCCGCCTTGCAGCTATGAAGACCTGGAACTGAGCGACTGCGTGATGATCGTCGGCAGCAACATGGCCTATGCCCACCCGATCCTGTTTCGCCGCCTCGAAGAAGCCAAAGCCCGCCGGCCACAGATGAAAATCATCGTCATCGACCCCCGGCGCACCGACACCTGCGACCTGGCGGACCTGCACCTGGCAATCCTGCCGGGCACCGATGTCGCCTTGTTCCATGGGATTTTGCACCTGCTGCTGTGGGAAGACTGGGTCGACCGCACGTTCATCAAGGCCCATACCGAAGGCCTGGCGGACCTGAAGAACCTGGTGCGCGACTACACGCCGGCCACGGTCGCCCAACTCTGCGGCATCAGCGTCGAGCAACTGCACCAGTGCGCGCAATGGGTCGGCACTTCGCCGAGTTTCCTGTCGCTGTGGTGCATGGGCCTGAACCAGTCCACCGCCGGCAGCGCGAAGAACAGCGCGCTGATCAACCTGCACCTGGCCACCGGGCAGATCGGCCGTCCGGGCGCGGGTCCGTTCTCGCTGACCGGCCAGCCCAACGCCATGGGCGGACGGGAGACCGGCAGCCTGTCGAACCTGCTGCCGGGCCACCGGGAGGCCGCGAACCCGGAGCATCGCGCTGAAGTTGCCCGCTACTGGGGCGTCGAACAGTTGCCCGCCAACGCAGGCCTGAGCGCCATCGAGCTGTTCGAGCAGGTTCGCAACGGCAAGATCAAGGCCTTGTGGATCGCCTGCACCAACCCGGCCCAATCGATGCCGGACCAGACCGCCGTGCGCGAGGCCCTGCAAGCCTGCCCATTCGTGGTATTGCAGGAAGCCTTCCACACCACCGAGACCGCCGCCTATGCCGACCTGCTGCTGCCGGCGGCCAGTTGGGGCGAGAAAGAAGGCTCGGTGACCAACTCCGAACGGCGCATTTCCCACGTGCGGCGGGCCATTGGCGCACCGGGCGAGGCGCGCCCGGACTGGGCCATCACTGTGGATTTCGCCCAACGCCTGGAGAAACGCCTGCGCCCGGGCCAGCCCAGCCTGTTCGCCTTCGAGACCCCGGCCCAATTGTTCGATGAGTATAAACAGCTGACCTGCGGCCGCGACCTGGACCTGTCGGGCATCAGCCATGCCTTGATCGACCGACTCGGCCCGCAGCAATGGCCCTTCCCGGCCGGCGCCACGGTCGGCACCGCACGCCTGTATATGGATGGGATCTTTCCTACCGATAGTGGCCGCGCACGGTTTATCGCCGACCCATATCGCGCCGCCCAGGAACTGCGTGACGCCCGCTACCCATTGACCCTGAACACTGGCCGCCTGCGCGACCAATGGCACGGCATGAGCCGTACCGGGACCGCTGCGCAGTTGTTCGGCCATGTGAACGAAGCCGTATTGAGCCTGCATCCCGATGAACTGGTGCGCCACCGTCTGCGAGCCGGCGACCTGGTCAGCCTCAGGAGTCGTCGTGGCGCGGTGATCGTGGCGGTGGACAGCGATGAGAGCGTCCGCCCCGGCCAGGCGTTCCTGCCCATGCACTGGGGCGACCGGTTCCTCAAGGGCGGCGTGAATACCCTGACCCAACCGGCATTCGACCCCTTGTCGAAACAGCCGGAGCTCAAGCACAGCGGCGTACGTCTGGAACCGGTGAACCTACCCTGGCAACTTTTCGCCTTGATCGAGGACGATGTCCAACAGCATTTGGAGACATTACGCCCGCTGTGCGAAGCATTTTCCTACGTCAGCCTGAGCCTCACCGGGCGTGAACGCCCGGCGTTGCTGATTCGCGCCGCCAGCGCTGGCGCGCCCGAACCACAGGTACTTCAGGCGATCGACGAACAACTGGGGCTGGTGGACGGACCGGTGCTGGCCTATGACGATCCGCGCCGTGCCATCGGTAAACGGGTGCGGATCGTAAACGGCCGCATCACCGCGATTCGCCTGGCCGGTGAAACCCTGGCTCGGCACTGGTTGCAGAACCTTTGGTCGGAAGGTCGCGCCGATGAGCAACTGCGCCGTTGGTTGCTGGCACCGTTGAGCGCACCACCGGGCAACGTCGGCGCCCCCCTGGGCGCCGGCAAGACCCTGTGCAACTGCATGAACGTCAGCCAGCGTGCGGTCTGCGCCGGCATCGAGCGTGGCCTGGATTTGCAGGGGCTGAAACAGGAACTGGGCTGCGGCACGCAATGCGGTTCCTGTGTACCGGAAATCAAACGCTTGCTGGTTGCCACCGCGCAACCGGCGGCCGCTGTCTCGTGAGGAAAACACTATGAACGCAAAAGTCTGGCTGGTGGGCGCAGGTCCCGGTGACCCTGAATTACTGACCCTCAAAGCCGTGCGCGCCTTGGGCGAGGCGGACGTGGTGCTGATCGACGACCTGGTCAACGACGCCGTGCTGGAGCATTGCCCCGGCGCCCGCATCATTGCCGTGGGCAAGCGCGGCGGCTGCCGCTCCACGCCACAGGCGTTCATTCATCGGTTGATGCTGCGTTATGCCCGCCAGGGCAAATGCGTGGTACGCCTCAAGGGCGGTGACCCGTGCATCTTTGGCCGTGGCGGTGAAGAGGCACATTGGCTGCGCGAGCATGGGGTCGAGGTGGAGTTGGTCAATGGCATCACCGCCGGTCTTGCGGGAGCGACGCAATGCGATATTCCGCTGACCCTACGCGGGATCGCCCGGGGCGTGACGCTGGTCACGGCGCACACCCAGGACGGCAGCAGCCTGAACTGGCAGGCCCTGGCTCAGGGCGGGACCACCCTGGTGGTGTACATGGGCGTGGCGAAACTGAGCGAGATCCGTGAGCAACTGCTGGCCGGCGGCCTAGCGGCGGACACACCGGTCGCCATGATCGAAAACGCCTCCCTGCCCCATCAGCGCGATTGCCGCAGCGACCTGGCCTCGATGGAAGCCGATGCCGGCGCGTTCGGGCTCAAGAGCCCGGCGATCCTGGTGATTGGTGCGGTGGCAGCGAGCGCACCAATTGCCCAGACCCAGCGGGCCTGGGTCCAAGCGCAAGGGCTGTAACCTACAAGCGCTCCCACACTTGATCACTGGTGCTTTAAAAAATTGAAGTCTTTATATAAATCCCAGGCAAAGAAAAGCCCGGCCTAGGCCGGGCTTTTCCAAAGCTGTGGGCTAATTACTTAGCTTGGGCTTCAACCTGCGCTTCTACGCGACGGTTAACTGCACGACCAGCGTCAGTAGCGTTGTCGGCAACTGGGCGGGATTCGCCGTAGCCAACAGAGTTAACGCGGGACGATTCAACACCGTACTGGTTGGTCAGAACTTGCTTGACGGCGTTTGCACGACGCTCGGACAGTTTCTGGTTGTAAGCGTCAGGACCGACGGAGTCAGTGTGACCTTCAACAGTAGTGGTGGTGGATGGGTACTGCTTCATGAAGTCAGCCAGGTTCTTGATGTCGCCGTAGCTGTTGTCTTTAACGACCGACTTGTCGAAGTCGAACTTCACGTCCAGCTCAACACGTACGACTTCAGCGACAGCTGGGCAGCCGTCAGCGTCAACAGTGACGTTGGCTGGGGTGTCAGGGCACTTGTCGACGTTGTCGCACACGCCATCGTTGTCGCTGTCGGAGCAGACTTCAGCCGGAGCTGGAACTGGAGCAGCGGCAGGCTTGGAACCGCCACCGAAGTTCACACCGATACCAACGCTAGGCGCCCACTCGGTGTCGCCCTGGTCGATGTTGTACTGAGCTTCAACGCCGGCACGGGCGTAGAAGTTTTCGGTGAAGTACAGCTTGGCGCCGCCGCCTACGTTGGCGAAGGTAGAACGGTTACGACCGTTGCTGCCATTCTGGTCGATGCTCTGGTCGGAGAAACCGGCCGAGACGTAAGGACGCAGCATGTCGCCTGGGTTGTTGAAGTGGTACAGGGCGTCCAGAGCGGTGTTGGCACCCTTAACGTTCTTGCCGTCGTCGGCACGTACGTTGTGCACTTCGTCGTAGGCCAGACGCAGTTCAACGTCGTCGGTCAGGAAGTAACCAATCGAACCGCCGAACAGGTTGCCGTTGTTCTTGAAGTTACGAGCGCTGTCGAATTGTTCTTTCTTGGCGAAGCCTTCGATTTCAACTGCGCCTTGGCCTTGTGCCAGAGCGCCGAACGAAGTGGCAGCAATCAAAGAACCAATGGCAAAGCCCAAGGTGTTTTTCAGTTTCATCCGTTAAATCCCCATCTGGTGATTGTGAAGCAGTCCCGCAAACCGGGGGACAACTCGGCGGCAAGTCTATCAGAACTTGCCTACACGTAAGAGATATTTGCGCCGAACTAAGTTTCGGCAATGCCTGCAAATTTCTCACGCAATTTGTCAAGAGCACGCTTGTAACGCATTTTTGTCGCGCTCAAACCCATGTGCATGATGTCTGCGATCTCCTGGAACTCCAGCTCTGCGACAAATCGTAGCACCAGAATTTCCCGATCGATCGGGTTTACATAAACCAGCCAGCGATCAAGCCCGCCCTTCTCCTCAGGTTTAGGCGCCTTTTCGTCAGACGCTTCTTCAAGAGGGTCAAGGCTCAGCGCGTCCATCAAGCGACGCTTTCGCCGTTCCTTGCGGTACTGCGTGATGCATTCGTTGTAGGTGATGCTATAGAGCCATGTCTTGAACTTCGATTTCCCCTCGAAGTTCTTCAGGCCATACAGCACCTTCAACATCACCTCCTGACAGACATCGTCAGCATCCCGATCGTTCCCGAGATATCGCGCACAAACGTTAAATAATGTCCTCTGGTAACGGCGCATCAACTCTTCGTAAGCACGGGTGACGTGGAACAGCTCCGTATGTGCGCGCGCGACCAACTCCTCATCGGAGAGATCACGGGGGTCATAGCGCGTGGATGGCGATTGGGGTTTGTTCAAAACAAGTCGGGCCGACAGTCTAGGTCAATGTGCGCCGCAGCCTGGGGCTACCCGGCATTTTGCGGCGGCATACATTAGCAGGGTTTGCCGGGTTAGCGGCTACTCACATGCTGTTCCAGCAGGATCCGATTGGAGAGCGACACCAATTCCCCCTCATCGGTCAGCAATGTGGTTTTCACCGTGCCGATCTCCTCGATCTGGCCTTCGACCTCGCCAACACGCACTTGTTGCCCAACCTCGTACAACTCACGCACATAGATTCCCGCAAGAATCTGACCGGCAATTTCCCGGCTTCCCAATCCCATGGCCAGCGCGACGGCCAGACCAACGGTAATCAGAACGATTACGATCACATGGTTGAGCAGGTCAGTCTTGACCTCCAACTGGCTGATCGCAACCGAAATACTGATGATGATTACCAGGCCCTGGGCAATTCGCCCGACGCCTGCGGCGTAATCCAGCCCCACGCCCTCGGCCGCGCCGCGCACCAGCCCGTTGGCCAGTTGCGCCAGGAGCACGCCGACCAGCAGCACCAGCGCTGCACCAAAAACCTTCGGCAAATACAACGCGAGCATGTCCAGCGTAGCTGAAACTCGCTCAAGGCCAAGGGACTCAGCGGCAGAAACCAGGAAAATCAGCAACACGAACCAATAGACGATCTTGCCGACCAGGGTCGAGATCGGCACCTGGATGCCGCCTCGTGACAGCAATTTGGTCAGGCCGGTGCCGCCCATCAGGCGGTCGAGACCGAGCTTGGCGAGCAGTTTGGACAGCAGCGTATCCAACAGCTTGGCCACTACGAAGCCGAGCAACAGCACCACCAGCGCGCCGAAGAGGTTCGGGATGAAGTTAGCCACCTTGGTCCACAACGCGGTCATCGCCGTGACGAGGCTCTGGGTCCAGAGATCAAGTTCCATATTCAATCAGCCTTATCAGCGGTGCGAGTAACAGGTTTACGACGGGAAACCGGCGAAACGTGGGCCGACCCGTTATTCACGGCGATCATCAGCGCGGGCAACCAGCGGCCCAGCAGGCTGAACAGATCGCCGGCGCCGACCTGGCGGTTGGCGGTTTTCAGTACACGTCCCAGGCATGCGTCGTCGTCCCGGCTGGACGGCGAAGCCTTGAGCATGTCGCGCAAAGACTGTTCGAACGGATCGTGCATACGCACCTCTCGTGATGTCTGTGGAAGACGCGATCAAATTTCGTCGGGTCACATGAAGCCTCATCAGACCCAGCGCAAACGGCGGAACAACCACCATTGCCCCAGCGCCACGCAGACCATCAGCAGGCAGGCGACCATGAAACCGTAGGGGCTGTCGGACAATGGAATGCCGCCGACGTTGATGCCCAGAAGGCCGGTGAGGAAACTCATCGGCAGGAAGATGCCGGTAATGATGCCGAAGCGGTACATGGTGCGGTTCATGCGCACCGACAAACGCCGGTCCTCGGCCTCCAGCACAAGCCCCACGCGCTCTCGGGTCAATTCCAGCTCTTCGAGGTAACGGGTCAGGCTGTTGTTCAATTCGTTCCAGTAGTCACCGTCATCCTCGACGAACCACGGCAACTTGAGCCGGCTCATCTGTCCGAAGATGTCCCGCTGTGGCGCCAGGAAGCGCTTCAGCCCGGCCGCCCGGCGACGGATATGTAAAATGGCGTCGTGCTCGGGGGTGTACCGTTCGTCGGTATCGAGTTGTTCTTCTTCGGTGTCGACGATTTCCGACAGGCAGGTCACCAGGTCCTGCACCTTGTTGGTCAGGTACTGCGCCATATAGAGGATGAGCTCCGAGGCGGTCTTGGGTCCCTTGCCTTCGGCCAGTTGCACCAGCAGCTCATCGGTGGCGCGCAACGGCCGCAGGCGCAGGGAGATGACTCGCTGGGCAGACGCAAAGATGCGTACCGAGACCATGTCTTCCGGCTCGGCGCCCGGATTGAGGTTGATCCCCCTGAGGAACAGCAGCAGCTCGGCGTTGGGCAAGGGCAACAGCCGCGGGCGGGTGTTCTCTTCCAGCAGCAGGTCGCAATTGAATTCACTCAGGCCGCTGGATTTGCGCAGCCAGGTGTGGGTCTGAGGATGGCTTCGATCCCAGTGCAGCCACAGGCTTTCGTGGCCTTGCAACTGCAAATCGTCGAGTTCGGTCCTGGCGATGGAACGTGCGCCGCCTTTACCGTCCAGCACCAGGGCATGCACCAGTCCCCACTGGGCGTTTTCTTCCTCGAACATCCTCATCCCTTATGGCGGTGGCGTGTCATTCAGGCATTTTCAGCGGACTTGGCGAGACGATCACGCCGTTGTTATCCGCATAGACATACTCGCCCGGACGGAACGTCACGCCGGCAAAGGTCACCGGCACGTTGAGGTCACCGATGCCGCGCTTATCGGTTTTCATCGGGTGACTGGCCAGGGCCTGGACACCGAGGTCGGTCTGGGCGATGACATCGACGTCGCGGATGCAACCGTAGATCACCAGCCCTTCCCAGCCATTCTTCGCGGCCTTTTCCGCCAGCATGTCACCCAGCAGCGCCCGGCGCAGAGAGCCGCCACCGTCCACCACTAACACCTTGCCAGCGCCCGGCTGCTCGACCTGCTCCTTGACCAGCGAGTTGTCTTCGAAGCATTTGATGGTCACGATTTCGCCACCGAACGAATCGCGGCCGCCGAAATTGCTGAACATCGGCTCCAGCACCTGGACCAGGTCCGGGTAGGCATCGCACAGGTCAGGCGTGAGGTAATGGTTCATCGAATAACTCCTGTAAGGCTGGGACTTCAGACTGAATGAGCAACCGTTTGTGACCGAAACCGCGTGAAGCGTCATATCTTAGCCGCAAGCCGACCAGAGCGAAATGCCCTTGTCAGAGCCTTCGCCTCAGACCGCCTCGGCCAGACGGGGCGTCTCCCCCTGCAATGGCGCAGCCTGATCGTCCAGCCAACGCGCGACCAGCGGCCAGACTTCAACCTGCGCGGCTTTGCTGACCAGCATCTCGACATGGCCGAAATCATCGTTGAAACCCTGCTCGCGGCCCAGGCACACGAACCGCTTGTGCTCGGAGCCGATCTGCTCGAACAGCTTGCGGCAAGCCCAGGTGGGGTCCTGCTGATCGCCCACTGCGCTCACTGCCAGCACCGGTACGCAGACATCGGCCAGGCCGGCCCACCAATTTTTCTCGGCATCGCCGAAGCGTCCGAACAATCCGTACCAGCGCATGCTCTCCAGGGCCAGGCCGATGGGCTCGTCCTCGGGACCGCGCTTGAGCCGTGAGCCGGACAATTGGGCAAAACGCTTGAGGATAAAGCGGCCGCTCCATTCCACAGGCGGAATTTTCAGCGGCCAGTAGGTGCGGCTGACCTGGGTGCCGAAAAAAGCTGCCGAGGCCACGGCAGGCTCGCCCAGGTAATGCCCGCCCAGCGCCGCCGCCAGGGTGATGCCGCCCAGGGAATGGCCGATCCAGTGCGGCACCTGAGCGCTCTGCTCGCGCACGAAGGCACCGATGGCCGGCAAGTCGTAGCGGGCGTAGTCGGCCACGCGGTTGTTGCGGTAATCCTGGTTACGCTGGGACAGGCCATGGCCGCGCATTTCGGGAATCCAGACATCGAAGCCCAGGCGAGCCAGATGCGCCCCCAGCCCGAGGCCCTTGGGGGAATACCAGAAACGCCTGTTGGAGAAACTACCATGCAACAGGATCACGGGGACGCCCCGGGTCGGGCCGGCATCGGCCATGCCCAGCCGGGTTACGGCCAGTTCGACGCTGTAGTCCGGGCTGTTGCCGGGTTTCAAACGATAGACGTCTTCGCTCAGATCACCGCGCCGCTCGGCGCTGATCAGAGCGACAGGAAATAGGTCGCTGCTGCTTTGCATAATGCTCTTGCACAAAAAAGGGCGGCATCCCTCAGGAGCCCGCCCTGTTTCAATCAAAAGGGACCGTTCGAGCACAGCACTGCTCAATTCAGACAGGTGAAATACCGTGGCGAGGGAGCTTGCTCCCGCTGGGCTGCGCAGCAGACCCATTTTTTTGAGTGCTTCGCACTCAAGCGGGAGCAAGCTCCCTCGCCACAATGAACTCCTGCCTTAAAACAGCGATGCCATGATCGGCCCCTTACTCAATCAGACCGCGCCCTGCCCCTCAGCCAGGAAGAACCAGGTCTCCAGCACCGAGTCCGGGTTCAGCGAAACGCTTTCAATACCCTGTTCCATCAGCCATTTGGCCAGGTCCGGGTGGTCCGAAGGGCCTTGGCCGCAGATACCGATGTATTTGCCGGCCTTGTTGCAGGCAGCGATGGCGTTGGCCAGCAGCTTCTTGACCGCCGGGTTCCGCTCGTCGAACAGGTGCGCGATGATCCCGGAGTCACGGTCCAGGCCCAGGGTCAGCTGGGTCAGGTCGTTGGAGCCGATGGAGAAACCGTCGAAGAATTCGAGGAACTCTTCGGCCAGGATCGCGTTGGACGGCAACTCGCACATCATGATGACGCGCAGGCCGTTGTCGCCGCGTGCCAGACCGTTTTCCGCCAGCAGGTCGACCACCTGGCTCGCTTCGCCGAGGGTACGCACGAACGGCACCATGATCTCGACGTTGGTAAGGCCCATGTCGTTGCGCACGCGCTTGAGGGCGCGGCACTCGAGCTCGAAGCAGTCGCGGAACGATTCGCTGATGTAGCGCGAGGCGCCGCGGAAGCCCAGCATCGGGTTTTCTTCTTCAGGCTCGTAGAGCTTGCCGCCGATCAGGTTGGCGTACTCGTTGGACTTGAAGTCCGACAGGCGCACGATGACCTTTTTCGGGTAGAAGGCGGCAGCCAGGGTGCTGATGCCTTCCACCAGTTTCTCGACGTAGAAACCGACCGGATCGTCGTAGCCGGCGATGCGCTTGTCGACGCTGTCCTTGATCTCGGGCGGCAGGCCGTCATAGTTCAGCAGCGCCTTGGGGTGCACGCCGATCATGCGATTGATGATGAACTCCAGGCGGGCCAGGCCCACGCCGGCGTTCGGCAACTGCGCGAAGTCAAAGGCGCGGTCCGGGTTGCCGACGTTCATCATGATCTTGAACGGCAGCTCCGGCATGGCGTCCACGGAGTTCTTCTTGATATCGAAGCCCAGCTCGCCTTCGAAGATGTAGCCGGTATCACCCTCGGCGCAGGATACGGTCACGCCCTGGCCATCCTTGAGCAGTTGTGTGGCGTTGCCGCAACCGACCACCGCCGGGATGCCCAGCTCACGGGCGATGATCGCCGCGTGGCAGGTCCGCCCGCCGCGGTTGGTGACGATGGCGCTGGCGCGCTTCATCACCGGTTCCCAGTCCGGGTCGGTCATGTCGGACACCAGCACGTCGCCGGCCTGGACCTTGTCCATCTCCGAGACGTCGTTGATGATCCGCACCTTGCCGGCGCCGATACGCTGGCCGATGGCGCGGCCTTCCACCAGTACGGTGCCGGTTTCCTTGAGCAGGTAGCGCTCCATGACGTTGGCCTGGGTGCGGCTCTTCACGGTTTCCGGACGGGCCTGCACGATGTACAGCTTGCCGTCGTCACCGTCCTTGGCCCACTCGATGTCCATCGGGCACTTGTAGTGTTTCTCGATGATCATCGCCTGCTTCGCCAGCTCGCTGACTTCCGCATCGGTCAGGCAGAAACGAGCGCGCTCGGCCTTGTCCACATCGACGGTTTTCACCGAACGACCGGCCTTGGCTTCGTCGCCGTAGATCATCTTGATGGCCTTGCTGCCCAGGTTACGCCGCAGGATCGCCGGGCGGCCGGCCTGGAGCGTGCCTTTATGGACATAGAACTCATCCGGGTTCACCGCGCCCTGCACGACGGTTTCACCCAGGCCGTAGGCGCCGGTGATGAACACCACGTCACGGAAGCCCGACTCGGTGTCGAGGGTGAACATCACGCCGGCGGTACCGGTTTCGGAGCGGACCATGCGCTGCACACCTGCCGACAGGGCCACCAGCTTGTGGTCGAAGCCCTGGTGTACGCGGTAGGAAATGGCACGGTCGTTGAAAAGGGAGGCGAAGACTTCCTTGGCGGCGCGGATGACGTTGTCCACGCCGCGGATGTTCAGGAAGGTTTCCTGCTGGCCGGCAAAGGAAGCGTCCGGCAGGTCTTCGGCGGTGGCCGAAGAGCGTACGGCGACGGCAATGTCGGGATTGCCTTCGGACAGCTTGGCGAAGGCGGTGCGGATCTCGGCGTTCAGTCGCTCGGGGAACTCGGCTTCCATGATCCACTGGCGGATCTGGGCACCGGTCTTGGCCAGGGCATTGACGTCATCCACGTCCAGGGCGTCGAGCGCTTCATGGATCTGTTGGTTCAGGCCACTCAGTTCCAGGAAATCACGATAAGCCTGAGCGGTCGTGGCGAAGCCACCTGGTACCGATACGCCGGCACCGGCGAGGTTACTGATCATCTCGCCCAGGGATGCGTTCTTGCCCCCCACATGCTCCACATCATGGACGCCGAGCTTATCGAGGGAAACTACGTACTCTACCAAGGTGATCTCTCCACTAACTGTGTTGGAAAAGCTCAAGGCACCGGACAGCTCCAGGGGAGCGAATGCCGGCGATATGGCCTGGACCTGGAAAATAAGTGAGAATGCGGGCCATTGGCGGCCGGCAAATCGCGCCTATCATATCCAAGAATCGTCACTAGCTCACTAGGGCCCAAGGCGCAAATGAAACGATCTGCTTTCTTTATCTCCGACGGCACCGGCATCACGGCCGAAACGCTAGGTCAAAGCCTGTTGGCGCAATTCGAAAACATTACCTTCACCAAGTTGACACGCCCCTACATCGACAGCGTCGACAAGGCGCGGGCGATGGTACAGCAAATCAATAAAGCCGCCGAAACCGACGGTTTTCGCCCGATCATCTTCGACACCATCGTCAATCAGGACATCCGTGAGATTCTCGCAACGTCCAATGGTTTCATGATCGACATTTTTTCCACCTTCCTCGCGCCCCTGGAGCAGGAACTGAGCGAGCACTCCTCGTACTCGGTCGGCAAGTCCCATTCCATCGGGCACAACTCCAACTACATGGAGCGGATCGAGGCGGTCAACTTCGCGCTGGACAACGATGACGGCGCACGCACGCATTATTACGACAAGGCCGACCTGATCCTAGTGGGTGTGTCGCGCTGTGGTAAGACGCCGACGTGCCTGTACATGGCGATGCAGTTCGGCATCCGCGCGGCCAACTACCCGCTGACCGAAGAGGACATGGAGCGCCTGCAACTGCCCAGCGCCCTGCGCGCCCACCAGCACAAGCTGTTCGGCCTGACCATCGACCCGGACCGCCTTACCGCGATCCGCAACGAGCGCAAGCCCAACAGCCGTTATTCGAGCTACGCCCAGTGCGAATTCGAAGTGCGCGAGGTGGAGAACCTGTTCCGGCGGGAGAACATTCCCCATATCAATTCCACGCATTTTTCGGTGGAAGAGATATCGGCGAAGATCCTGGTGGAGAAAGGGGTGGAGCGGCGGTTCAAATAAACCCGCACCAACACAAGACCTTGTGGGAGCGAGCTCGCTCGCGGTTGCGGAGTGTCAGCCAGCACAAATTCTGCTGACCCACCGCTATCGTCGGATCGCCGCCCGGAGCAGGCTCGCTCCCACAAGGGGATCAGGGCTTACTCTGAGTTCAGTGACTCAACCGCCCAACCAACTCCTGCCCCACCGCCAGCGCCGAGGCCGGATTCTGGCCGGTGATCAATTCCCGATCCTTCACCACATGGGCGGTCCACGGCGCGGTGTTACTGCTGTACTGCCCGCCAGCCTGCTGCAACGCGGTCTGTGGGTAGAATTTCATACTTCCACCGCCCAGCAGCCCCTTGGCCAGTTCCTCTTCCTGATTGCTGATCACGGTCATTTTGTACCCGGCGTAGATCCAGTCCGACGGGGCCGAGGCCTGGCCTTTGGCGGCCAGCTGGCCGACGAAGCCCTGGGCGCCGGGCAATGTCGACAGCAGGGCAATCGGCCCGTGGCAGACCAGCGCGGTGGTTTTGCCCTTGTCATGAAAATGCGTCAGCACCCGGCCCAAAGGCGCACTGGTGAGCAAATCCTGCATGGGCGCGTGGCCGCCCGGAATGTACAAGGCATCGAAACGGTCCAGGCCCTGCTGTTCGACGCGGGCCAGGCTGACCACGGGCGACTCTGCGGCCGAGGTGATTTTCAGTTGGGCCAGCAGCGCCCGGTAGCGCTCCAGCTCCGCCGCATCGTTGTTGAAGTACATTTTGTCCACTGACGAACGATCGAGGGTCGGAGCCTTGCCTTCGGGGGTGGCAAAGGTCACCTGATGGCCGGCGTCCAGCAACAGCTTGACCGGTTGCAGCAGTTCGTTGAGGTAGAAACCGGTGGAAAAGACCTTACCATCGCGCAGATCCAGGTGATCGGCATCCGACAGGACCACCAGCACGTTATCGGCATGGGCCGCGACGCTGGAGGCCGCCAACGCGGCGGCGATTGCCAGGGGGGTGAGCTTTTTCATGATGACTCCAGAAGGCTTGGGAGGAAGGTGTACCCACTGTATTGATGCCCCGACCGGCGATAAACTCGGCGACGCGAACATCACTTGGCCCCTGGAGGCAATAATGGCCCGTCGATTCGATCACCTGGCCGACGTGGAAGCCTTCGTCACGGTCGTGGAAAAAGGCACCCTCAGCGCCGGCGCCGTGGCTCTGGGCACCACGCCCTCCGTGCTGAGCCGGGCCATCTCGCGCCTCGAAGCGCGACTGGGGGTGCAATTGTTGCGGCGCACCACCCGACGGCTGAACCTGACCGATGCCGGTGCCCTGTATCTGGAGCAGTCACGCTCCGCCTTTGCTTTGATCGACGATGCCGAACGGCGGATCCAGGGCCAGGACGGGGTCTTGACCGGTCGCGTGCGCCTGAGCGTGCCAACCACCTATGGCCATTACCGCCTGCCGTCGCTGCTGGCGCGCTTCGCCATGGCCTGTCCGCAGGTGCGGGTCGAGCTGAGCATCACCAACCGCAATGTCGACCTGGTGGCCGAAGGGTATGACCTGGCGATCCGCCTTGGGCAGTTGCCAGACAGCGCACTGGTCGGACGTAAACTCGAAGACGCCCGCCTGTGCCTGGTGGCCGCCCCGCAATACCTGGTGCGTGCCGGTACGCCCCAGCACATAGACGATTTAGCTGCCCACGCTTGCCTGCCTTTCGTGATGCCTAGCAGCGGGCGCGTCGCGCCGTGGCTGTTTCGCCAGCGTCAGGAGGACCGGGAATGGTTGCCGGTGGGGCATGTGCAGGTGACCGACGATGTGCTGGGCAGCGTGTCCCTGGCCTTGGCAGGAATGGGGATTTGCCAGACCTATGACTTCATCGTCCGCGAGCGCATCGAGCGCGGTGAACTGGTGGAAGTACTGAAAGCATTTGCCGGGCGCAGCCGGCCGTTCTCGGTGATCTACCCGCCCCACCGGCAACTCCCGGCGGCGGCACGGGCATTGATTGAGTTTCTGGTGGCGGAGGGCTGAACCACAAACCTGTGGGAGCGAGCTTGCTCGCGAAAGCAGTGTGTCAGTCGACGCATCAGGTGGATGACATACCGCATTCGCGAGCAAGCCCGCTCTCACAAAAAGCAGCGGCGCCGCCTTGAATCAATGCACCGCAGCCGCCTGCTCTTCCATTTTCTTGCGCAGGCTCAAGGGGCGCATGTCGGTCCAGACCTCTTCGATGTAGGCCAGGCACTCTTTCTTGAACCCGCTTTTGCCGACGGTACGCCAGCCTTCAGGGATGGCCTTGTAGTCGGGCCAGATCGAATATTGCTCTTCGTGGTTGACCACGACCTGAAAGACGATGTCCTCGCGGTCGAATACTGAA
The DNA here is from genome assembly GCF_052041925.1 of Pseudomonas sp. SMN5. Classification (NCBI taxonomy): domain Bacteria; kingdom Pseudomonadati; phylum Pseudomonadota; class Gammaproteobacteria; order Pseudomonadales; family Pseudomonadaceae; genus Pseudomonas; species Pseudomonas sp. SMN5. Next base: position 100,089 of record NZ_JBKGGX010000002.1, read on the forward strand.
GTCATGGGTGTTTCTCCATCTTTGCTCGAGGTTCGCTGCGGCGCATGCGCAGCCGGGATATGTAAGGAACGTACCAGGCCGGTGGAAAATTAGGTATCGGCAACCGCGGCCTTCAACGCCCGGCCGAAAATTTCCGCGACCCGGTCGATTTCCGCCGCCGTGATGATCAACGGCGGCAGGAAACGCACCACGGCGCCTTGACGACCGCCCAGCTCCAGGATGAGCCCGCGCTTGAGGCATTCGCGCTGCAGCCGCGGCGCCAGGCGGGCATCTACCGGTGGATGGCCGAGGGCGTCCGGCTTACCCTGTGGGTCCACCAGTTCGACGCCGAGCATCAGTCCGCGACCACGAATGTCCCCCAGTTGCGGGAATTCACGCTGCAGGATCCGCAGATGCTCGCTCAAGCGCTCGCCCATGGCGGCGGCATGGGCCGGCAGGTTGTGTTCCACCAGGTAACGCATCACGGCGGAACCGGCGGCCATGGCCATCTGGTTGCCACGGAAGGTCCCGGCATGGGCGCCCGGCAACCAGGTGTCGAGCCAGTCGCGATACACCACCACCGCCAGCGGCAGGCTGCCGCCGATGGCCTTGGACAGCACCACCACGTCGGGGATGATCCCGGCGTGCTCGAAGGCGAACATTTTGCCGGTGCGGCCGAAACCGCTCTGGATTTCGTCGACGATCAGCGCCACGCCCGCCTGTTCGGTGATTCGCCGCAAGCCGCGCAACCAATCGAGGTCGGCGGGAATCACCCCGCCCTCGCCCTGCACCACCTCGACAATCACCGCCGCCGGCAACTGCACCCCGGCCTCGGGATCGTTCAGCAGGTTTTCCAGATAATGCAGATTGGCCCTGACGCCTTCGTTGCCACCCAGCCCGAACGGGCAACGGTAGTCGTAGGGGAACGGCATGAACTGCACGCCATTGCCAAGCAAGGCGCCCAGGGGTTTCTTCGGCCCCAGGCTGCCCATCAGGCTCAACGCCCCCTGGCTCATGCCGTGATAACCGCCCTGGAACGACAGCACCGTAGAGCGTGCGGTGGCGGTGCGCACCAGTTTCAACGCGGCTTCCACTGCGTCGGTGCCTGTGGGGCCGCAGAACTGGATCTTCGCCTCGCCAGCCAGCGCCGGCGGCAACAGGCCGAACAGGTCCTGGACGAAGCGGTCTTTGACCGGGGTGGTCAGGTCCAGGGTGTGCAGCGGTAGTTCGTCGTCCAGCGCCTGCCGGATCGCCTCGATCACCACCGGATGGTTGTGCCCCAAGGCCAGAGTCCCGGCACCAGCCAGGCAATCGATGAAAGTACGCCCTTCAACGTCCTCGACATGTATCCCCCGGGCCCGCTTGAGCGCCAACGGGATACGCCGAGGATAACTGCGGGCGTTGGACTCCTGGCGACTCTGGCGGGCCAGCAGCGGCGTTTCGTTGAACTGGTACAGCGTCTCGGCCGGCGCAGGGTTGACCCGCGCCGGCTGTGCTTCGATAAGGCTGTTGGCGACTGACATTTCTCGACCTCGCTGGGCACACATGTGCAGGTTTCCTGTTGGGGAAACGCACCAGCGAAGAAGGGATTTACCCCAGGATCGAACTTTGCCGGGCATGGCTTCTCAAGGTGCAGGGCACCCGCTCCGGATAGGAACACGGAGCATATATCGGCATTACCCGGATCCCGTGGCGAGGGAGCTTGCTCCCGCTGGACCGCGCAGCGGGCCCAAACCAGCGACCCCGATGGGTCAGACCTACCGTGCTCCCTGGCAGGGGGCCGCTGCGCAGCCCAGCGGGAGCAAGCTCCCTCGCCACCTTTGATCGCTGCCAATCGGGACTCCGGTATTAGCCGGGCAGCGACTGCACCGGCACCGTCAACTCCACTCGCAAACCATCCGGGCGGCTGTCGAAATGCAGCCCGCAACCGCAACGCTGGACGATGGCCTGGACAATGGCCAACCCCAGTCCGCAACCGGTGCTCTGGCCGCTGCGCCAGAAGCGCTGGGTCAGGTGCTGGAGATCGTCGGCGGCGATGCCCGGCCCATGGTCGCGAACCTGGAAACGCACACGCTGGCCGATCATTTCCAGGCTCAACTGCACCTCGGTATCGCCGGGGGTGTGGCGCAGGGCGTTATCCAGCAGGTTACGCACCGCGGCGATGGCGAGCACCGCCGGCATCTGCACCGGTGCGTCGGACAATCCTGGCGACACATGCAAGCTGATCCGCCGCGAATCGCCGCTGGCCGCGTCCTGGACCGCCAACCGCGCGACCTGCTCGGCGTTGCACTGCACGCCATCGTCGAACGACAGGCTGCCTTCGACTCGCGCCAACAACAGCAACTGCTCAAGGGTACGGTGCAGACGGTCGGCGCCCTCCTCGGCCCGGGCCAGGGACTGGTCGCGGGCGGCGCCCTCGGTCATGCGCGCCACCTGCAGGTGCGTCTTGATCGCCGTCAACGGGCTGCGCAGTTCGTGGGCGGCATCACCGGTCAGGCGCCGTTCGCGTTCGATGGTCTTGCCTATGCGTTGGAACAACTGATTCTGGGTTTCCAGCAACGGCCGCAATTCACTGGGCAGCGGATGAATCTGCAAAGGTTCGAGAGAGTCGGCATTGCGCCGCATCAATGCATCGCGCATCCGATTGAGCGGCGCCAGGCCCTGACCGATGCCCAGCCACAACAGACAAAGGCAGCCCAGCAGTGCCACGCCCACCGGCACCGAAGCCGCCAGCAGCACTGAGAGGTTCAAGGCTTCGCGCTCGATCTGCCGGTCGGCAGTGGTAATGCGCAAATCGCCCCGGACCAGGGTGAAACTGCGCCAGGGCGCGCCATCGATCATCTGGTCACGAAAGCCGATTTTCTCGGCTTCCAGCGGTTGCTCCGGGGTGCCATGGCTGCGGGCGAGGATTTCGCCACGCAAGGAACTGACCTGGCAGGCCATGCCGCCGGGAATACTCAGCTGTTCAGCGCTGAAGTGCGTGCCATCGCCCTTGCTCGGCAGTGGCGGCATTTGCTCAAGCAGCCCGGCGACCATCCGCGCCGAAGCCACCAGACGCTGGTCGAGGGAAAACATCATCTGGTTGCGCAGGTCGCTGAGCATCCACGCCGCGGCCAGGGCCCAGATCAGGGCGAAGGCCGCGCCGAGCGTCAGGCTCAGGCGCAGTCGCAGGCTCATCACTTGGACGATTCCCCACCGTCGGCCGGCCCCAGGCGATAACCCAGGCCACGCACGGTCTCGACAATGCCATTGCCCAGCTTGCGCCGCAGATGATGGATGTGCACGTTCAGGGCGTTGCTTTCCAGTTCATCGTTGAACCCGTAGACGCTGTCTTTGAGCTGTTCGGTAGACAGTACCCGACCGCGGCTGTGTAACAAGGCCTGTAACAGCGACTGTTCGCGTCGGGACAGGTCCACCGGCTGGCCGTCCAGGGTGGTTTCGCGGCTGCTGGGGTCGTAGGTCAGGCGACCGTGCTCGATCAGATTGACGCTGCGCCCGGCCACACGCCGCAGCAAGGTGTGCAGGCGTGCCGCCAGTTCCCGCAGGTCGAAGGGCTTGAGCAGATAGTCGTCGGCGCCGGCCTGCAAGCCGTCGACCCGGTCGGTCACTGAATCCCTGGCGGTGAGGATCAATACGGGGATCTCCAGGCCTTGCTGGCGCAGTTGCCGGAGCAGCTTGAGGCCGTCTTCGTCGGGCAGGCCCAGGTCCAGGACCATGACGTCGAACTCGGCCACGCCGACCATGGCCCGCGCCGCCGAGGCCGTGGCGACGTGCTCGACGGTCAGGCCCTGGGCCGTCAGCCCGGCGACGATCCCGCTGGCAATCAACTCATCGTCTTCGCAGACCAGTACACGCATGGTAAGCCCCGTGGAAAAAGGTACATTAGGCCGCCGGCCGATTAAGCCGACATTATGCGACGAGTACGGCCAATAGGGGCGATCATTGCTGCCTTGGCGGTTGCCGCCGGGGTCAACCGGCGGTTAATCGACGGTTAATCGCCAGCCGCCATCGTGCGTTCCACTTGCTTCGTTCTAAGGCTTTATCCATGCGTCGATTGTTTTTGCTGTGGCTGCTGTTGCTGTCGGGCCTGGCCCAGGCTGCGAATCCCTTCGAGACCAAACCCGAATTCCTGCCGGTGGAAAAGGCTTTCGTGTTCACCTCCGAACGCCTGAACTCCGGCGAAACCCAGTTGTTCTGGCAGATTGCCGATGGTTACTACCTGTATCAGCAGCGACTCAAGTTCGACGGCCTCGCCGATGGGCAGAAACCGATGTTGCCGGAGGGTGAGGCCCACAGCGACGAGTTTTTCGGCGACCAGCAAGTCTATCGCCAGGCCCTGGAGTTGAAGATTCCCGCCGGTGCGACCGGCAAGATCAAGGTCGGCTTCCAGGGCTGTGCCGACGCTGGCCTGTGTTATCCGCCCCAGACCCAAGTGGTCGACCTCGGTGGAAATGCGCCAGTCGTTGCCGACGGCGAAGCGCCGGACCAGGCCCTGGCCAGCGGTCTGCAACAACGGGCCCTGGGTTGGAGCCTGCTGGTGTTCTTCGGCCTCGGCCTGCTGCTGGCGTTCACCCCCTGCTCCCTGCCCATGCTGCCGATCCTGGCCGGGTTGGTGGTGGGCAGCGGCGCCGGGCCCCGGCGGGGCCTGGCGCTGGCCGGCAGCTACGTGATCAGCATGGCCTTGGTGTATGCCGCCCTGGGCGTACTTGCCGCGCTGCTGGGGGCCAACTTGCAGGCGCTGCTGCAACAACCCTGGCTGCTGGGCGCGTTCGCAGCAGTGTTCGTGGTGTTGGCCCTGCCCATGTTCGGTTTCTTCGAATTGCAATTGCCGGCCGCCCTTCGCGACCGCCTGGAGAACGCCGGTCGCCAGCGGCGCGGCGGCAGTCTGTTGGGCGCGGGGATTCTCGGCGCGCTGTCCGGGCTGTTGGTAGGCCCGTGCATGACCGCGCCGCTGGCCGGCGCGCTGTTGTACATCGCCCAGAGCGGCAACGCGCTGCATGGCGGGCTGATCCTGTTTGCCATGGGCGTCGGCATCGGCCTGCCGCTGTTGCTGCTGGTCACCGTGGGCAACCGTTTCCTGCCCAAGCCCGGCGCCTGGATGGACCTGGTCAAGGGCGTGTTCGGCTTTTTGTTCCTGGGCACCGCACTGTTGATGATTCGCCCGGTGATCGACGGCTCGCTGTGGGTCGGGCTGTGGGGCGTGCTGTTGCTGATTGCTGCCTACAGCGCCTGGCGCCAGACCGAAGGATTCGGGCGCATGGCCTATGCCTGCGGCAGTGCGTCACTGCTGTTCGGCCTGTGGGGCAGCGTGCTGGTAGTGGGCGCCGCCGGTGGCAGTGACGATCTGTTCCAACCGCTGAAGGTCTACACCGGCGGCCCGGGCAACGCGACCGTCAGCGTGCACGACGCCTTCGTCACGATCAGCGAGCCCGCCGCGCTGCAACGGGAACTGGACGCGGCCAAGGCCCAGGGCCAGTGGGTGCTGGTGGATTACTACGCCGACTGGTGCGTGTCCTGCAAAATCATGGAGAAACAGGTATTCGGTCGCGCCGACGTGCTGGACGCCCTCAAAGGCGTGCGCCTGCTGCGCCTGGACGTGACCGCCGACAACCCCGCCAGCCGTGAATTGCTCAGCCGCTACCAGGTGCCCGGGCCGCCCAGCCTGTTATGGATCGGTGCCGACGGCCAGGAGCGTCGCAATCAGCGGATCACCGGCGAGATCAACGCCGGGGATTTTCTTGAACGCTGGAATCGCACCCGGGACGCGCGCTGATGCTGACCCTGACCCTGGGCACTTTTGCCATCGCGCTTAACCATTTGCTGCTGATCAGCGCCCTGGCGCTGGCGACCCTGGTTGGCTGGCGGGTGGCCAGGCGCGGTGGCGAAAATCCCGAGTCGGTGCTGTTCGTGCTGTTCCTGTTGGGGCTCCTGGCCGCGCGAGTCGGGTTTGTCGCGGCCTACTGGCGGCATTACCAGGACGACCTGTGGCAGATCGTCGATCTGCGCGATGGCGGCTTCCTCGCCTGGCCGGGCATCGTTGTGCTGGTGCTTGCGGCGTTGCTGTGGGCCCGACGCCGGCCAGCCCTGCGCCGGCCAATGGGTTTCGGGGTCGGCAGCGGCTTGCTGTTCTGGCTGCTGGCGACGCTGTCGTTGACGATCTACGAGCAAGGCACGCGGCTACCGGAGATCAACCTGCGCAACGCCGACGGCGCGACGGTGAAACTCACCGATTATCAAGGCGGGCCCCTGGTGATCAATCTCTGGGCCACCTGGTGCCCACCCTGCCGGCGGGAAATGCCGGTGCTGGAAGCCGCGCAACAGCAACGGCCGGACCTGACGTTCCTGTTCGTCAACCAGGCCGAAAGCATGCAAAGCGTCAGTACCTTCCTGGCCACCCAAGGCTTGAGCCTGACCAACGTGCTGTTCGACGGCAGCGGTCGCCTCGGCCAGGCGGTCGGTTCCATGGCCTTGCCGACCACCCTGTTCTATAGCGCCGATGGCCGCCTGCTGGGCAGCCACCTGGGCGAACTGTCAGAGGCGAGCCTGGCCCGCGCCCTGGAAAACTTCGACACGCCGGGTTCGACCACGGCACCCCACTCCACCATAAGGAAATCCCCATGCCCCGCCTCCGCCACCTGCTGACCCTGGCCGTTATCGCCGCACTGGCGCAGGCTCCGCTGCTCCAGGCCGAAGAGCTGCCCGCGGCCATCAAGAAGATCGAAGCCAAGGGCGCGAAAATCATTGGCAGTTTCGAGGCACCGGGCGGCTTGCGCGGTTATGCGGCGCAGTACCAGAACCGTGGCATGACCCTGTACCTGACGGCGGACGGGCAACACGTCCTGCTGGGCAATCTGTACGACGCCGACGGCAAGGACTTGAGCGCCGAGCCACTGCAAAAACTGGTGTATGCCCCGATGGCGAAGGAAATCTGGGCGAAGATGGAGCGCAGCAACTGGATCGCCGATGGCAACAAGGACGCACCACGCACGGTGTACCTGTTCAGTGATCCGAACTGCCCCTACTGCAATATGTTCTGGGAACAGGCACGGCCCTGGGTCAAGGCCGGCAAGGTCCAGCTGCGGCACATCATGGTGGGCATCATCCGCGAAGACAGCCCGGGCAAATCTGCCGCGTTGCTTGCGGCAAAAGAGCCGGAGAAAGCCCTGGAAACCCATGAAAAGGCCGGCAAGGGCAGCGCCTTGAAACCGCTCAAGGACATCCCGCCGGCGATCCAGGCGAAACTCGATGCCAACCAACAGTTGATGGACGAACTGGAACTGTCCGCCACCCCGGCGATTTTCTACCTGGATGACAAAGGTGAACTGCAGCAACAGCAAGGCGCGCCGTCGCCGGACAAACTGGTGAAGATTCTCGGGCCGAAGTAACACTGAGCTTGCTCGCGAATACGGCGGCACATCCAAAATCTATCCAGACTGATCCACCGCTTTCGCGAGCAAGCCCGCTCCCACAGGTAATGCTGTTCACTAAAGATTTATCACCTGTCGTGGCGAGGGAGCTTGCTCCCGCTGGAGCGCGCAGCGGTCCCAAGCTTTTGGGGCTGCTACGCAGCCCAGCGGGAGCAAGCTCCCTCGCCACGGGGCGGTGACGTCCTTAAGTGACCGGTATTGCGCTCCCACAGGGGATTTGCGGCCCCCCCCGAAACCTGAGCCACAGGTGTAAATGTGGGAGCGAGCCTGCTCCGGGCGGCGATCCGACGATGCGGTGGGTCAGCTACGCAAAACCTTCAGCAATGCCTCGGTCACGAACTCCGGATTCTCCAGGTTGGAAATATGCCCCGCGTCCGGGACCAGCACATGCAAACAGCCAATCATTTCGGCCATTTCCAGCGCCTCGGACGGCGGTCGGGGTTTGTCCTGGTCGCCGCACATCACCAGGGTACGCTGGGCGTTGAGCTCATGCAGGCGCATCCGCATGTCGTCGCGGCCGAAAATGATCCGCCCCAGCGGCACGACGCTGTTGATCAGGCGATCCGCCGGCAGCGCGGCCAGGGTGGCGCGGAACTGCTGGTACAGCGCCGACTGTGGATCGATGCCTGGCCGGAAGAAGATCGGCACGATAATGTCCAGCAGTGGCTCAGGGATGCTGCCATTGGCTTCGATTTTTTCGAACAGCGAAAAGTAGTACTGACGGGTCTGCTCCGGCTCGACACCCACGTAAGTGTCCATCAGCACCAGCGACTGGATCCGCGTAGGCGCCGCCAGCGCCAGCCGCGTGCCCCACATCCCGCCGACCGAAAGCCCTACCAGGTGAAAGCGGTCGATGCTCAGATAATCCAGCAGCTCCATCATCTGGCGGGCCAGGTCGTTCAGCGAACTCATGCCCTCAGGCATCGGCCCGGACTGGCCGTGGCCCCATAGGTCCGGAGCGATCACCCGATACTCCCTGGACAGCACCTCGATCTGCGGCGCCCACATGGTGTGGTCCCACAGATAGCTTCCGCCCAGCAACACCACCGGGCCCTGGCCTTGGTCCAGGTAATTAAGGGGTTGTCCGTCAATCATCGCGATGGGCATCAGAGACCTCCTTGTTTGAGAGTAGAAAAAACCCTGGGGAGACTGAGCCGTGCCGGGCCAGACGTCAACCTTGGGCTTTTCAGTGCCTGGGCTGATGCCATCGCGAGCGGGCTCGCTCCACACAGGGCTTGCGTCACCGACCAGTCCCCTGTGGGAGCGAGCCTGCTCGCGATGAGGTCCTTATAGGCACAGTAAAACTACAACCCCTCCAACTCCGCCATCAGATCATTCAACCGATCCACCTTCTCCTCAGTGATTTCACCGGCTGCCAACCCCTCTATGTAGGCCGCCAGTTCCTGCACCGTACTGCACTCGAACATCGCCCGCAGCGGCACGTTGCGTTGCAACACCTTTTGCACCCGTGAGGCGATCTGCGTCGCCAGCAGCGAATGGCCGCCCAGTTCAAAGAAGTTGTCCCGCACGCCCACCCGTTCGACACTCAGCACCTGGGCCCAGATGTCGGCCAGGGTCTGCTCCAGGGCATTGCCGGGGGCCTGGTAGTCCTGGTTTTGCAACTGGCCGATCTCCAGGGCCGGCAGAGCCTTGCGGTCGAGCTTGCCGTTGGCGTTGAGCGGCAAGCGCTCGAGCCACAGCCAATGCAGCGGCACCATGTACTCCGGCAACTCGGCACGCAGGCGTTGCTTGATGCGCTCCAGGCGTTCGGCCGGGCTCAGCGCCGAGTCGGCGGCAACCAGGTAGCCCACCAGATACTTGCCATTGGCGCCCTCCTGTACGCCGACCGCGCCATCGCGCACCTCCGGCTGTTCATGCAACCGCGCTTCGATTTCGCCCAGCTCGATGCGATAGCCGCGAATCTTCACCTGATGGTCGATGCGCCCGACGTATTCCAGCACACCGTCGCGGCGCCGCCGCGCCAGGTCGCCGGTGCGATACAGCCGCTCGCCCGCAGCGCCAAAAGGATTGGGCACGAACACCGGTGCAGTACGCAGCGGATCGCCGACATAACCGCGCCCCACCCCGGTGCCTGCCACGCACAGCTCACCAACGGCGCCCAGCGGCACCAGGTCCAGTGCGTCGTCGAGCAGGTACAAGCGGTTGTTGTCGGTCGGTGTGCCGATCGGCAGATAAGTGCCATGGGTCGAGGCCATGTCGACGCGGAAGAACGCCACGTCATCGGAACATTCGGCCGGGCCGTAGGCGTTCACCAGACCGATATCCGGATAACGCAGCAACCATTGACGCGCCAGTTCCGGCGGCATCGCTTCACCGGTGGGCAGCATCCAGCGCAGGCCATCGAGGCCGATGCGCGCCTGGGCCAGCATGCCCTGGATCAGCGACGGCACGCTTTCCAGCACCGTGATGCCCTGGCGCTGGACGTGTTCGAGCAGCCCTTGCGGGTCGTGCGCGATGGCGTTGGGCACGATGTCCACCCGGGCACCGAACAACGGCGCGGCGAGGAACTGCCACACGGAAATATCAAAACTCTGGGACGCGGTCTGGGCAATCACATCGGCCTCGCTCAGCGCCAGGTACGGCACTTTGCTCAACTGGTTGTTGAGCATGCCACGCTGCTGCACCATCACACCCTTGGGCAGACCCGTGGAGCCGGAGGTATAGATCACGTAGGCCAGATGGTCCGGCCCGCTGTAGATGCCGGGGTTTTGCGACGAAACGTCACTGGCCTGGACGTCTTCCCATACCAACAATCTCGGCCGCCCGGCACAGGCGAATTCATCGAGCAGGGCCAACGCCTGGGCGTGACAGGCCCGGGTGCAGACCAGCAACGGCGTGCGGCTCAACTCGATGATACGGCTCAGGCGCTGAGCTGGCAGGCCCGGGTCCAGCGGCAGGTAGCCGGCACCGGCCTTGAAACTGCCGATGATCATGCCCGGCAACTGCGCATCCCGTTCGGCCAGCAACGCCACCGGTTGATCCAGGCCTACCCCCAGCTCGACCAGGGCGTGGCCGAGGCGGTTGCTGCATTCGTTCAATTGCGCGTAGCTGTAGCTGACGTCCAGGCAGGTGACGGCGGTGCGCTGCGGATAGGCCGTGACATTGGCCTCGAACAGCTCGACGTAGCTGCGATCGAGGGCATAGGCCTGCTCGCTCTGGTTGCAGCCGTCGACGAGGAAGTCCCGCTCCTCGGCACCAATCAACGGCAGCTCGGCCATGTCGCCGTGCAGACCGTCCATCAACGCCAGTAGCAGACGCTTGAACTGCGCCAACAGTCCCTGGACCGTTGGTTCATCGAAGTAACGCTGGTCATAGGAAAGGTGCAGCCCCAGGTCATCCCCCGGATAGCAGACCGCTGTCAACGGGAAGTTGGTGTGGGTGCGCCCTGAGTCAGAGGTCGCGTTGAGACGTTGGGCACGGTCCAGTACCGAAACCTCCACCGGGGCGTTCTCGAACACGAACAGGCTGTCGAACAGCGGCTGGCCCTTGGGTAGCTCGCTGGCCTCCTGGATGTTCACCAGCGGCAGGTACTCGTACTCACGCAACTGCATGTTGCTGTCCAGCAAGCCGCTAAGCCACTGCCGCACGCTGCAAGGCTGATGAGCCTCGGGCATCTGCACCCGCAACGCGACGCTGTTGATGAACAGGCCCACGGTCCGTTGCATCTGCGGAAGTTCCACCGGTCGCCCGGCCACGGTGACGCCGAACAATACGTCCCGATCACCGCTGACCCGGCGCAGCACCAGGGCCCACGCGGCCTGGGCGAAAGTGTTGACCGTCAGTTGATGGGCCTGGGCCAGTTCCCGCAGACGCACACCGTCCCGGGCGTCGAGGCGGGTGTAGCAATCACCGACGATCATGCCACCGCTGTCACCGGCATGTTCGCGCAGGAACGGACGGTCGCTGGGGATCGGCGTGGTCCGCTCGAAACCTTGCAGGTTGCGCTTCCACCATTGCCGGGCCTCGGTCAGGCTCTGGTGTTGCAGCCAGCCGATGTAGTCGCGATAGCGCGGCGGCACGGCCAGTTGCGGCTCACGCTGCTCACCCAGGGCGCTGTAGATCTCGAAGAAGTCATCCATCAGCAGCGAACGGCACCAGGCATCGATGAGAATGTGGTGGTTGCTCATCATGAACCAGTAGCGCGCCGCGCCGACCCGGATCAGTCGCAGGTGGAACGGCGCCTGGTTCAACAGATCGAAGCCGGCTTCGCGCTCGCCCTTGAGCAAGGCTTGCAGGCGGGTTTCCTGCTGGTCTTCGGGCACTTGGCGCCAATCGAGATAATCCAGCGCGGTGCTACCCGGTTTATGGATGATTTGCAGCATGTCTTCGCCAACGTTCCAGCAGAACGAGGCGCGCAGGGCCTCGTGGCGAGCGATGACGGCCTGCCACGCCTGGGCGAAACGCTGCGGGTCCAGTTCGCTGTTGATGCGGTAGCGGTCCTGCATGTAGTACAGGCCGGTGCCCGGTTCCAGCAGGGTGTGCAACAACATGCCCTCCTGCATCGGCGTCAATGGGTAGACGTCTTCGATCTGCCCGGCCGGCACCGGCAGGCTGTCGAGCTGGCCCTGGGTCAGATTCGCCAGGGGGAAGTCCGACGGTGTGAGACCGCCCGCCTCGTCCGTCAGGCAATGGGCGATCAACCGTTGCAATTCTTCGAGGTAAGTGTCGGCGAGGGTCTCGATGGTGTTCCTGGCATGGCGTTCGCGGCTGAAGGTCCAGCGCAGCACCAACTCGCCACCGCTGACCTGACTGTCGACGCTCAGCTCGTTGGGCAGCGGCGCATCGGGGTCATGGATCGCGCCCAGCGGCTCGTTCAATGGCTGGAACAACGCCTCCCGGCCCAGGGTCTGGTCGAGCTGGCCCAGGTAGTTGAACGTGATCGCAGCCTGCGGCAACCCGGCCATGGCGGCGCGCGTCGGCGCGTCACTGAGATAACGCAGCACGCCATAACCCAGGCCTTTGTGCGGCACGGCGCGCAGTTGTTCCTTGATGGCTTTGATCGAGGCGCCAACGTCTTCATCCGCCGGACTCAGACGCACCGGATACGCGCTGGTGAACCAGCCCACGGTGCGGGTCAGGTCGATGTCGTCGAACAGCGCTTCGCGACCATGGCCTTCGAGCTGGACCAGTGCCGAGGCATGCCCGCTCCAGCGGCACACCACGCGGGCCAGTGCAGTCAGCAGCAGGTCGTCGACCTGGGTGCGATAGGCGCTCGGCGCCTGTTGCAGCAGTTGCCGGGTACGCTCGGCGTCCAGGCGCACGCTGACGGTTTCAGCGTGCCGCTCTGCCATGGCGCCGTCAGGTCGCGCACAAGGCAACGCGACCTGCGGGCCGCTCAACTGAGCCTGCCACCAACCCAGTTCCTCGCGCAGGGACTCGCTTGCGGCATAGGCTTGCAAGCGTGCCGCCCAGTCCCGCGACGGGCTGGTCTTGGCCGGTAGTTCGGGCGCTTGGCCGGCGCCGATCTGCCGGTAAACGGTTTGCAAGTCGTCCATCAGCACCCGCCACGACACACCGTCTACCACCAGGTGATGAATGACGATCAGCAACCGTTGCCGGCCATCGGGCAACTGCGCCAGCACGGCTCGCAGCAGCGGCCCGTCGGGCAGATCCAGGCTGCGCTGGGCCTCGGCGAAGCTGCTTTCGCAAGCCTCAGCGGCGTCTGCGCTCAGCTGCTGCAACAGGGTGGCGTCGGTCAACGGCCGGTACTCGGCGCGCCAGTGCCCGGCGACTTCGGCAAAGCCCAGGCGCAAGGCGTCGTGATGCTGGAAGACCGCACGCAGGGCCTGTTCCAGCGCTTGCGGTTCCAGGACACTGGCCGGTTCCAGCAACAGCGCCTGGTTCCAGTGATGCCGATTGGCAATCGGCTGGTCGAAGAACCAATGCTGGATCGGCGTCAGCGCAGACTCACCCGTCAGCAGCCCCTGCTCGGCGCTCACTTGCGGGCTGTGGCTGGCGATGGCAGCCAACGTCTGCACGGTCTGGTGCTGGAACAGATCGCGCGGCGTGAAATGGATGCCCTGCTGCCGCGCACGGCTGACGACCTGGATCGACAGAATCGAATCGCCGCCCAGCTCGAAAAAATTGTCATTGAGGCCGATCTGGCCGACGTTCAGCACTTCGCACCAGATGCTCGCCAGGGTCTGCTCAAGGGCATTGCTGGGCGCCACGTAGTGTTGGCGACTGAGTTCAGGGTCCGGCAACGGCAGCGCCCGGCGGTCGAGTTTGCCGTTGGCGGTCAGTGGCATGCTCGCCAACAGGATCAGGTGGGCCGGCACCATGTAATCCGGTAGCTGTGCCTTGAGGTGCTGTTTCAAGGCTTCGCGCAACATCGCTTGCTGCTCGGTGTCCTGACCAACCTCGGCCACCAGATAGCCGACCAACTGCTTGCCGGTCGGCGTGTCGAGGGCCACCACCACAGCCTCGCGCACCGTGGCGTGCTCCAGCAGGCGGGTTTCGATTTCCCCCAGTTCGATGCGGAAACCACGGATCTTCACTTGATGGTCGATTCGTCCCAGATACTCCACCAGGCCATCGGTGCGCTGGCGCACCAGGTCGCCGGTGCGGTACAGCCGTCCGCCGTCGGCGGCAAACGGGTCGGCGACGAAGCGCTCCGCAGTCAGGCCCGGACGCTGGTGGTAACCCTGGGCCAGGCCCGCTCCGCCGACGTACAGCTCACCGGGCGCGCCCTGGGGCACCACGGCCAGCTCGGCGTCGAGAATATAGGCCCGCCGTGCGCCGATCACGCTGCCGATCGGCACACTGCCCGCGCCCTCCTCCAACTGCTCCGGTGCCAGGCTCGCCAACGGCATGACTACAGTCTCGGTGGGGCCGTAGGCATTGAAGAACAGGCTCGGCGTGAACGCGGCGCGAATCCGCTGCAAGTGTTCGCCAGTCAGCGCTTCACCGCCGGTAATGCACATGCGCACCGGCAGGGTTTGCCCCTGGGTCGCCAGCCACTGCGCCAACTGGCTGCCGTAGCTGGGGGTGAAACCGAGGATGTTGATCCGGTGCTGGCGGATCAACCCGCAGATTTGCTCGGCATCCCACTGCCCCTGGGCCCGCAGCACGACCTGGGCGCCACTGAGCAGCGGCACCAGCAGGCGCTCGGTGGCCGCGTCGAAATTGATGGAATAGAAATGCAGTTCGCAGTCGTGCGGACGCATGCCGAAACGCTGGATCACCGCCCGGCAGTGCATGGCGATTTCACCGTGGGACACCACTACGCCCTTGGGCTTGCCGGTTGAGCCGGACGTGTAGATCAGGTAGGCCTGGTGTTGCGGCAGGTTACCCGGAGCCGGGGCCTGGTCCGGGTATTGCGCCAAGGCCTCGCCATCGTCTTCCAGGCACCAGCGCCCGACGCTGTCCGGCAGCGCTCCCAAGGCCTGGAACATCGCCCGGTCGCTGAGCAACAGACCGATCCCGCTGTCCTCGATCATGTAGTGCAAGCGGTCCAGCGGGTATTCCGGATCCAGTGGCACGTACGCACCACCGGCCTTGAGGATCGCCAGCAGACCGATGACCATTTCCAACGAGCGCTCCAGGGCCAGCCCCACCCGCACCTGCGGCCCGACGCCACGCTCGCGCAGCATCCAGGCCAGGCGATTGGCGCGACGCTCCAGCTCGCCGTAGCTCAGGGTCTGCCCGGCAAAGGTCAGGGCCGGTGCATCCGGCCGGGCCTGCGCCTGCTCGCTGAACAACTCGTGCAGGCACTGATCCAGACGCTGCTCGCCGGGTTCTGCCGCGAGGCTGTCGAGCATCTGCTGCTGTTCGTCGGCCTCCAGCATCGGCAACTCGCTGAGCCGGCGAGCCGGATCGGCCAGCAACGCTTCAAGCAGGTTACGCCAGTGCGCGGCCATGCGAGCGATGCGTGGTTCGTCGAACAGATCGGTGCTGTAGGTCAGGCAGCAGCCCAGGCGTTGGTCCAGTTCGGTGACTTCCAGGTTGAGGTCGAACTTGGTGGCCCGGGCATCGTTGACCAGGTAGTCGACGGTCATGCCGGCCAGCGTGCGGCTCTGCTGGAACTCCCAGCGCTGGACGTTGCACATCACCTGGAACAACGGGTTGTAGGCTGCGCTGCGTGGCGGTTGCAGGGCTTCCACCAGATGGTCGAAGGGCAAGTCCTGATGGGATTGGCCGTCGATCACGGTGTGGCGTACCTGCTCGAACAACTCGCCCACCGACATCTGTCCGTCGAGCTGACAGCGCAGCACCTGGGTGTTGAGGAACGCACCGATCAACCCTTCGCTTTCCGGACGGATACGGTTGGCGACCGGCGCGCCGATGCGCAGGTCAGTCTGGCCGCTGTAGCGATAGAGCAGCACGGCCAGGGCGGCGGTCATGGTCATGAACAGGGTCAGGCCCCGTTGCGCATTGAAAGCCCGCACTCGGGCCGCCAGATCATCACTGAGGTCAAAGCGGAACAGTTCGCCGCGATGGCTTTGTACCGGCGGACGCGGACGGTCGGCCGGCAATTCCAGCAGTGGATGCTCGCGGCCCAGTTGCGCGGTCCAGTAATCGAGTTGGCGCTGGCGCTCACCGGATTCCAGCCACTGGCGCTGCCAGACGCTGTAGTCCAGATACTGCACCGGCAGGGGCTCCAGGGGCGATTCGCGATCATCGATAAAGGCTTCGTACAGCGCGCTCAGCTCCCGGGCAAAAATATCCATCGCCCAGCCCTCGGTGACGATGTGGTGCAAGGTCAGCACCAGGTAGTGCTCGTGTTCGCCAGTCTTGACCAGACAGACGCGCAACAGCGGCCCGGTTTCCAGGTTGAACGGCCGATGGGCTTCGCTGTCGGCCAGCGCCTTTACCCGTTGTTCGCGAACCTCGGCGGCCAGCCTGGAAAAATCCTTCCAGTCCATGCGCAGCCCCGTCTCGGCGTGCACCTGTTGCCGGGCGACGCCGTCGACGCTCGGGAACGTGGTGCGCAGGGTTTCGTGGCGCAGGATCAACGCCTGCAACGCCGCCTCGAAACGCCCGACATCCAATACTCCGCGCAGGCGTGCCATGCCGCCGACGTTGTAGGCCGGGCTGTCCGGTTCCATCTGCCAGAGGAACCACATGCGCTGTTGCGAGTACGACAACGGCACCGGTTGGCTGCGGTCGACTTTCTCGATCGGCGGCTGCCGGTTGGTCTGGCCGCTGGCCTGGATCGAGCGCACGTGCTCGGCAAAGGCGCCCAGTTCACTGGTCTCGAACAGCGCCCGCAAGGGCAGCTCGACGTCGCAGGCCTGGCGGGTGCGAGAGATGATCTGCGTCGCCAGCAACGAATGGCCGCCCAGGGCAAAGAAATCGTCCCGCAGGCCGACACGCGCAAGCCCCAGCACGTCGCGCCAGATGGCGGCGAGCTGCTGCTCCAGGGCGCTGACCGGTTCGACGTGTTCGCGCACTTGCCATTGCGGTTCGGGCAAGGCCCGCCGGTCGAGTTTGCCGCTCGGCCCCAGAGGCATGGCGTCCAGGCGCAGCAACTGCGCGGGCACCATGTAGTCCGGCAGTTGGGCGGCCAACGCCGCCCTGAGCCGGCTGTTCAGCTCGTCGGCGTCTTGCGTGCAATCCGGGGCGGTGTAGTAGCCGATCAGTTGCGGGCCGGCTGCGGTGTCGCGCAACAGGACCGCCGCCTGGGCCACGTCGCCCTGCGCCAGCAGCTGCGCTTCGACCTCCTGCGGCTCGACCCGGAAGCCGCGCAGCTTGAGCTGCTGATCGAGGCGGCCGAGGTATTCGATCACCCCGTCGGCGGTCCAGACCGCCCGGTCGCCGGTCCGGTACAACCGCGCACCGGCCGGACCCAGCGGGTCGGCGACGAAACGCTCGGCGCTCAGGCCTGGCCGACCGATGTAACCCCGGGCCAGGCCCAGGCCACCGATGCACAGCTCGCCCGGCACGCCAGCCGGAACCGGATTGAAGTCGTCGTCGAGGATGTAGCACCGCACGTTGCCCAGCGGCCGACCAATAGGCGAGCGCTCGCCATCGGCCTCGGTGCAGTGCCAGTGGGTGACGTTGATCGCGGTTTCGGTGGGGCCGTAGCGGTTGTGCAGTTGCGTCCCCGGCAGTTGCGCCAGCACGCGGTTGCGCAACTCGGCGGGCAAGGCTTCGCCGCCGGAAAACACCCGGCGCAGACTGGTGCATCGAGCACTCAAGGGTTCGTCGACAAACAGCCTGAGCAGCGGCGGCACAAAGTGCAGCGTGGTCACGCCGAACAGCTCGACCAGTTGGGCGATGCGTTGCGGATCCCGGTGTTCGCCGGGGCCGGCCAGGACCAACTGGCTGCCGGTGATCAGTGGCCAGAAACATTCCCACACCGACACGTCGAAACTGATCGGGGCCTTCTGCATCAGCACGTCGGTTTCATCCAGGCCGTAGGTGGCCTGCATCCATTGCAGACGCTCGGCCAGCGCGCCATGGGTGTTGCCGACGCCTTTGGGCTGGCCGGTGGAGCCGGAAGTGTAAATCACGTAGGCCAGGTGTTCGGCATGCAAGTGCAGGCCCGGCGGGTTGCTCGGCCATTGCTCCAGGTGCAGGGCATCCAGGGCTATCACGGTTACCCCCTCGCAGGCAGGCAAACGCCCGAGCAACTCGGTTTGTGTCAGCAGCAGATCGACGCCGCTGTCACCGAGCATGAAGGCCAGGCGTTCGGCCGGGTAATCGGCATCCAGGGGCACGTAGGCGCCGCCGGCCTTGATGATCGCCAGCACGCCAATGATCAGTTGCGGCGAACGTTCGGCGGCAATCGCCACCCGCACATCCGGACCAACCCCTTTGTCACGCAGGTAATGGGCCAGTCGGTTGGCCTGGGCGTGCAGCTCGGCATACTCCAGGCGACCGCCGTCCCACAGCAGCGCGGTCCGTTGCGGCGTGCGTCGGGCCTGTTCGTTCAACAGTTCCGGCAGCCATTGGCTGGCCGGTGCACAGGGTGACTCGCACCAGTGTTGCTGCTGGACTTGCTCTTGCGCGGTCAGTAACGGCAGATCACCGATGGCTTGCTGCGGATCGGCACACACCGCCCGCAACAGGTTGCAGTAATGCTCGGCCAAGCGGGCGATGGTCGCCGCCTCGAACAATTCATCGGCGTAGTCGAACGACAGGGTCAGCCGACCGTTGCGATCCTCTTCACTGTGTAATTGCAGGTCGAACTTGGCTTCGCGGCTGTGCCACGGCAGCTCATCGGCCAGCAGCCCCGGCAGGCGCCGCAAGGCGCTCAGGTCACGCTGCTGGTGGTTGAACATCACCTGGAACAGGCCCTGCTCCCGCGCCTGGGGAAAGGCTTCGAGCAATTGTTCGAATGGCAGGTCCTGATGAGCCTGGGCTCCGAGCGTCGCTTCCCGGGCCTGGGCCAGCAGAGCGGCGAATGACTGCCGGGCTTCGACCTGCCCGCGCAACACCTGGGTGTTGATGAAAAAGCCGATCAGCCCCTGGATTTCCAGACGCGGGCGGTTGGCGTTGGGCACGCCGATGCGCAGGTCCGACTGACCGGTGTAGCGTTGCAGCAAGGCCTGGAATGCTGCTAATAACAACATGAACGGCGTCGCGTCATGGGCCTGGGCCAGTGCCCGCAACGCGTCACCGAGACCTTTGTCCAGACGCAGGCTGTGACGGCTGGCGCTGCGATGATGCTGTGCGCTGCGCGGATGATCGGTACGCAGCGCCAACGTCGGATGCTCGTCGCCCAATTGTTGCTTCCAGTAGCTCAGCTGACGCTCGGCTTCGCCCTGGGCAAGCCACTGACGTTGCCAACTGCCGTAGTCGGCATAGTGCAACGGCAACGGCGCCAGCTCGGCGCGCTGGCCTTGGCAGGCGGCGGCGTAGAGCCGGGCGAACTCTTCCACCAGCACGTTCATCGACCAGCCGTCGGCGATGATGTGGTGCATCGTCACCCACAACTGATGATCGTCGTCATCGAGGCGCAACAGGGTGACGCGCAGCAGCGGGCCGTTTTCCAGATCGAACGGTTTGCCCGCTTCTTCATCGCGTAGCTGGCGTGCCCGGGCCTGGCGCTGGTCGGTCGGCACGTCGTTGAGTTCGATCACCTGCAAGGTGAATTCGCCGGCCGGGTCGACCTGCTGCAACGCCACCCCGTCGCGCTCCAAAAAGCGTGTGCGCAGGGATTCGTGGCGCTCGATCAATTGCTGGAAACTGCCGCGCAGTGCGTCTTCATCCAATTCGCCGCGCAACTGCAAGGCGCCGGGGATGTTGTAGGCGCAGCTGTCAGGCTCGAGCTGCCAGGTGATCCACAAACGGTTCTGGGCCAGGGATTGCGGCAAGGCTGTGTGGCGTGGCAAGGCGTTGATCGGACCCTGGGCCTGGCTGCCGTCCTGTTGCTGGGCGCCCACCGCCGTCGCAAAAGCTGCCAGCGTCGGGGCTTCGAACAACAGGCGCAGGTTCAGCGTCCGTCCCAGGGTTTCGCCCAATCGCGCAATCACCTGGGTCGCGGCGATGGAATTGCCGCCCAACAGAAAGAAATGATCGTCGGCCTGGACCTGTGGGATCTGCAACACTTCACACCAGACCTGGCCGATCAACGTTTGCAGCGCTGACGACGGGCCGCTCTCACGGACTTGCTCGACCTCGACCGAGGGAAACAGTGCATAACTGTCGAGGCTGCCGTCCGCCAGTCGGGTCCGGCAGGCCGAGCGTTGCAACTTGCCGCTGGAGGTCTTGGGCAAGGCACCGGGGTTGAGCAGCACGACCACGCGCGGAGCTTGCTGGCAGGCTTCGGCGACGACTTCGCGAATGGTCTTGATCAAGGCTTGCGGCGGCAGGATCTTCTGTACGCTGCGACTGATTTCCGCGGCAATGCCGATGCCTTCCTCGCCATCGTCATCGACGGCGAACGCCGCCACCCGGCCCTTGCGCACCACCTCGACTTCGCGCTCGATGGTCTGCTCGATGTCCTGGGGATAGAGGTTGTGGCCGCGCACGATCAACAGGTCCTTCAGGCGTCCGGTGATGAACAGTTCGCCGTCACGCATAAAGCCCAGGTCGCCGGTGCGCAGCCAGGTCAGGCCGTCGCGTTGGACAAAGCTCTTCGCGCTGGCCTCGGGGTTGCGCCAGTAGCCATGGGCGATGCTCGGCCCGCAGGCCCAGACTTCGCCAACCCGGTTGTCAGCCAGCGTCTGTAACGTGTTGGGCTCGACAATCAGCACCGCGTGTCCAGGCTGACTGACACCACAACTCATCACCGCGCTGCCCTGCCCCGGCTCGATGCGATTCTGTGCCAGCGCCCCGTCGTCCACCCGCAGCGAAGGAATGCCCTGGCGCCGCGGCGTGCCGGCGACGAACAAGGTGGCCTCGGCCAGCCCATAGGACGCCATGAAGTTGTCCGGGGTGAAGCCGCACGGGGCGAATTTTTCGGTGAAGCGTTCCACGGTGTCCAGGCGGATCGGCTCGGAGCCCGAATAGGCCACGCGCCAACGACTCAGGTCGAGCCGCTGCAAGGCCGAGTCGCTGACCCGCTCGCTGCACAAGCGATAGGCGAAGTCCGGCCCGCCACTGATGGTGCCGCCGTACTCGCTGATCGCTTCCAGCCAGCGCAGGGGCCGTGCGAGGAAATACGCCGGAGACATCAATACGCAAGGAACACCGCTGAATACCGGCTGCAACAAGCCGCCGATCAGACCCATGTCGTGATACAGCGGCAACCAGCTGACAATCACGTCATCGGGATTGAGGTCGATGCCGAAACCGTGGCGGATCAAGACCTCGTTGGCGACCAGATTGCCGTGGCTGACCTGCACGCCCTTGGGCAAGGCCGTGGAACCGGAGGTGTATTGCAAGAACGCGATGGCATCGTCTCGCAGGCTCGGCGCCAACCATCGTTCGGCGAGTGTCGGGTCAAGGCTGTCGACGCACAGCACCGGTGGCGCCGATTCGATGGCTTGCAACGGCTCACGCAGATCGCTGCTGGTGAGCAGCAGGAGCGGTTCGGCGTCGGCAATGATCGACAACAGCCGCTCCTGGTGATGACGACGAGTGGATTCCGGTGGGTAGGCCGGCACCGCGATGACCCCGGCGTAGAGGCAGCCGAAGAACGCCGCGACGTAGTCCGGACCGCTGGGAAACAGCAGCACCGCACGCTCGCCCACCGCCGCTTCGGCCTGCAAGGCGGCGGCGATGGTCCGGGCGCGCAGGTCCAGATCGCGATAACTCAACACCACGCCCAGCTCCGGGGTGTCGGCAAGGAAGCGCAAAGCCACCCGGTCCGGCGTCAACGCGGCGCGGCGCTGGAGGGCATGAGCCAGGGTGCTGGGGAGTTCGAACGCGTCGGTCATGGGGATTCCTGCCTGAAATTCGGCTTGCAAGTAGTCACCCATGGGAACGGATAACAGCGCCGGATAATTAGTCTGCAAGCCCCTGGACCCGCCCGTGGGCGGTACGGTGCCGCGGCAATGGGTCGCGGACCTCACGCTGGACTTTTACCAGATCAATAATTCTTTTTCTCAATTGACAATAATTATCATTAAGAATAATTTGGCGCTCGATGTGTAGGACGGCTCTGACATCCCCGGTCCTGCTAACTATTTGCAGCAAGGTGAATTCCATGACGGAACAAGTATCCACAAGCAGGTGCAACTCACCGTTACTCCAGGCCTTCGTTGATAACCGGCTGATCCTGGTCAAGATTGCCGCACGCATCACCGGTTGCCGGTCGCGTGCGGAAGATGTGGTGCAGGACGCGTTTTTCCGGCTGCAATCGGCGCCGCAGATCACCTCCTCGTTCAAGGCCCAGCTCAGCTACCTGTTCCAGATCGTGCGCAACCTGGCGATCGACCACTACCGCAAGCAGGCGCTGGAACAGCGATATTCGGGTCCGGAAGAGGAAGGGTTGAACGTGGTGATCCAGGGTGCTTCGCCGGAAACCTCCCACATCAACTTTTCCACCCTGGAGCACATTGCCGACGCGCTGACCGAATTGCCCAGCCGCACTCGCTACGCCTTCGAGATGTACCGCCTGCACGGCGTGCCGCAAAAGGACATCGCCAAGGAACTGGGTGTCTCGCCGACCCTGGTGAACTTCATGATCCGCGACGCGCTGGTACATTGCCGCAAGGTGTCGGGGGTTCGGGGGGATACCTTCGCCCGGCGGTAACTTGCGGTGGTTTTACCGGCTTTATCGCGAGCAGGCTCGCTCCCACAGAGGTCTTCAGCGACCACGAAAACTGTGGGGAGCGAGCTTGCTCCGGGCGGCGATCCGACGATGAGGCCCTAAGACCCTGCCCCCCTCACACCAACCCACACCGATCAAAAAACCGCTCACGCCCCAAAATCATCAGCGCCGCGCGTTTGTGGGGGAAGTCGAATTCCTTTTCACAGTGGAAACACTGATTGTGCAGGTGCCCGATCATCCGGGCGTTGTCGGCCCGGGGCTCGGCCACGATACGCTGGGTGCGCGGGTCATCGAGGAACAGGTAATGCACCAGCGCTGACAGCCAGCTCGCCACTTTATGCGGCCCGCGGTGCTGCTCTTCGCCCACCAGCATGTGAATGCCGCGGTCGTAGTCCCGGGCTTCATAGAACGGCGCGATTCGATCTTCCTTGGCCCAGTAGGCTTCGAAATAGCCAAACGGCTGGTCATCGAAGCAGCCGATCAGGGTCAGGACCCGAGGATCGTGCTGCAGCTTGTTCAAATACTCGCGGTGCTGCTCCAGGCTGCCCTCCTCCTGCCAGAAGGCCGCGACCCGCGGGCTGTTCTGCCAGCGGTTGAATCGCACCAGGTCCTGCTCGATTTCCAGGGTGCGCAAGGACACCCAGGCCCCCAGCCGGGCGTCGAAACGCCGATACACTTCACCGCGCGGTTTCATGGGCCGACGCGGGTGGCGCCGGCCGTCACTGATGATCATCTGCTGCGGGTAGCTGCCGCTGAACGATTCCCCCAGCCAGGGCTGCGGCAGTTGCCAGAACATGGTGCGTTCGCAGACGTATTCGCCGGGACGCCCGGTGGCCGTCAGCAATCCGCTGAGCAAGGCTTCCCCGGGACGCTCGTTGAGGTGCCATAGCAGCCGCTGGCAGTCCGGATCACGGGCAAACAGCCAGTAACAGGCCGCCCACAGCGCCGGGCCCACCGGTCGATCATTGAGTTCCTGCAAATGCAGCCGCAACTCCGGGTCGCGCTCCAGGCGCAACCGGATCAGCGGCGCCCCTTCGAGCATCAGGCTCAGGTGACGTTCGGTTTCATCGGCGCCGAGACGGCGACCGCCCGGCAGCGGTAGCGCCGCCGGATGATTGAGGTTGGACATGGAAGGAGCTCGCGTATTCGTCGGTAGTCAACGTGGGACGTGAGCCAGGATGGGAAATTTAGTCTCAGGTCGAATGGTTGTGCGTGGGTACCAGTTCGATCTGGTAGGGCTTGAAAATCTTCAGCAACTGACCGTTGTCCCGCAATTTCTGCAGCAGCTGTCCGAACGCTTCGCTGGTAATGGGCGCCTGCGGCCGGATCAACGCGTAATGGTGATACAGCTGGTCAATCCGTTCGGACACCAGCAACTGGGGGCCGACTTCAGGGTTGCGCAACACGTAGTCGTTCAGGTACGAACGGGTCACCAGGGCGATGTCCGCACGTCCGCGCAGCACCATCAGCAGGTTGCTGTCGTGGGAGTACGTCAAGGTGGCGTTGAACTGGCCGGCGAGGTACTTGGGGTCGGCGTTGAATTCGGCAAAGGCGTAGTGGTAGCCACTGAACAGGGCAAGGCGCTTGCCTCGCAAGTCGGAAAAGTAGCTTTGCTGGCGATCCGGGTGGCGCTGGGTGACGAAGATTTCCGCATCCTCCAGCCCCATGTCCACGGCGGTATGAGGCACGTCCTGCCAGCCCCAGTCCGGGTTCTCGAAAATCGCCATATCGACCCGACCCTGTTTGAAGTCATTGAAACGGCGCGGAATCGAGGTCGGGACCAGGACGAATTGATAGTCGGTCTGCAACCGGTTCAGATTTTCCACCAACTGGGGAAGCAGACCGGTATCGGCGCCGTTTTCAGGACGCACGGTATAAGGCGGAAAATGTGCCGCGCCGATCCGTACCAGTTGCGCCGCCTGGACCTGCAAGGCCAGGAAGGCGACCAGCGCGGCCAGCAGCACACGCGAGGTCATCCCCATCGGTGAAAACGTCAAGATAACCACTCCCCAAGAGTACCCATCAATACAATCAAGCTAGGCGATCTGCGCCGCTTAGCCACCGTGCGGCCCATTTAGTGCACCGCTTTTTTATTGTTTTTCTTCAAGCACAAGGACCAGCGCCTGCTCGGCCAGCTCATCGAGGCTCAGGTTGCCCTCGGCGCGAAACCAGGTGGTGGTCCAGGACAACGCCCCCGTGAGGAAACGCCGGGTGATGAACACATCGCCGCGAATATACCCGGCCTGCTTGGCCTGGCCCAATACCTCCAGCCACAAGTCTTCATAGATATCGCGCAGAGCCAGCACGTGTTTCTGTCCTTGCTGGGACAGCGAACGCCACTCATAGACCAGCACTGCCATCGCCTCGCCGGTGCCGCCCATGATCGACTGCAATTCGCAACGGATCAGCGCCAGCACCCGTTCACGCACTGTGCCCGCCTCGGCCAGCGCGGCGCGCATCAACGCAGTGTTGTAGCGGATGGTTTCTTCCATCACCGCCCGCAGGATTTCGTCCTTGCTCTTGAAATGATGAAAGATGCTGCCCGACTGGATGCCCACGGCACTTGCCAGGTCGCGCACGGTGGTGCGTTCGAAGCCTTTGTTGCGAAACAGGTGGGCGGCGGTCTGGAGCAGCTTGCCGCGAGCGCTGTCCGGGTCGGTCAGTTGTCCGCTGTCGACCAGCTCGCGCATCACCCTCAAGGCTTTTTGCTCGTCCACCCGTTATCTCCTACAGTCGATCAACCCATGCGCGGCCATTGCCTCTGTGCAGCTGCCTCTGTACAGCAAGGTGGCGCGGGCAATTTAAGCTGAGCGACGCGACCAAGCAAGCGCTCGGCCAGAAGACGGAATCGATGTTTGCGAACCAAGCGCTTGCTTGGTAGTCTCGAGCGACGTTTGTCGGAGGGTGCTCCATGCCAAGAACGATCCGTATCGGTTGCGCCAGCGCCTTCTGGGGCGACACCTGCACCGCAGCGGCGCAGCTGGTCGAAGGCGGGGAACTGGATTACCTGGTGTTCGACTATCTGGCCGAAGTCACGATGTCGATCATGGCCGGGGCCCGTTTGAAGGACCCTCGGGCTGGCTACGCGAGAGACTTCATCGACGTCCTCACGCCCCTGCTCCAGCGCCTGCATGCAGATCGGATCCGCGTGATCAGCAACGCCGGCGGCGTCAATCCCCAGGCTTGCGCCGCAGCGCTGCAAGCGGCTTGCGATACGGCCGGCGTACCGTTGAAGATCGCCGTGCTGCTGGGCGATGACCTGCAACCCCGGCTTCAACAGCTCGCCGGCCAGGACATTCGCGACCTGTCCAGCGGCGAACCACTGCCTTCCACCTGTATTTCCACTAATGCCTACCTCGGTGCCCCCGGCATTGTCGAAGCCTTGCGCCTGGGGGCCGACATCGTGATCACTGGTCGCGTCGTCGACAGCGCGGTGGTCAGCGCCGCCCTGGTGCATGAGTTCGGCTGGGCCTGGCACGACTACGACAAACTGGCCCAGGCCGCCCTGGCCGGACATCTGATCGAATGCGGCGCGCAGTGCACCGGGGGCAACTTCACCGACTGGCGGGACGTCCCGGATTACGAGCACATCGGATTTCCCATCGTCGAGGTCAGCGCCGACGGCCAGTTCATCGTCACCAAGGCCCCAGGCACCGGCGGGTTGGTGACGCCGCTGACCGTCGGTGAGCAGTTGCTCTATGAGATCGGCGACCCGCAAGGCTACCTGCTACCGGACGTGATCTGCGACTTCAGCCAGGTCAGGCTGATCCAGCAAGGCAAGCATGCGGTGCGTGTCCACGGTGCCCGAGGCCTGCCGCCCACTGGTCAATACAAGGTCTGCGCCACCTGGCCGGATGGTTTTCGCTGCACCGCCATGTGCCTGATCGCCGGCATCGACGCGGTGGCGAAGGCCGAACGCGTCAGCCAGGCAATCATCGCCCGAACTTCGCAAATGTTCAGCCAGCGCGGCTGGGAGCCTTTCAGCGAGGTGAGCGCCGAGCTGCTCGGCAGCGAAGCGACCTACGGCCATCACGGCCAACGCCAGGACAGCCGCGAAGTGCTGATCAAGCTGGCGGTACGCCATCCGGACCAACAGGCGCTGGTATTGTTTTCAAAGGAAATAGCCCACGCCGCAACCGGCATGGCGCCGGGCCTGACCGGTCTGGTGGGCGGCCGTCCCACGGTGTCACCGCTGATTCGCCTGTTTTCATGCCTCGTCGATAAGTCCGCCTGTCGGCTGGAAATCGAACTCGACGGCCAGCGCCATCCTTGTCCCCTGCCGGTCCTTGAACCGCTGGCGATCGCCGACCTGCCGATCGCCCCGGACCTGCCCAAGCCTCAGGGTCGGGCCGACGCCAGCGTTGCGCTGGTCAAACTGGCGGTGGCGCGCTCGGGCGACAAGGGTAACCACAGCAACATCGGCGTCATCGCCCGCGAGCCGGACTACCTGCCATGGATCGCCGAGGCGTTGACCCCGGAGGTGATGGTCGACTGGATGAGTCACGTGCTCGACCCGCTGCTGGGCCGTGTCGAGCGCTGGTACCTGCCGGGCACCCACAGTCTGAATTTCCTGCTGGAGCACGCCCTCGGTGGCGGTGGCGCCGCAAGCCTGCGCATCGATCCGCAGGGCAAGGCGTTCGCCCAGCAGTTGCTGGAAATCCAGATACCGGTGCCGCAGAGCATCGTCGACCAACTCGACTGAACGACGGCCATTGAAGAGGCAACCCTCGATGCCAGTGATCGAATCGCAGCTTGACCCGCACAGCGCCGAATTCGTCCGTAATCACGCTGCAATGCTGGCCGGGGTCGAGCAGTTGCAGCGGCTCGAACAGGCTGTGCAGGAGAAAGCCGCCCAGGCCCAGGGCAAGTTCGAGCAGCGCGGGCAACTGTTACCGCGCCAGCGCGTGAACCTGCTGCTGGACCCCGGTGCACCGTTTCTCGAACTGGCGAGCCTGGCCGGCTACAAGCTGCATGACGACAAGGATGGCAGCGGAGCCGGCGCTGGGTTGATTGCCGGGATCGGCTATGTCAGTGGCGTGCGGGTGCTGGTGGTGGCGAACGACAGCGCAATCAAGGGCGGGACCATTTCCCCCAGCGGCCTGCACAAGACCTTGCGCCTGCAACGGATCGCCATGGAAAACCGACTGCCGGTGGTCACCCTTGCCGAAAGCGGCGGTGCCAACCTCAATTATGCCGCACAGATTTTCGTCGAAGGTGCGCGCAGCTTTGCCAACCAGGCGCGGATGTCGGCCATGGGCCTGCCACAGATCACGGTGGTGCATGGCTCGGCCACGGCGGGCGGCGCTTATCAGCCAGGACTGTCGGATTATGTGGTGGTGGTGCGCGACAAGGCGCGGCTGTTCCTCGCCGGGCCTCCGTTGCTCAAGGCTGCCACGGGCGAAATCGCCACCGAAGAAGAACTGGGCGGCGCGCTGATGCACGCCCAGGTGGCCGGCACCGCCGAATACCTGGCCGAAAACGACGCCGACGGCATACGCCTGGCCCGGGAGATTCTCAGCCTGCTGCCATGGGATGCGCACCTGCCGCCAGCGCCCGAGCGGACCTGGACGGAACCGCGCTACCCCGCCGATGAGTTACTGGGGTTGGTGCCGGATGATCCGAGGAAACCCTACGACGTGCGAGAAATCATCGCGCGCATCGCCGACGGTTCGAGTTTCCTGGAATTCAAGAGCGAGTTTGACCCCCAGACGATCTGCGGCCACCTGCACATCCGTGGCCATGCCGTGGGCATGATCGGCAACAACGGACCGATCACGCCCAAGGGCGCCAGCAAGGCCGCGCAGTTCATTCAACTATGTGACCAGAGTCGTACACCGCTGCTGTTCCTGCACAACACCACCGGGTTCATGGTCGGCACCGAAGCCGAACGCCAGGGCGTCATCAAGCACGGCGCCAAGATGATCCAGGCCGTGGCCAACGCCCGGGTGCCCAAGCTGACCGTCGTCGTGGGCGGTTCCTACGGCGCCGGCAACTACGCCATGTGCGGTCGCGGGTTGGACCCTCGGTTCATCTTCGCTTGGCCCAACAGCCGCACCGCCGTGATGGGCGGCGCCCAGGCCGGCAAAGTCCTGCGTATCGTTGCCGAGGCCACACAGATCAGGAACGGCCTGAGCCCCGATTTCAAAGCGCTGGACCTGCTGGAGCAAACCACCGCTCAACAACTCGACAGCCAGTCCACTGCGCTTTATGGCAGCGCCAACCTGTGGGACGACGGCTTGATCGATCCGCGCCAGACCCGCCCGTTGCTGGGCTTGCTGCTGGACATCTGTCACGAAGCCGAACGGCGGACGCTGCAACCCAACAGCTTCGGCGTGGCCCGTTTTTGAACACCTGAAGGACTTCCGAGCGCAGACCAGGGGAACAATAAACATGATCTTCACCCAGGAACACGAAGCGCTGCGGCGCACCGTCCGCCAGTTTGTCGACCACGACATCAACCCCTACGTCGACGAATGGGAGAAAGCCGGACGCTTTCCCATTCATGAGATTTTCCGCAGGGCCGGCGAACTGGGCCTGTTGGGTATCTCCAAGCCGCAACCGTTCGGCGGCATGGGCCTGGACTACAGCTACTCGATTGTTGCCGCCGAGGAATTCGGCACCATTCATTGCGGCGGCGTGCCGATGTCCATCGGCGTGCAGACCGACATGTGCACGCCGGCCCTGGCGCGTTTCGGCTCCGATCAACTGCGTGAAGAGTTCCTGCGCCCGGCGATACGCGGCGAACAGGTGGGTTGCATCGGCGTCTCGGAGGTCGGCGCCGGTTCCGACGTCGCCGGGCTCAAGACCACGGCGCGCAAGGACGGCGGCGACTACATCATCAACGGCAGCAAGATGTGGATCACCAATGCGCCAAGCGCCGACTTCATCTGCCTGCTCGCCAATACCTCGGACGACAAACCCCACGTCAACAAGTCCCTGATCATCGTGCCGATGCACAGCCCCGGCGTCAGCCTCGGCCCGCACCTGGACAAACTGGGCATGCGCAGCTCGGAAACCGCCCAGGTGTTCTTCGACGACGTGCGGGTGCCGCAACGCAACCGCATCGGCCAGGAGGGCGCCGGGTTCATGATGCAGATGATGCAATTCCAGGAAGAACGCCTGTTCGGCGCAGCGAACATGATCAAGGGCCTGGAGCGCTGCGTCGACAGCACCATCGAATACTGCCAGGCGCGCCAGACCTTCGGCGCGGCGCTGATCGACAATCAGGTGATCCACTTTCGCCTGGCGGAACTGGCCAGTGAGATCGAATGCCTGCGGGCGCTGGTCTACCAGGCCACCGAGCAGTACATCGGTGGCCAGGACGTCACGCGACTGGCGTCCATGGCCAAACTCAAGGCCGGCCGCCTCGCCCGGGAAGTCACCGACAGCTGCCTGCAATACTGGGGCGGCATGGGGTTCATGTGGGACAACCCCGTGGCACGGGCCTATCGTGATGTGCGACTGGTGTCCATCGGCGCCGGAGCGGATGAGATCATGCTGGGCATCATCTGCAAGTTGATGGGGATTTTGCCGGGGAAGAAGAAATGAACATCTGCCTGCCAGACCGTCATCGCGAGCAAGCTCGCTCCCACATGGACCGCGAGCATTGCCCATTGTGGGAGCAAGCTTGCTCGCGATGAGGCCCTGAAAGCCACTCCAAAAAGCCAAGGGATGATCACCATGCCCGCCTTCAGCAAAATCCTCATCGCCAACCGCGGCGAAATCGCCTGCCGGATCCAACGCACCGCCCAGGCCTTGGGCTATCGCACGGTGGCGGTGTACAGCGAGGCCGACGCCGACGCGCTGCACGTGCGCATGGCCGATGAAGCGGTGCTGATCGGTCCGGCCCCGGTGCAGCTATCCTACCTCGACCAACCGGCGATTCTCGACGCGGCCCGGCGCACCGGCGCCGACGCGATCCACCCCGGCTACGGCTTCCTTTCGGAAAACGCCGGTTTCGCCAGGGCCTGCGGCGAAGCCGGACTCGTGTTCATCGGTCCGAGCGCCGAGGCCATCGAACTGATGGGCAGCAAACGCCGCTCGAAAATCGCCATGGTCGCCGCCGGCGTACCCTGCATCGCCGGCTATCAGGGCAGCGCCCAGGATGATGATACGTTGCGCCGCGAAGCCGAACGCATCGGCTACCCGTTGATGATCAAGGCCAGCGCCGGCGGTGGCGGCCGTGGCATGCGCCTGGTGCAGCGGCCTGAGGACCTGCCGGACCTATTGCGCATTGCACGCTCCGAAGCACTGCATGGTTTCGGGAACGGCGAGCTGATTCTCGAACAGGCCTTGATCGATCCACGGCACGTCGAGGTGCAGATTTTCGGCGACCACCATGGTCAGTTGATCCATCTGGGCGAACGGGACTGCTCGATCCAACGGCGCCACCAGAAAGTCATCGAAGAAGCGCCCTGCCCGGTCATGACCGCCGAGCTGCGCCAAGCCATGGGCGAGGCCGCGCTCATGGCCGGGCGCGCGGTGAACTACGTCGGTGCCGGCACCGTAGAATTCCTGCTCGCCTCTAACGGCCGGTTCAATTTTTTAGAGATGAACACAAGGCTGCAAGTCGAGCACCCGGTGACCGAGCTGATCACCGGCCTGGACCTGGTGGCCTGGCAACTGGACGTCGCCGCAGGCCTGCCGTTGCCGCTGAGCCAGAGTCAGCTGCAACTGTGCGGACACGCCATGCAAGCCCGGCTTTACGCAGAGGACCCCAGCGCGGATTTCCTGCCCCAGACCGGGCAACTGGTGGGCTGGGAACCGCCCATCCGGGAGGGTGTGCGCACCGATCACGGACTGCTGGAGGGACAGGCCGTCACGCCGTTCTATGACCCGATGCTGGGCAAGCTCATCGCCCATGGCGCGACCCGCGAAGAGGCTCGACGCAAACTGTTACGGGCAGTGGAAGACTGCGTGCTGCTTGGCATGCAAAGTAATCAGCGATTGCTGGTCGGACTACTGGCGCATCCTCGTTTCATCGATGCGGACTTCGGCACTGGCTTCATCGGGCAGCACTTTACCGAGCTCACCGCACTGCGCAGCGCAGAACCCTGCGCCGAACAAGTGGCCATCGCAACGGCGCTGTTCTATCACGCCACGTATGCATTGCACGCTCCGGGCCTGGGCGGGTGGCGCAACAACGCCGGCGCGACACTGCACTATCGAATCGGTGTCGGCGAGCACGACTGGTCGCTGACCCTGACTGCCGAAACCGATGGGACGTTGAACATCCGCTGCGCCGGGCAATCGATCGGGCTGAAGCTGCTCGCCGTCGATCGGCGCCGGGCCACGCTGATCATCAACGGCGTTCGTCAGCACCATGACTGGCGTCTCGACGGCAGCAACCTATGGTTGTCCGCTCGCCCCGGCAGCGTGCGGTTTCAGGACCGCACCCGCGCCGCCGTGGCAGCGAAACCCATCACCGGCGACGGCACGCTGAGGGCACCGATGGACGGGGCCGTAGTCGAGGTACTGATCAGCGAAGGCAGCATCGTGCGTCAGGGCCAACCGTTGATTGTGCTCGAAGCCATGAAAATGGAGCACCCTCTCAAGGCCGGCACCGACGGCGTGGTCAGGCACTTGCAGGTCAACCGGGGCGACCAGGTGAGGAACCGCCAGGTTTTGTTGCAGGTCGAAACAGCCGACTAGGCGGATACGCCGGGTTTGACTACGCTCAACCCCATCTGCGTGCCGATATCGGGAACCTTGCAATGCCTCACTGGCTGGTGATTGATCTGGAGGCCACTACCGATGAAGGTGGCTGGCCGGTAACCGAAATGGAAAT
The DNA here is from genome assembly GCF_052041925.1 of Pseudomonas sp. SMN5. Taxonomy (NCBI): domain Bacteria; kingdom Pseudomonadati; phylum Pseudomonadota; class Gammaproteobacteria; order Pseudomonadales; family Pseudomonadaceae; genus Pseudomonas; species Pseudomonas sp. SMN5. Next base: position 132,406 of record NZ_JBKGGX010000002.1, read on the forward strand.
TATCGAGATCGGCGCGACGCTGGTGAATCGTGACGGTCGTGAGGTTGACGCTTTCCAGCGCTTCGTGCGGCCCCTGAGGCGACCGCTGCTCACGCCTTTCTGCCGCGAGCTGACCCATATCACCCAGGCCAACATTGACAGCGCCGCGCCGTTGAGCGACGTCTGGCCCGCGTTTGAGCACTGGCTGGCGCCCTACCACGCGAAGTTGCAGAGCTGGGTCAGTTGGGGTGACTACGACCGCAAGCAACTGCTCCAGGAATGGCAGCGCCTGAACCTGCATGGCATCCTCGCCCAAGTCCCGCACATGAATCTCAAACAGCGTTTTGCCAAGGCCCGGCGCCTGGAGCGACCGTTGGGGCTCAATGGCGCACTGCAACTGGCCGGCCTGCAATTTGTGGGTCAGCAGCACCGGGCGCTGGAAGATGCGCGCAATACAGCGCGTCTGTTGCCTCTCGTGCTTCCAGTCTGAACGGCGGGCCGCGACTCGGTGCGGCAGATGACGAAACCTGACGCCTTGTGCATACTGGCCGGCCTTTTTCAGCCCCTTTTTTCGAGGAATCGCCCATGTTCAAAGTCAACGAGTACTTCGACGGCACCGTCAAGTCGATCGCTTTCGGCACCGCTGAAGGCCCTGCGACCATCGGTGTCATGGCACCGGGCGAATACGAATTCGGCACCGCCCAACGGGAAATCATGCACGTCGTCTCCGGCGCCCTGACGGTGAAACTGCCCGAGAGCAGCGACTGGGAAACCTTCGCCGCCGGCAGTCAGTTCAATGTTCCGGCCAACAGCAAGTTCCAGCTGAAAGTCGCCGTCGACACCGCTTACCTGTGCGAATACCGCGGCTGAAACCAACACCAAAACCTGTGGCGAGGGAGCTTGCTCCCGTTGGACGCGTCAGCGTCCCTTCAATGTGACGCGTCAGGTTGGGGGCTGCTTTGCACCCCAGCGGGAGCAAGCTCCCTCGCCACAGAAGCCAATGGATGAATAAAAAATGCCCGTGTCATTGGACACGGGCATTTTTTTAAAGGAGCTTTTTATTCGAGCACTTCTTATTCAAGCACTTCAACCGGCATGCCGACTTCAAGCTGACCGTTGCTGTCGTTGACCAGGTTCTGGCCAAACATCGCCCCGTCCGGGGTCGAACGGTAGTGCTGCAAGGTGGCAAAGGGTTCGCGGTTCGGATCGCGCTCTCCGGTGTGCGGATCTACCGTGGTCATGATGCAGCGCGAGCATGGCTTGACCAGGCGAAATTCCACCTCGCCGATTCGAAGGCGCTTCCAGCCATCCTCGGCGAACGCCTCGCTGCCCTCGACCACCAGGTTGGGGCGAAAACGCAGCATGTCCAACGGGCGGCCGACCCGATTGGACAAATCCCCGAGGGAAGCCTGGCCGATCAGCAGCAAGGGAAAACCGTCGGCAAAGGCGACTTTGTCATCATCCTTGCCATAGCCGGCGGCGGTGGTGCGGGCCAGCTCCACCGGCACGTGCACCAGTCGCGTAGGGTTACCGATAAAATCGCTGACCCAGGCAGCCGCCTCATCGCCCGCGTCCGGCACGCGCAAGGTGTCCCGCCAGATGATCACCCCGCGCCGTTGTTCCTCGACGGTCACCGGTAGCGGCACGTCGATGGCACCGTGGCCCGGCGCGCTGAGCGTAAGGCCGCCGGTCTCGTTCCACAACGCCGAGAGCTGGCTCATCTTCGCCACGGCGCGCTGGGTCAGGAAACGCCCCGTGCCCTCATCCACCAGCATCCAGCGCCGGTCACCGTCCAGCCCAAGCTTGTCCAGGCCAATCCCCTGCAGAGACTGGCCCTTGCCGGACTTCAACGGATAACGGTACAGCGCGCTCAGCCGCAACATGGTCAGCTTCCCTGGTGGCGAAAAAATGCCACCTTATACGAGCCGGCCATTGAAGCAAACCCGCATCAGCGTCAGTCCAACGCCAGCCGCTGGCGCACCACGTCGACCAGTTTGTCCGGCTGGAATTTGGAGAGGAAGTTGTCGCAGCCGACCTTCTTGACCATCGAGTCGTTGAAACTGCCGGACAGCGAGGTGTGCAACACAACATAAAGCCCGCGCAGACGGGGATCGTTGCGGATTTCGGTGGTCAGGCGATAGCCGTCCATCTCCGGCATTTCCGCGTCGGTGAAAATCATCAGCAATTTGTCGGTCATCACCTCGCCGGTGTCGGCCCAGGCCTTGAGCATGTTCAAGGCTTTCAAGCCGTCGCTGGCGATGTGCATCTTCACCCCCAGTTGCCCCAAGGTATCGCGCAATTGCGAGAGCGCGACGTTGGAGTCATCCACCAGCAGCACTTCGCGGCCACGGGCGCGCTCCAGCACCGGGTCTTCGAGCTTGTCCCGGGAGACCTTGGCGTTATAGGGCACGATTTCAGCCAGGACCTTCTCCACGTCGATGATTTCCACCAACTGGTCGTCCACCTTGCTGATGGCCGTCAGGTAATGCTCCCGACCCGCACTGGACGGCGGCGGCAGAATGGCTTCCCAGTTCATGTTGACGATGCGGTCCACGCCGCCCACCAGGAACGCCTGGACCGAACGGTTGTACTCGGTGACGATGATGGTGCTGTTAGGCCCCGGTACCAGTGGACGCATGCCGATGGCCTGGGACAGGTCGATCACCGGCAGCGTCTGGCCGCGCAGGTTGACCACGCCGCAGACGAATGCATGGCGTTGCGGCATCAGGGTCAACTTCGGCAGTTGGAGGACTTCCTGGACCTTGAACACGTTAATGGCGAACAACTGCCGCCCCGCCAGGCGAAACATGAGAATTTCCAGGCGATTCTCACCCACCAGTTGGGTTCGTTGATCTACTGTGTCGAGAATGCCGGCCATCGATGACTCCTGGGCTTGTGCGGATGAATCCAATGAAACAGCTATCGGCTGCCTGCGTAGGATCTTGACCCCTCATAAAATATGAACGCGGGAAGTTGATATCACATTAACATCATGTTCTACTGGCTTCATTGCTTCATCCAGCATTTTTCTGCGCTGCGCGACCTCGGTTTGCGTATAAAGTTCCCTTCGCCTAAGGGATTCCCCTAGGCACAATCAGGTCCAACCTGATATTCCCGTTATTCAATAGCCATTAATGTGACGCCATTCTCATTGCTGAACGGAGTCAGGCCTTTGTGCGCGATCACGGGACATTGGTCCTCCAGCCTTCTGGCCGACCCTGCCAGTGCAATCGTTTGCGAATCTGCCTTCGATGTACACCACGGCGTCGCCGTCCTTGAAAACCAGCCGTTGGCCGTACGCGGTTTCCTTTCGCCTGACATGATGTTGTGGAGATAAGCATGCCGAACGATCACAGGGACTGGAGTCAACGCTTCCCTGAATTCCTGAGCGAGGCGGAAACGCTGCTGGCCAAGTCCGAAGAGTGCCTGAGCCACCTGCAGTTGATCAGCAATGACAAAGACGCCATTGACTGCATGCTCAGCACCTTGCTGAAACTGGCCAAGAAGGCCAATGCCCTGGCACTGGAATCGGTTTCGGAGTTTTCCCTGCATATCCATGGTTTGCTCAGCCATGCGCATAATCATATGGAACTGCATGATCAGGCCCTGGATGCCTTGAAGGATTGCTTTACGCTGATGGCGTGGCAGTTGGAACTGGTGGACCCCACCACCGGCAAGCTCAGCCTGGACAGCAGCGAACAGACTTCACTGATCGAAGCCTTCGCGTACCAGGTCGGACAGAGCCCCTGCCAGGCATCGGCCGTTTCACGCCCAGTGGTTCTGGTGCCCTTCGCTCATAAGCAAGCCTGAGATCAGTGCTTCCCGTCCGGCGGAGGCGGCCAGGCTCATCCCCCACAAGTGTTCATGCCGAGCGCGACCAACCATCCTCGAAGTGGTACTATCTCTCGCGTCAGTTGCTTCAACGGTCCTGCCCCACGCCGACCGAAGCCACCTTCGACCTGATACGTTTACCGACCCGGCCTGTCAGATGCCCTGACCGGCCAGCCCGCAGCGAACCTTCATTGGCTCCATCCGCTATGTACGCCAGCTTCAAATCCTTCATTACCTGGCCTCCCTCCCGAGAAAATGCCCGCCGCTTCACGTTAATGCTGTGCATCTGCTCGAGCGTCGGTTGCCTGCTGGCCTATCTGTTTGCCGATGAAGTGCCGCTGGTCCTGCTGGCGTTGAACGTCGCGGCCACGACCTGTGTCTGGATTCACCACCGCCTGGCCCGTACCTCCATCAAGCTCCAGCCGCAGGAACTGGCCGACCGACTGCTCGAAGTCCAGGAAAACGAACGCCGTCGACTCAGCCGTGAACTGCACGACGACATCGGCCAGTTGCTCACTGCGGCGAAGCTGCAAGGCGAATGGCTGAAGCGCCGGATGCCCGAAGAAATGCAGGGCCAGTGCACCACCCTCTGCGAGACCCTGGACGAAACCCTCGACAAAGTCCGCGATGTATCGGCGGTCCTCAATCCCCGGCAACTGACCAGCCTGGGCCTGGAAGCCAGTTTGCGGGCGCACCTGCTCAAGACACTGGCCAATGCGCCGGTCAAATGGAGCCTCGATTGCCAACAACGCATGACCGGCATCCCTGAAGAAATGTCGGTCGCGATCTTCCGGATTACCCAGGAAGCGGTCACCAACATGTTGCGCCATGCCGGGGCGAGCAATCTGCTGGTACGCCTGCAACGCTTGCCTGACGGCCTCACCTTGCTGATCGTCGATGATGGTCAGGGTTTTGTCCCGGCGCTCCACCCCGCCCATGAAGGCCAGCGTGGCATGGCCGGCATGTCGGAACGGGTCGAACAGCTGGGCGGCACCCTCACCGTCATCAGCGAAGCCGGCAAGGGCACCCACATCGAAGCCCGCCTACCCTGGGCGCCACGTGCCCTGGAACGGGCCAGTAAGAATAAGGTTCTCCATTGACTTGCAACTTACTGCTGGTAGATGACCACTCCCTGATCAGGGCCGGTGTACGCGCCCTGATCAGCGATATTCCGGACTATGCCGTCATCGGTGAAGCCAATGACGGCAAGCAACTGGTGGAATTGGTCGAACGGCTGGCCCCGGATATCGTGCTGCTGGACATTTCCATGAAAGACACCAGCGGCCTGGATGCCTTGCAGCAACTCAAGCGAGTAAGGCCACAAAGCAAAGTGCTGATCCTGTCCATGCACACCGACCCGGCGCTGATCATGCAGGCCCTGGAATCCGGCGCCCATGGCTATCTGCTCAAGGACACCAGCCCCACCGAGCTGGAACACGCCCTGGACGCACTGCGCAACAACGAACGCTACCTGAGCCCGGCCATCGCCCACACGGTGATCAATCAGGCGCTGACCCGTGCCCAGAAACAGCAGTCCGACCCTGCCCAGGCCCATAATCTGACGGCACGCCAGCTGGAAATCCTGCGCCTGATCGTGCGCGGCAAGTCCACCCGGGAAATCGCCAACGGCCTGAGCCTGAGCATCAAGACCGTGGAAACCCATCGAGCGCAGATCATGAAGCGCTTGCAGATCCACGATGTGGCCGGGCTCGTGCTGTTCGCCGTGCGCGAAAAAATCATCAGCCTGGACGATTGAGCGTCCCCGGGCCGCCCAGCAAGGGTGAATCGGACGGCAGGTGCACCCGCAACGCCTTGGGACGCACCGTGAAACGCAACGCGTCGACCTGCAACGGTTCGCCATCCAGATTGATATCCAGGCCCTGAGCAACTTTGATCTCCACCCAGGGCAGACGCGCCCGCACAAACATGTTGTCGATGCCCAGGCCGCCGGCGAGCAAATCTTTCAAAGTCCCCACCACTTCCTGAGGCGCCGGCAGGATGCTGATGTCCAGCAACCCATCATCAGCCAACGCCTGCGGGCACAGGACATGGCCTCCTCCCGCCTGTCGGCCATTGCCGATGCCCAGCGCCAGCAAATCGCCCTGCCAATGGAAATCCGGTCCCTGCAGTTCGCCATAGGCCGCGCTCAGCTCACTGAACCGCGTCAGACCGGTGAACAGATAGGCGGCGCCACCCAGGACTTTCTTCAGATCTTCCGAGGTGTTCGCCGTCACTTGGCTGCCAAACCCTCCGGTAGCCATATTCAGGAAAATCGCGCCGCCGACTTCCCCCACGTCTACGGCCCGCGGGGCAACGTCCAGCAGGCCCAAGGCCTGCTCAGGCTCCAGTGGAACACCGGCCGCCCGGGCAAAATCATTGGCCGTGCCCAACGGCAGGAGCACCAGGCTGGCATCACTGGCCTTGAGGACCATTGCCTCGGCGATATCGCGCAACGTCCCGTCACCGCCTCCGGCGATCAGACGGGTGTAACCGGCGTCCAGCGCCTCATTGACGCATCGCCGGGCATCGCCGGCCTCCCAGGTCAAGCGCACCGCCAGGTCCCAGCCTTGCTTGCGCTTGAGCATTACCGCCGCGCGAACCTCTTCGTTGAGCGCCTGCTTGCCATGCAATATCAACAGCGCCTTGCCCTTGCTCATCGTTCTCTCCGTCATTGGAAGGTTCAGGAAATGGGACCACTCATCCGGCTGAAAAAGCCCTATTGGCGTCAATTCAGTAAAAAATACCGCGCAGCCGTACCGAACCAAGGCCGGCTGAGCCACTCGCCGGACCGATACTTCGGTATTCGAAGAGTTTTCTTACAAGATCTGGCGAATCAGCTCAATTGACCCTCTAGCGGTATTGAGACACCTTGGGATTCTGTTTTGCTGGATCATCGAAAACACTCATCACACAAGGAAATACTGACCCATGGATGGATACAACGCGGCCCTCAGGGGCTGGATCAGAGGTTCGAACAGTGCAGGCCGAAGGGATGGATCGTCCCATGCATAGCCGTGAATACAAGCTGTCGCCACGGCCGCTCGCATCCTTTGGGAGCGAGCGGGCCAATGCTCAGAACGAATGCAAAAGTTGCAACAGTCCCTCCGGAGGAATCGATTTGGAACCGCGCGTCGTTGAACTGGAAACCCACCTTAAATACATCCGCAAAGATATGGATGAGATCCGCACCGACGTAAAGGTGATCCGCCACAGGCTGGCCTATTCGGCCGGCGCTGCGGCGGTGGTGCTTGGCCTGCTGGGCTGGATCGCGAACAGCCGCTTCGACCAGGTGGTCATGCTGTTGACCCGATGACAGCAGCACGGGCAAGGGCCCGGGGATCCGGCTCGGGCCGCAGGATTGTCGCCGCGGCGTCAGCCCAGCACTTCACTCAAGGGAATGAAGCTGACTTCGTCGCCCTCGACCAGCGTTTGCTGCTCGAGCACCTCGACCAGCCCTTCGGCCCAGGCTGCGCTGCGCAGGACACCGGAGCTCTGATTGCGATAGATGATCGCTCGCCCGTTCTCCATTCGACCGCGCAAGTATTCTCGCCGGCTGCCGGCCTTCGACCAGGCGAAACCGGCTGGCACCGTGAACTTGAGCGGCGCGACCGACTGAACGCCCTGGCGTCTGAGCAAATAAGGCCTTGCCAACAGGGCGAAGGTCACCAGGGTAGAAGCCGGGTTCCCGGGCAGGCCGATCACCGGCACGCCACGGTAGTGCCCGAACGTCAATGGTTTACCAGGCTTGATGGCGAGCTTCCAGAGCGCCAGCTCTCCGTCCTCGCGCAAGGCGATGCCCAGGAAGTCCGCTTCGCCCACCGACACGCCGCCGGTGGACAGAATCAGGTCGACGTCCGACAACTGCGCCAGACGCTCGCGGGTAGCCGGCAGATCGTCCGGAAGAATACCTGCGTCGATCACTTCGCAGCCCAGGCCCTGTAGCCAGCCGCAGAGCAGCACCCGGTTACTGTTATAGATCTGACCAGCGCCCAGTGTCTGGCCCGGCTCGACCAGTTCGTCGCCGGTGGACAGGACCGCAACGCGTACCTTGCGCACCACCTCCAGCGATGCACACCCCAATGAGGCCGCCAGCCCCAGCTCGATCGGCCCCAGGCGCGTACCAGCGCTGAGGACTTGTTCCCCGACGGTGGTTTCCTGCCCCTGGGGACGAATGTTCTGCCCAACGACCATGGATTCGGTAAACCGCACCCGCTGGTCGTCTTCGACCACCGTATTTTCCTGCATCTCGACACAATCGGCGCCGGCAGGCACGGGCGCTCCGGTGAAGATCCGCGCACAGGTTCCTGCCGCCAGCGGCTGCGGCGCCTGGCCGGCGAAGACCCGCTGGCTGACCGTCAACGGTTCACCACTCCAGTCGGCCAAGCGCAAGGCATAGCCGTCCATCGCGCTGTTGGGCCACGGCGGTAAATCAAGAGTCGACACCAGATCCTGCGCCAGCACCCGACCGAGCGACTCGGCCAAGGGCAGACGCTCGCGTTCGAGGATCGGTGCCGCTTGCGCCATTTCGAGCAGGCGCTGCAATGCCACCTCTACGGCCATCAAGGCCCCGGCCTTGCCAGGTTTACCCACGGGATTCACAGGGTGCCGCCTGTTTCAGGTGGGCCACGAAGTTACATGGTCGATGCCGCACATCCAGCTGTTCGGCCAGGATCCCGTCCCACCCTGTGCGCACCGCATTGGTCGAACCTGGAAGGCAACATACCAGCGTGCCATTGGCCAGGCCTGCCAGCGCCCGGGACTGCACGGTCGAAGTGCCGATGTCCGCCACCGAGATCTGCCTGAACAACTCGCCGAATCCATCGACCTGCTTGTCCAGCAGGCATGTGACGGCCTCCGGAGTGCTATCGCGACCGGTGAAGCCGGTGCCGCCGGTGATCAGCACCACCTGCACCACCTCTTCGGCAATCCAGGTCGCAACCTGCGCCCGGATTTTGTACAAGTCATCTTTGAGCAATACCCGCGCCGCCAGATTATGACCGGCAGCCGTGAGCCGATCGACGAAGACCTGCCCGGAGGTGTCGGTTTCCAGGGTACGGGTATCGCTGACAGTCAACACCGCGATATTGAGCGGCACGAAAGGTACATCGGCCTTGGCTTTCATAGGCTTGTCCAGTTGTAGTGGAAACAGCCCGGTGTTATATCACAGCGCCTGATTTTTTCGCCTGTGCGGAGACAACGCCATGACCTCGACCACCTCCCTGCCATCATGCTCCATTCTGCTATTGGCGGGTGGTCGTGGACAACGCATGGGTGGCCGGGACAAAGGCCTGCTTGAATGGCAAGGCGAACCGCTGATAGCCCATCTGCACCGCCAGACCCGAGCGATGAGCGATGACCTGATTGTTTCCTGCAACCGCAATCGGGATCGCTATGCAATGTATGCCGATCAGTTGGTGCAAGACGATGAAGGCGACTTTCCCGGCCCATTGGCCGGGATCCGTGCGGGCCTCAAGGTGGCAAGACACCCGTATTTGCTGGTATTGCCGTGCGACGTACCGCAAATCGACGCGAACCTGCTCGACGGTATGCGCAGAACCGCCAGCGAACACCCTGACAGGCCGTTGATGGTCCGGCATGGCGAGCATTGGGAACCGTTGATATGCATCATTCCGCTGGTGTTGGCGGTGACCTTCGAACAGGCCTGGAACGAAGGCGAACGCAGCCCTGGCCGCATTATGCGCTCGCTGCATGCGGTCGCCCTGCAATGCCCGGCTGACGATCCGCGGTTGGCAAACCTGAACACACCTGAATTACTGGCCCGTCATAAAGGCGTGTCAGATTGACACTAGCCAGGAACTTGCGCGCGATGTATACGTCTGAAGGTCAGTAACTTGAAGAATCCCTTTCGGAGAAACACCATGACTCAACGGACCCTCGCCACTTTCATGCTTGCTCTGGGCCTCGCCACTCTTGCCGGGTGCGCATCGCCAACAGTGATCACCTTGAATGACGGTCGCGAAATCCAGGCCGTCGACAAGCCCAAGTACGACGAAGAAAGCGGCTTTTACGAATTCGAGCAACTGGATGGTAAGCAGACTCGTGTGAACAAGGATCAGGTTCGTACGGTCAAGGATTTGTAATTTTCTGCGCTGGACACTGTTATAGAAAAAGCCCGCAACTTTTTGCGGGCTTTTTTTGGGTTTCGCGAAGAGGCCATCTCATTCGACATTGATGCAAGCTGACACACCGCCATCGCGAGCAGGCTCGCCCCCCCCAGAGGTTCGGTGTTTACACAAGATTTATGTCTGCTAAAGAGCAAAAGTGGGGGAGCGAGCCTGCTCGCGATAGCGGTGGTTCAGCCGCGCACAGGCTCTGGCTACCACTCCAACCTGATGCCACTTTCAAACACCCGCCCCTGCCCAGTCACCGGATCCACAAAGCGCAGCCCCTGAGCCAGCAACTTGAGAGGATTGGCGTAGTCATCTTCCGCATCCCGAAGCACATCGGGATAAAACGGATCATTGCAGATGCCGGCCCCCAAGGCATTCATATGCACCCGCAGTTGATGTTTCTTGCCCGTGACCGGATACAAACCGTAACGCCACAATTCACCGTTTTTCTCCAACACCTCGACAGCCGTCTCGGTATTGGGTTCGCCCGGAACTTCCTGCATCCGGAAAAAGGGTTCGCCATCGATCATCCGGCTCTTGTGCACCCGCGGAAAAGTCAGCTCAGGCAGCCCACGGGCGATCGCCTGGTAGCGCTTTTCGATCTGCCGGGTCGGAAACAATGACTGGTACGCCGAGCGCGTATCGGGGTTGGCTGAAAACAACACCAGCCCGGCCGTGTGCCGGTCAATGCGGTGCAAGGGCACCAGGTATGGATTGTCCAGACGCCGGATCAGCCGTCGCAGAAGGGTTTGCTCGACATACTCCCCCGCCGGGGTCACGGGCAGGAAATGTGGTTTGTCCGCTACCACCAAATGCTCATCAGCGTAGAGAATCGCCTCCACCACCGGAATCGGCTTTTCGTCGGGTACTTCGCGAAAGTAATGGATGCGCAGGCCTTCGCGATAGGGCAAGTCGAGATGAATAGGCCTCCCCTCCCCATCCAGCACCCGGCCCCGCGCGATCCGGTCCAGCCACTGCTCACGGCTTACGGCGCTGAAGTGCTCGCACAGGCATTCAAATACTGTCTGCCAGGAGCCGGGGGGCAGATACAACGTACTGGCCTGATGGTGAGCGGCGGAAAATGATGCACCGGACATTGGAGACTCTTACCCATTTCTGCGGGGCGGCATTATCCGACACTCGCGCCAGCCCGCCCAGTAATGATTGCGTCACACCGGGATTGATTCAGGCTTTGCCGCCGCCTCGGTGAACTCTTTCAACCAGCGCAGTACTTGCACCGCCTCCCAGCGTCCCGGGTCGTATAAGGCGTACATAAGCCCTTGGTAGCCCACCACATCCAACTGCTTGTGATAACCGGCACGCTGAAACAGCGCCTCAATCTCAGCGAAGCAGGTATTGAAATGCAACTTATTGAATGGCGTCTTGCCTTCGGTAACCAGCCCATCCAGACGCAATTCCTGGACCGCTTCGCGGACAACGTCTGCGGACATCCTGTTTACGCTGGCTTTGAGTTGTTCGACATTGACCAAGGGGACCTACTCCGGATAACTGTATGCACATACAGTAACCGAAGCGTGCGGTTTTCGCCAATGGCGTGGTTTGCCGGGGAGCGCAAACGGGTCAGCGCAGAAAAGCGGCGACCCGGTCAGGGTCATCGAACGGCCAGTCCAGTTCCGCCCCGGTATCGATCCGGCGCAACACCGGGATACGCAAACCATAGGCTTCGGATAATTCCTCACTCTCGGCGATATCCACCAGTTCCACCAACAACCCATGCTCGACAAAAGGCATCAGCACCGCCTCGGCAACTTCACACAGATGACAACCCAGGGTGCCGTACAACTGGCATTCAGGAGACATGGCAGGTAGACCCGAAAAAGATAGACGGTCATTCTAGGCCCGCCCCACAGAACCGTCGAGCCGCGTTATCGCTTGCGGATGTTTCGGTAAAACGCTGATGCAAATCACTGAACATTAATGCTTTTCCAGCGAGGCTGAGGGTCCTGTTCCCTTCTACGCTTCGAACAGCCATCGTGAAACGGAGTACCCCTTGTTCACCAATCTGCTGATCATTCTCGCTTCGTCCCTGGTGGTCATTGCCTTGTTCCGGCGACTGCGCCTGCCACCGGTGCTGGGCTACCTGTGCGTCGGGCTGGCGGTGGGGCCGACCGCGCTGGACTGGGTGAACGACAGCGAGGAACTGCCGGACCTGGCCGAGCTCGGAGTGGTATTCCTGCTGTTCTCGCTGGGCCTGGAATTCTCCCTGTCGAAAATGCTCGGGCTGCGCCGGGTCGTGTTCGGCCTCGGTAGCTTGCAGGTACTGTGTTCGGGTGCGCTCCTGGCGATGCTGCTGGGGTTTGCCGGTGCGCCGCCGGTCGCGGCATTGTTGCTCGGCGCGGGTCTGGCCCTGTCGTCCACCGCCATCGTCAGCAAGGAGTTGGGCAGCCAGGGAGAGATCTTCAGCAGCCATGGCCAGAACGCCATCGGCGTGTTGCTGTTCCAGGATGTCATCGCGGTCCTGCTGTTGACCCTGGTACCGGTATTCGCCGGTAGCAGCGAGCACCCGTGGTACTGGGCGTTGCCACTCACCCTGGGCAAGACCCTGGTGCTCTTCGCAGGCTTGCTGTTGGCCAGCCGACTGCTGCTGCCCCGGCTGTTCCATGAGGTGGCCGCGTCCCGGTCGGCGGAGCTGTTCGTGCTCTTGGCCCTGGTGATCGTGCTGCTGACGGCATGGCTGACTCATCTGCTTGGCCTGTCGCCGGCCCTGGGAGCATTCCTGGCGGGCATGTTGTTGGGAGAAAGCCATTACCGGCACCAGATCGAGGCCGATATACGCCCGTTCCGCGACATCCTGCTGGGATTGTTTTTCGTCAGCATCGGCATGTTGATCGACCTGCAACTGTTCGTCGATGACGGCTTGTCGATCCTCGGGTTGACCCTTGCCCTGATGCTGATCAAGGGCAGCGTGGTCGCCGCGCTGGTGAAATGGCGCGGCAGCGACGCAGAAACCGCCTGGCGCAGCGGCCTGGCACTGGCCCAGGGCGGGGAGTTCTGTTTCGCCCTGATGGCGCTGATGCAGCAGAACCGTCTCATGCCCGACAACATCAGCGGCCTGCTGCTGGCAGCGACGTTCTGCTCGATGCTCTTGACTCCGCTGTTGCTGCGCGCCGCTCCGCATATTGCCGCGAGGCTGCATCGCAAACCCAACGAAGCGGCACAACTGGACCAGATCAGCGCGCTCAACGCCGGGTTGTCGGGTCACGTGGTCATTTGCGGGTATGGGCGTGTAGGGCAATCCATCGGGCGGTTCCTGCGCCGCGAGGGCCAGGCATTCGTCGCCCTGGATGAAGATCCGGTGATCATCCAGGAAGCCTCCGTCGGGGAGCACTGCGTGCATTATGGCGATTCCCGGCGTGGCGACCTGCTGGCCGCCGTCGGCTTGAGCCGCGCCAGGTTGCTGGTCATCGCGGTCGACAAGACGGACATCGCCATTACCGTGCTCAAGGAGGCGCGACGGCTCAATCCGCAGGTGCCGATCCTGGTGCGCACCCGTGACGACAGCCAACTGGCCGAACTGCAGGCCGCCGGGGCCAGCGAGGTGGTCCCGGAATTACTGGAGTCAAGCCTGATGCTGGCCTCCCATGCGCTGGTCATGCTCGGTCTGCCCGAACAGCAGATCCGTCAACACGTGGACCAGGTCCGTCACGACCGCTATCGCTTGTTGCATGGCTTTTATCCCGGCAATCAGGACAAAGTGCCGTGATGCCTTGTCTAGTCCTGGCTCACCGCCCCGATCTTGTGAATCGACAGGTCGGCGCCGTAATACTCCTGTTCCTGGCTCAGGCGCAGGCCCAACAATGCCCGGATCAGGCCGTAGACCGCGAACCCACCAGCCAGGGCCACGGCGACGCCCAGCGCCGTGCCGATCAGTTGGCTGACCAGGCTGACGCCACCCAGGCCACCCAACGCACCCTGGCCGAAGATGCCGCAAGCGATTCCGCCCCAGACGCCGCACAATCCATGCAGCGGCCAGACACCCAGCACATCGTCGATCTTCCACTTGCCCTGGGCCGCGGTGAAACACCAGACAAACAAGGCACCGGCAATGGCACCTGTGGCCAGCGCTCCCACCGGATGCATCAGGTCGGAGCCGGCACAAACCGCCACCAACCCGGCCAGCGGGCCGTTGTGCAGGAAGCCTGGGTCATTGCGCCCCACGACCAACGCCGCCACGGTGCCGCCCACCATGGCCATCAACGAGTTGACCGCCACCAACCCGCTGACTCCAGGCAGCGTCTGGGCGCTCATTACGTTAAAGCCGAACCAGCCGACGATCAGGATCCACGAGCCCAGGGCCAGGAATGGAATGCTCGACGGCGCGAACGCCACCAGGCGACCGTCTCGATAACGGCCATTGCGTGGGCCGAGCAACAGCACGGCGGCCAGCGCCAGCCAGCCGCCCATGGCATGCACCACCACGGAGCCGGCGAAGTCGTGAAAACTGGCCCCGAAGTTCGCCTGCAGCCAGGTTTGCAGGCCGAAATTGCCGTTCCAGACCAAACCCTCGAAAAACGGATACACAAACGCCACGATCAACACGGTGGCGCACAACTGCGGTGCGAATCGGGCGCGCTCGGCAATACCGCCGGAGATGATCGCAGGGATCGCGGCGGCAAAGGTCAGCAGGAAGAAAAACTTCACCAGGCTGTAGCCGTGATCGGTGCTGAGTACCGCTGCCGGTTGCAGAAACGTCACGCCATAGGAAATCCAATAACCTATGAAGAAATAGGCCAGGGTCGAGACGGCGAAGTCGCTGAGGATTTTCGACAGCGCATTGACTTGGTTCTTTTGCCGGACCGTGCCCACCTCAAGGAAGGCAAACCCGGCGTGCATGGCCAGTACCATGACCGCACCGAGCAGGATGAACAGCGTGTTGGAGCTGTGGACCAGACTGTCCACGGCACTTTGCATATTTTCCATGGTGTTGGCAGACCTGAAAAAGTTGAAAAGGCACCAAACCGGGTCGCACAGCTCGAAAGCGCACCAAGTTGAAACGCCCCTCCACCCGAGGAACGAGCCGCTTTGGTGCAGTAGCATCGGCGAACGACGTCACGCCGGGAGCTGCTTCGCGGGTTTTGATTATTTGGGTTAAGGTTTTACGGGCTGGCGCCCATCTACAGCGCACGGGTGCGGACATACGCACCAGTACATGGCAAATGCCTGAGCAAGAGTTGTACCAGGCACTTTCACTGAACCTTCCGGCAAGGCTCATACTCGAACGCTTCAGACGTCATCTCACGGAGATTCACCCCATGGCCAGAACCCAGGCAAAGACTGCTCAAGAAACCCTGATGGACGATTTCCAGACGCTGGTCAGCGACACCGAACGACTGCTGGACGACACCGCTACCCTGGCGGGTGATCAGGCTGACGTCCTGCGCAGCCAGATCCACGAAACCCTGCTGCGCGCCCGCGAGACCCTCAAACTGACCGAAGACTCCGTGCGCGAACGCGGCCAGGCGGCAGTGATCGCTACCGAAGAATACGTACAGGCCAACCCCTGGCAATCCGTTGGTATTGCCGCAGGCGTGGGCTTCTTGATCGGCCTGCTGGCGACCCGGCGCTGATGATGGGCATCGACGAATCCGGCTCGCCTGAAGCGGGCACCAAACCCACTGCGCGCCGCCTCGGCGCGGCGTTCCTTGGCTTGCTGCACAGTCATGTCGAATTGTTCGGCATGGAGTTGCAGGAACAGAAGGCCCGCACCGTGAGCCTCCTGCTGTTCGCCGGCCTGGCGCTGGTATTCGGCTTGTTGTTACTGGTCGGGCTCTCGGCGCTGGTGATGATCCTGGTCTGGGACACCTATCGCCTGGCGGGGATTCTCGGACTGTGCCTGTTCTACCTGCTGGCGGCATTGTTCTGCGGCCTTCGGCTCAAGGCAGCAATCTACGACGAGTCCTCGCCTTTCCATGCCACCCTTGAAGAACTTGCCAATGACCGGGAGCGCCTGCTGCCATGAGCCTGCCTGATATTCCCCAAGCCCGGACCCGACAGGAAATGCGCAAGGCGCTGGTGCGCCTGCGCATGGAAATGCATCGCCAGGAGATCCGCCAGGAAACGCGTCAGTTGCTGCTGCCTCTGCATCGGGTTCGCGGCATGACGCAAAGCTGGCATGACGGCTTTGGCATCAAGCACGCGCCACTGTGGGGCATGGCTGCGGTTTCATTGCTGGGTTTTATCACCGGCAAGCGGACCCGTAGCGGCCGTACAGGAAGCATCACCGGCCTGGTCAAACTGGCAACCACATTGTTGCCGCTGATCAAACTGGCCAAGAGCATGCGCAAGCCCTGACGAGCCGTCTGGAACAAGAACGAGTGGTCCTGCGGTGAGGGAGTTTGCTCCCGCTTGGCCGGGCTGGCGCTCCCGTGCGGAACGCTCACAACAAGGAGCCTGCTGCGCAGTCCAGCGGGAGCAAGCTCCCTCGCCACGGTATTTCCCATGGGTCTCGGCAAGCATGGGCCTTGCAGCGCGACGCTCGAAACGGGAAGCTAAGGCATCGACATTATCAAACGGAGCAACCGGCCTTGGATTGGCACACCCTGCTGAATCGCGAACGCCTCGGCAAACCCCTGCATAGCCCGCAAGAGCTGGGTCGCAGCCCCTTCCACAAAGACCATGATCGCATCATCTTTTCCGGCGCTTTCCGGCGCCTCGGACGCAAGACGCAGGTCCACCCGGTTTCCAGCAACGACCATATCCACACGCGCCTGACCCATTCGCTGGAAGTCAGTTGCGTCGGGCGCTCCCTGGGCATGCGGGTGGGAGAGACCCTGCGCAATGCCCTACCCGACTGGTGCGAGCCAAGCGACCTGGGCATGGTGGTCCAATCGGCGTGCCTGGCCCACGACATCGGCAACCCGCCATTCGGTCACTCCGGTGAAGACGCCATTCGCTATTGGTTCCAGCAGGCGGCGGGCCGCGGCTGGCTGGACGCCATGAGTGAAGCCGAGCGTAACGACTTCCTGAATTTCGAGGGCAACGCCCAAGGCTTCCGCGTCCTCACGCAGTTGGAATACCACCAGTTCGACGGTGGAACCCGACTGACCTATGCCACCCTGGGCACCTATCTGAAATACCCGTGGACGGCGCGTCACGCCGACTCCCTCGGTTACAAGAAGCACAAGTTCGGTTGTTATCAGAGTGAACTGCCGCTGCTGGAGCAGATTGCCAATAAACTGGGCCTGCCGCAGATCGAGGAACAACGCTGGGCGCGGCATCCGCTGGTGTACCTGATGGAAGCCGCCGATGACATCTGCTACGCCCTGATCGACCTGGAAGACGGCGTCGAGATGGAGCTTCTACAGTACTCGCAGGTGGAATCGCTGCTGCTGGACCTGGTGGGCGACGATATTCCGGATACCTATCGCCAGCTGGGGCCGCTGGACTCCCGGCGCCGCAAGCTGGCGATCCTGCGAGGCAAGGCCATCGAACACCTGACCAACGCCGCCGCGCGGGCTTTCGTCGAGCAGCAGGAGGCCTTGCTTGCCGGCACGCTGCCGGGAGATCTGGTGGAACACATGCATGGCCCGGCAAAGCGCTGCGTATTGAATGCCAAGGACATGGCACGCAGGAAAATATTCCAGGACAAAGGCAAGACCCTACACGAAATCGGCGCCTACACCACCCTGGAAATCCTGCTCAATGGTTTCTGCGGCGCAGCACTCGAACAACACGGCGGTCGCACGCCTTCGTTCAAGAACCGTCGCATCCTCGACCTGCTGGGCAACAACGCGCCCGACCCGAACGGGCCGTTGCATGCTGCCTTCCTGCGCATGATTGACTTCATTGCGGGGATGACCGACAGCTATGCCAGCGAAATGGCCCAGGAAATGACCGGTCGCACCCGGCAATGAATTGGAGCCACATCCCCGGACGTCACCAATTCTGTGGGAGCGAGCCTGCTCGCTCCCACAGAAATTCGGTAACGCATTAGTTGATCCAACACAACAAAGGACGCTTGGCTGGAAATGAAGTATTTCGCCAGCGCAACATTGAATATCGCTTTTCCTAGACGTTTATATAAGCAACAAAACTGCGGAAATTTCCTTTCACAAATGACTGATTCGTCAGTTTTCCTATTCCATTCGCCTACTAAAACCCTTTACACCCGTAATATCTTGCCTCTTTTTTTGTAGGAAACTTCTGAAATTGAAGTTGCATGGCTGTCTGTTCGTACGACCCCGGCTGTAACTGGGCTAAGGTGCGCGCTTTATTAAGCTCGCAGGGAATTTATTCATGAACTCCGTTTTCATTGTCGACGATCATCCGGTCATCCGCCTCGCCGTCCGCATGCTCCTGGAGCATGAGGGTTATAAGGTCGTAGGGGAAACTGACAACGGCGTCGATGCGATGCAAATGGTGCGCGAATGCATGCCGGACCTAGTCATCCTGGATATCAGCATTCCCAAACTCGACGGGCTGGAAATCCTCTCGCGCTTCAACGCTATGACCACTCCCCTCAAGACCCTGGTGCTCACGGCCCAATCGCCCACGCTGTTCGGTATTCGCTGTATGCAATCCGGTGCCTCTGGCTACGTGTGTAAACAGGAAGATCTCAGCGAACTTGTCAGTGCTATCAAGGCGGTATTGTCCGGCTACAACTATTTCCCCAGTCAGGCACTTAATCCGATGCACCCGGATGATCCGCGCAGCATAGAGCTGGATCTTTTCAAGAGCGTCAATGATCGCGAGTTGATGGTGCTGCAACTCTTTGCCCAGGGACGCACCAACAAGGAAATAGCCAAAGGGATGTTCCTGAGCAATAAGACCGTCAGCACCTATAAGAAACGGCTGATGCAGAAACTCAAAGTCAAATCCCTGGTAGACCTGATTGAAATGGCCAAGCGCAACGCGCTGGTGTGAGAAACCGGATGCTCAAATGCATAACGAAATGTCTCCTTCTTTCAGCCGCGGGTTTATATGCCGGTGTCCTCGCGGCGGCCCCCGCCGCGCCCGAGCCGTACACGCTCCTGGGGCGCTCGCCGACGGCCCCTGTCGAGGTTCGGCTGGATGACGTCCACCGGGCCTGGCTGACGGATCGACGGGAACTGGTCCTGGGAACCTCTGCACCGGATTACCCGCCCTTCGACCTCTCCACGAGCGGCCGCGATTACGAAGGCATGACTGCCGATTATGCAGGGCTCATCGCCAGGGCGACCGGCCTGCCCATGCGGGTGCTACGGTTCGATTCCCGCGAGGCCGCCGTGGCCGCTCTCGCACAAGGGCAGATCGACCTGCTGGGCACGGCCAACGGTTTCGAAGCGCGCAATCCAGACCTGGTGTTATCGACCCCCTATGCCGTAGACCAACCGGTTCTCGTCACTCGCACCGACGAGAGCCCATCCCTGGCCGACCATCTCGAAGGGCTGCGGCTGAGCATGGTCTATCACTACCTGCCGTTGCCGGAAATTGAAAAGCTGTACCCCAAGGCGCTCATCACCACTTACCCCTCCTACCAGAATGCCATCAACGCCGTCGCGTTCGGCCAGGCCGATGTCTTCCTCGGCGATACCATTTCCACCCATTACATGATCAGCAAGGGCTACCTGAGCAATATCCGCATGGCCAGCTTCGGCAAGCACGAATCCCACGGGTTCGGTTTTGCGGTGCGACGCAACGATACCCGCCTGCTCGACATCATCAACACCACGCTCAACCAGATCCCGATCGCCGAGCAAGCGGCCATCGCCAAGCGCTGGAGCGCCGGCAGCGACCTGTACCTCACCGACCACAGGATACAACTGACCGACCGCGAGCAACGCTGGCTCGCGGCTCATCCCGTGGTTCGAGTGGCAGTCAACGAAACATCGGCGCCGTTCACTTTCTTCGATGCACAGGGCGATTTGCGCGGGATCAGCGCCGACCTGCTGGAACTGATCAGGCTGCGCACCGGCCTGCGCCTGGATATCCAGCGGCGCCAGAGCGACAGCGAAATGATCGCCTCGGTCCTGCACGATCAGGCCGACATGGTGGCTGCGCTGTTGCCCAGTGGCGAGCGACAACAACAGCTCCGATTCAGCCGACCCTACGTCGACAGTTCGTTCGTCCTGCTGACCCGCAAACATGCAGGCACACCGACGACTCTCGATCAATTCGGTCGTGCAAGCCTGGCCATCGCCAAGGGCAACCCGGTCATCGAATGGCTACGCAGCCAGTACCCCGCTATCACGATCATCGAAACGGACGGCTCCTTGCGCGCGGTGGAAATGCTTGCCGATGGACAGGTCGATGGCAGCGTGCACTCGCTGGTGATGGCCAACTACTTCATCGCCTCCCACAGGCTGCACGACCGGTTGCAGATCAGCAGCACGGTCGGCACCCAGCAAGCCCTGTTCTCCCTGGCCACCGCAAAAAATGCCACCGAGCTCAGCGCGATACTCGACAAGGCGCTGACCAGCATCGACCCCGATGAACTGGGCGTCATCAACAATCGTTGGCGTGGTTACGTCTCGGCATCGGAACACACCTGGCGCACCTATAACCGCTTGTTCTTCCAGATCGTGGCGGGTGTCGGTTTGCTGTTGCTGCTGTCGCTGGCCTGGAACGCCTACATGCAGCGCCAGATCCGGCAACGTCAACGGGCGGAACTGGCCCTCAATGACCAACTGGAGTTCATGCACGCCCTGCTCAACGGCACGCCCCATCCGATTTACGTGAGGGATCGCAACGGCTTGCTGCAAAGCTGCAACGACAGTTACCTGGAGACCTTCGATGCACGGCGCGAGGACATCCTCGGCAAGGATGTGATGTCGGGCTCGATGAGCAACGCCTTCGAAGCGCAGCAATACCAGGCCGATTACCAGCGCGTCATGCGCGAAGGGACTCCCCTGATCATGGACCGGCCCTTGCACATCGGCGACCGGCAACTGACGATCTACCATTGGATCCTCCCCTACCGAAACTCGGCCGCCCAGGTACAAGGCATCATCGGCGGCTGGATCGACATCAGCGAGCGGCGACAACTGTTCGAACAGCTGCGCGCCTCCAAGCAACAGGCCGAAGACGCCAACCGGGCCAAGAGCACGTTCCTGGCGACCATGAGCCACGAAATCCGCACCCCGATGAATGCCGTGATCGGCATGCTGGAACTGGCACTCAAACAGGCCGACAAAGGCCATGTGGATCGTTCGTCCATCGAAGTGGCCTATGAGTCGGCATCCGGGATGCTCGAACTGATCGGCGACATCCTGGACATCGCCCGTATCGAATCGGGCCATCTGAGTCTGGCGCCCGAACGGGTCAATCTCAGGGCCATGCTGCAATCGGTCATACGGGTATTCGAAGGTGTGGCGAGACAGAAGAACGTCGGTTTATCGCTGCAGTTCGATACCACCGAAGGCAGTCCGGACGTCTTGATCGACCCGTTGCGCTTCAAGCAGGTGCTGTCGAACCTGATCAGCAATGCCCTCAAATTCACCGAAAAGGGTCAGGTCCGGGTGAAGGTCCGCTTGTCTCGAACCGCCGAGGACAATGTCCTGCGCCTGCAACTGGAGGTCAGCGACAGCGGCATCGGGATCAGCCCGGCCGATCTGCAACGGCTGTTCGAACCGTTCGCCCAGATCGACAACACCAGTCGAATGGCCCGCAAAGGCGCAGGCCTGGGGCTGGTGATCAGCCGTAACCTGTGCCGGATGATGGGTGGCAGCCTGCACATGAACAGCCAGCCGGGCATCGGTACCCAGGTCCAGGTCTGCCTGCGCTTGACGACCCTGCCACCCGCGACGCCTGGCATATCCCTGGAACCGGCGATCGAAACAGCCGCAACGGCCCTGGACATCCTGGTGGTGGACGACCATCCCGCCAACCGCCTGTTGATGTCGCAGCAACTGGAATACCTGGGCCACCGCTATCAGGTCGCCCACGATGGCGGCCATGGGCTCGAGATGTGGCGCAACGGGCACTTCGACCTGGTCATCGCCGATTGCAACATGCCCATCATGAGCGGCTACGAGCTGGCCCGGTCGATTCGCCGCGATGAGACCGAAAGCCAACGGCCGCCTTGCACCATCCTGGGATTCACCGCCAATGCGCAACCGGAGGAAAAGCAACGCTGTCGGGACGCCGGAATGGACGACTGTCTGTTCAAACCGATCAGCCTGAACGCCCTGAGCCAGTGGATCAAGAACGTCAACGCAACCGTCCGCCCCGAGGTCTTCAGCGTGCAGAGCCTGCAGGCGCTGACCGGTGGCGACCCTTCTTCCACGCGGCGCTTGTTGAGCGAACTGTTCAGTAGCAGTCGAGCAGACCGTCAGGAGTTGCTTCAGGTCGCCCGGCAGGGCAGCCGCCAGGCGCTGACAGAAACGGCGCACAAGATAAAAGGCGTGGCCCGAATCGTCCAGGCAACCGTGCTGATCCAGCGGTGCGAAGCCCTGGAGCAGGCCTGTCGCCAAGAGCAGGCACCTGGACAGATCGACGCGTGTATCCAGGCCCTCGACCACGCCATGACCGAACTTGAGCAGGCCTTGGGCATGGAGATCGCCAAGGCAAAATAATCCGGTGTTTACTATGCTGTTCGCAGCAGTGCGTACCAGGGGTGTTCTCGATCGGTTTCCCCTTCACGCAAGGAACTGATGAGAGCACCCCTTTCACTTGGAGTGACTGCAATGCCCAGCGCACCGCCTCCGGAAAAACGCCGGTTTCCCCTGCACGTCCACATCAGTGTGATGTTCACCTTGCTGCTGTTGCTCACCGGGACTGTGCTGGGCGTTTTCAACTACCAGCAAACCACGCAGATCATCCTGTCCAGCAGTGAAAAACTGTTTAACCGGATTGAACAGGATGTGCGCCTGGACCTGTACGACACCTACGAACCGATCCGCCATTTGCTGGGCTTGCTGGCCGACTATCCGGCGCCCCAAGCACCCGGGACTACCCAGCGCCTGGCCTTGCTCACGCCTTTCAGTCAGGCACTGCGAGACAACCCGGACCTGGCGTCGCTGTACCTGGGCGACAGCGACGGCAACTTCCTGATGGTCCGGCCACTGCGCAGCGAAACCCTGAGGACCGACTTGAAGGCTCCCGCCAACGCGGCCTACCAGGTCTGGACCGTGGAGCAGGCAAACAACGCCGAACCGCTGCATTCCCAGTCGCTGTTCTATGACGACGCCCTGGTCCTCATCAGTCGCCAGGACCTCACCGGCGAGACCTTCGATCCCCGCAGCCGCGGCTGGTTTCGCAGCGCAATGGAAAGTCCCGAGCAAATCACCACCGAACCCTACGTGTTCTTTTCCACCCGTAACATCGGCACCACGCTCGCCCGGCGCAGCGGTGAGCGGGCCGTCATCGGGGCCGACCTGACGCTGGCGGCCCTGTCCGAAACGCTGGCCAAACATAAGGTAACCCCAGGTACCGAAATCGTATTGCTCGACCCCAAGGGCAACGCGGTCGGCTATCCCGACAGCGCCCGGATCGTGGCCGACAGCCAGTCGGCGCGCCTGATCAAGGCCAGGGATCTCAACCCGGCTATCGCCGCCGCACTCGACGCTCCCCACGATGCCCCGCGCCTGGAAGCGGTCGGACGCCGATGGATCGTGTCCCGCAGCCACATGCAGGAAGGCGGGCCGCAAGGCCTGGAACTGGCGCTGCTGGTGCCCGAGGATGAGTTGTTGGACGATGCCTATCGCCTGCGCTGGCAAGGCGCACTCATTACGCTGGCTACCTTGCTGATGTGCCTGCCACTGGGCTGGCTGACCTCACGAATCCTGGTCAAGCCCCTGCGGGCACTGGTGCAGGAAGCCGATGCCATCCGCAGCTTCGATTTCAATTACCCGGTGTCGCGTCGCTCCCCGGTGCTGGAGGTCGATCAGTTGAGCGTGTCGATGGCGCGCATGAAGGAAACCCTGGCGAGTTTCTTTGAAATCACCGCCAGCCTGCGCGCCGAAACCCGTTTCGCCCCGTTGCTGGAGCGGGTGCTGTTCGAGACTGTGAAAATCGGCCAGGCCCAGGCCGGGCTGATCTACCTGCGGGAAAACGACGACAACCGGGTCAAGCCGTATGGGCTGGTGATCGATGGCACCCCACGGGATCTGGACGCGTTCAAACTGCAAGGCTACGAGCTTCAAGGGGACGCCAGCCCGCAATGGCTCCAGCAGCTGGCTGTGGCGGAAAACCTGGTCGCCTCCCTGGGCTTTGAACAGGCTGCCGACTTGCAGAGTGTCCTGCGGGCACTGGACGCGCCGCGCGTGCACCTGATCGGTATCCGCCTGCGCAACCGTCACTACGAAACCATCGGGTTCCTGGTGCTGCTGATCAATGACAGCGGCACCGAAGCGGACCTCGAGAAACTGCAACCGGACCGCATCGCCTTTTTGCAGGCCGTGTCGGGCGCTGCGACGGTGAGCATTGAAGGCCAGCGTCTGCAAGCCAGGCAAAAGCAACTGTTGGACTCGTTCATCCAACTGCTCGCCGGCGCGATTGACGCCAAGAGTCCCTACACCGGTGGCCACTGCCAACGGGTGCCGGCCTTGACACTGATGCTTGCCCAGGCCGCAGCGGCCAGCCAGGCGCCGGCGTTCGACACTTACCGGCCCACTGAAGATGAATGGGAAGCCTTGCACATCGCGGCCTGGCTGCATGATTGCGGCAAGGTCACCACACCGGAATACGTCGTCGACAAGGCCACCAAGCTTGAGACGCTGAACGACCGGATCCACGAAATCCGCACCCGCTTCGAGGTGCTCAAGCGCGACGCCTGGGTCGACTATTGGCAAGCCGTGGCAACGGGCGGCGAACCTTCTGACCTCGCCCGGCGCCGCGACGCGACGTTGGCAGCCCTGGATGACGACTTTGCCTTTGTCGCCCACTGCAACCTGGGCTCGGAGGCCATGGCCGAGGCTGACCTGCAACGCTTGCAAAACATCGCTCGGCGCACCTGGACCCGCACGCTGGATGATCGCCTGGGGGTTTCCTGGGAAGAGAACCGGCGGCAGGAGCGTACATCCAGGCCAACCCTGCCGGTCACCGAAGCATTACTGGCGGACAAGCCGGAGCACCTGCTGGAACGGCACGACGCCGAACTGATTGCACCGGACAACCCCTGGGGCTTCCAGCTCGATGTGCCGCAATGGAAATACAACCGAGGCGAACTCTACAACCTGAGCATCACCCGGGGCACGCTGACCCGCGAAGAACGCTACGTAATCAATCATCACATGGTGCAGACGATCCTGATGCTCAGCCAGTTGCCTTTCCCCAGTCATCTGGACAACGTGGCGGAGATTGCCGGCGGTCATCACGAGAAAATGGACGGCAGCGGTTACCCCAAGCGGCTCAAGCGCGAGCAGATGAGCTTGCCGGCGCGCATGATGGCCATTGCGGATATCTTCGAGGCATTGACCGCCGCTGACCGCCCCTACAAGAAAGCCAAGAAACTGAGCGAAGCGCTGGGGATCATGGCGACCATGTGCCGTGACGCCCACATCGACCCCGAGCTGTTCGGGTTATTCATCGAAGAAAGGATTTATCTGCGTTACGCCGAGCAGTTTCTCGATCCGCACCAGATCGATGAGGTCGATCCACAGCGCCTGCTGGTCATTGCAGGGCTCAAGCCGTGAGCCCTGCCTCAAGGAGCCGCTCAGCAGTCCGTCAGGCGCAGGAATATCCCGGCCAGCTGCTCGATGCCGGCCTGGTCATGCTCGGTAAAGCGCGCCAGTTTCGGGCTGTCCAGGTCGAGCACGCCGATCAGGCGTCCGTCCTTGACCAGCGGCACCACCAACTCGCTGTTCGATGCGCTGTCGCACGCGATGTGTCCGGGGAATGCATGCACGTCTTCGACGCGCTGGGTTTGCAACGTCGCCGCCGCCGTACCACAGACGCCGCGACCGAAGGGAATCCGCACGCAGGCAATCTGGCCCTGGAACGGCCCCAGCACCAATTCTTCGTTGCGATTGAGATAGAAGCCGGCCCAATTCAAGTCTTCCAACTGACTGAACAGGAAGGCCGAGAATTGCGCGGCGTTGGCGATGAAATCACGCTCATCCGCCAGCAGGGATTGCAACTGTGCCGCTAACAGACCGTAGCCATCGAGGCCCTGGCCGGTGCTTTTCAAATCGATCATGCCTTGTGCTCCAGCAACTTGAGGCCTACCCAATACCGGGCAAACTGATAGGCGCAACGTCCGTTGCGGTTGCCGCGTCCGGTGGCCCAGCGCACCGCCTGGATGTCCAGCGCCTCGTCGCGTTGCCAGACCAGTCCGGCCTTGGCCGCCAGTTCGCCGATCCAGTGTTCCACCACGTTGAGGAAATGCTCCTGGGTGAACGGATAAAACGACAGCCACAAGCCGAATCGGTCGGACAAGGCGATCTTGTCCTCCACCGCTTCGCTGGGGTGGAGTTCGCCGTCGACCCGCTTCCAGTTCTCGTTATCGCTTTCCTTTTCCGGCACCAGGTGACGGCGGTTGGAGGTGGCGTACAGCAGCACGTTGTCCGGTGCCTGTTCGAGGGACCCGTCCAGCACGCTTTTGAGCACGCGGTAGTCGCCCTCGCCGGACTCGAACGACAGGTCATCGCAGAACAATACGAAACGCTGGGGCAGTTTCGCCACCTGCTCGACCACCCGAGGCAGGTCGGCCAGGTGATCGCGCTCGATCTCGATCAACCGCAGGCCCTGCCCGGCGTGCTCGGCCAACAGCGCGCGCACCAGCGACGATTTACCGGTGCCACGCGAGCCCCAGAGCAATGCATGGTTGGCCGGCATGCCATCGATGAACTGCCGGGTGTTGCGGCCCAACTGTTCGACCTGGCGGTCGACGCCGATCAGGTCCGACAGACGCATGTCGAGGCTGACCTGCAGCGGCAGCAGGTAGCCGCTGCGTCCGTCTCGTTGCCAACGGGCGGCCAGGGTCTGGGTCCAGTCGATGTCAGGGCGCGGCGCCGGCAACAGAGGCTCGATCCGGGCCAGCACGGCATCGGCGCGCTCAAGAAAAGCATTCAATCGCGAGTCCACTTCTTCTCCTCGGGCACGTTCACAGTAATGATGGCGCTACAGCAACGAAACGCCGTATCCAATGGCGGGTCTACCCCACACACAACACAAACCGGTTGCACCGGTATTCAGAGATGATCAGCTATGCTTGAGCGGCGAAGGGAAACGTAAGTGGTTCAGCACTCAATGGACATCAGATTCACCCAGCGGCTGTCTTACAAGCAGGCACGCCTGACCGTCCTGGTGGGCTTCGTGCTGGGCACCTTGCTCAGCCTGATGCAGATCGGCATCGATTATGCCAGTGAAGACGCCTCGATCAACCGGGAAATCCTGTCGTTGCTGGAAATCAGCCACAACCCGGCCTCGCGCATCGCCTACAACATCGACGCCGAACTTGCCCAGGAGCTGTCCATGGGCTTGTTGCGCTCACCGGCCATCATCGGCGCCGAACTGGTCGACAACAACAAAATCGTACTCGCCAGCGTCAAGCGGCCGGAACTGCAAAGCAGCTATCGGTTCATCAGCGACTTCATGTTCGGCGCCCAGCGTCAGTTCGAGGACCGGCTCTACCTGGACCATCTGCCCAACGAGTCCCTGGGCGTATTGCGCCTGGACGTCGATACCTACGCGTTCGGCGCGCGCTTTCTGCGCCGTGCCGAGGTCACGTTGCTCAACGGCTTCGCCCGCAGCCTGATTCTCACCGGCCTGTTGCTGGCGCTGTTCTATGTGATGCTGACCAAGCCGCTGGTGCGGGTGATCCGCGAGCTGAGCAGCCGCGACCCCGGCAGCAGCGAGCAGAATCGCCTGGAATGTCCGTCCGGTCACCAGTCCGATGAAATCGGCGTACTGGTGTCCGTCGCCAACCAGCAGTTCGAAAACATCGCCACCGAAATCCAGCAGCGACGCACCGCTGAAAATCGCCTGACCGAATACCTGGCCCAACTGGAAAACATCGTCTCGGCCCGCACCGCCGAACTGAAGGCGATCAATGCGCGTCTCAGTCAATCCAACGAGGAGTTGGAGGTGGCCCGGCGCACCGCCCTGGACATGGCCGAGGCTCGCTCCGCTTTCCTCGCCAACATGAGCCATGAAATCCGCACGCCGCTCAATGGCCTGCTGGGGATGATTGCGTTGTCTCTCGATGGCCCGCTGACGGCCGAACAGCAGCAGCAATTGTCGATTGCCCATGACTCGGGCAAGGTCCTGGTGGAGCTGCTTAACGACATCCTCGACCTGTCGAAATTCGACGCAGGCCAGCTGGAGCTCGAACGTATCCCGTTCGACCTCGGCTCCCTGATCGAGGACACCGCCAACCTGCTTTCGCAAAACGCCGCGCCCAGCGTCGAGCTCGCCTGCCTGATCGACCCGCAGTTCCCGGCGCAGGTGCTGGGTGACCCGACCCGGGTGCGCCAGATCGTCAGCAACCTGCTGTCCAACGCGCTGAAGTTCACCCGCTTCGGCCGGGTCGATGTGAAGTTGAGCCATTACGACGGCGGCGTGCGCATCGAGGTCTGCGACACGGGCATCGGTATCCCCAAGGAGGCCCAGGCGCGGATCCTGCAGCCATTCACCCAGGCCGGTGCCGGCATCACTCGTCAGTTCGGCGGTACCGGCCTGGGCCTGGCGCTGACCTACAACCTTTGCGAAGCCATGCAGGGCCGTTTGACCATCAGCTCCGAAGCCGGCTTCGGCAGCCAGTTCTGCGCTGACCTGCCCCTGCCCTGTCACACACCGGCCACGCCGCTCGAGCCGCTGCGGGGCAATGTCGTCGCCATTACCGCCGGCAGCAGCGGCCTGGCCGAGTTGCTGCAGATGCAGCTACCGGGCTGGGGGCTGGACTATGTAAGGCGCTCGGTCGATGACGGGTTGCTGGGTCTCGCGCCCGACGTGCTGATTACAGACTGTCCGGAATGCCTGTTCAACCTGCGACCGACGTTTAGCGCGCCGATCCTGCTGGTCACCGCCTACGGCAGCTTCATGCCCGGCGAAGAAGCCGCCGCCCTCGCACCACTGATCCAGCAGGCCCGGCCCCTGGCGCGCCATGCGCTGCATCAGATTCTGCGGCGCGCCTTGCAAAGCGAGGCGACCACCATCAACGAGGCGCAAATCGAAACCCAGATCCCGTCCCGCCGCGGACGGGTGCTGCTGGTGGAGGACAATCCGGTGAACCAGCTGGTGGCCAAGGGCATGTTGGTGAAACTGGGTTGCGAGGTCACCGTCGCGGCCCACGGCGCCGAAGCCCTGGGCCAGCTTGAGCAGCGGGTTTTCGACCTGGTGCTGATGGATTGCAACATGCCGGTGATGGACGGCTATGAGGCCAGCCGGCAGATCCGCCAGAGCGGGCGTTGGCCGGAGTTGCCTATCGTGGCGTTGACGGCCAATGCCATGCCCGAGGAGCGCGAGCGCTGCCGGGCATCGGGCATGAACGATTACTTGTCCAAGCCGTTTCGTCGCGAAGAACTGGCGGCGGTCCTTGACCAGTGGGTGCCGACTACGTCAGCGCTTTGATTTGTCCCAGCAGGTGATCGAGACCGTCTCGCAACGTGCCGAGGCGGTCCAGGTCAACCCCGCTTTCGCATAACAGGCGCGCCTTTAGTGGAGCAACCTGGTCGCGCAATACCCGGCCTTGCTCCGACAGGCTCAGGTGCACTTCCCGCTCATCCCGGGCCGAACGCTGGCGCTGGATCAGGTCCAGCTGTTGCAGGCGCTTGAGCAACGGCGTCAACGTGCCGGAATCCAGCAGCAGGCGTTCACCCAAGGCCTTGACCGTCGGTTGTTCCGGCGCCGTGTCGTGCCACTCCCACAGCACCAGCATCGCCAGGTACTGCGGATAGGTCAGGCCGAGCTGGTCGAGCATCGGCTTGTAGCCCCGGATCACCGCCCGCGATGCGGCATACAGCTTGAAGCACAACTGGCTGTCGAGCTTCAGGGAATCGGCTGACAGGTCATTCATTTGAGCAGTGCTTCGATCTCGCCGGTGAGATCCTGGGGTTTGGTGGTCGGGGCAAACCGCTTGACCACCTGACCGTCCTTGCCAATCAGGAACTTGGTGAAATTCCACTTGATCCCTTTGGATCCCAACACACCGGGCGCTCGCTGCTTAAGCTGGACGAACAACGGATGGGCGTCGGCACCGTTGACCTCGATTTTCTTGAACAGTGGAAAACTCACGCCGTAGTTCAGCTCGCAGAACTCGCTGATCGCTCCTTCATTGCCCGGTTCCTGCTTGCCGAACTGATTGCAGGGAAAGCCCAGCACCACCAGGCCCCGGTCCTTGTAGGTCTGCCACAACGCCTCCAGTCCCTTGTATTGCGGAGTGAAACCGCACTGGCTGGCAGTGTTGACCACCAACACCGCCTTGCCGGCGAAATCGGCAAGGGTCTTTTGCTCGCCCTTGATGGTGGTGCACGGGATGCTCAGTAAGTTGTCGCTCATGGCACGGCTCCGATTAAAGGTTGAACGCTGAAAATAGCGAGCAATTGAATTGCGTACAATTTAATCATTGAAAGTAATAACTCATCATAAACGTGGCCTCAGGCATTGCCCCCCGTGGCGAGGGAGCTTGCTCCCGCTCGGCTGCGAAGCAGCCGCAAATCGATCACCACGCTCGATCGAACCGTATCAGGTGCTATTGGGGCGGCTGCGCCACCCAGCGGGAGCAAGCTCCCTCGCCGCAGGTAAGCAACTGGCTGGCGCGCAAAATCGGTTGGTACCAGGCCTTCGGTGGTTACTCGCGAGGAACCAGATCCAGGCACACCGAGTTGATGCAATACCGCAGCCCCGTGGGCGGTGGACCGTCCGGGAAGACGTGGCCCAGGTGCGCATCGCATTTGGCACAGACCACTTCGGTGCGGATCATCCCGTGGCTGACATCCCGCACTTCCACCACGGCGCTGCCCTCGATCGGCGCGTAGAAACTCGGCCAGCCACAGCCGGAATCGAACTTGGTCCGTGAATCGAACAGAGGCTCATTGCAGCAGATGCAGTGGTACACGCCGTCGGTCTTGGTAGCGTTGTACTTGCCGGAGAATGGGCGCTCAGTGCCCTTCAGGCGGCAGACGTTGTATTGCTCCGGATCGAGCATGGCGCGCCATTCTTCAAGGGTTTTTTCCAACTTTTCCATCGTCCTACCTCGGCAATTGAAAAAGCCCGATCCGACGCTTTTAAGCAGATCGGGCGGCACGTATGATTGCGCCTCGTCAGGCGCCAGTCTGGCAGTCACGTCACGCGCATTCAAACGGATTGTGACGCCTACGCCGCGTCAGGCCCGGGCACAGACGCAGCAATCCCAGTACGGTAGTTCATACGCCGCCTGGATCGTTCATTTTCGGGAACACATCGCCATGCAGGTCAGCAAATCGAACAAGCTCGCCAACGTCTGCTACGACATTCGCGGCCCGGTGCTCAAGCACGCCAAACGCCTGGAAGAGGAAGGCCATCGCATCCTCAAGCTGAACATTGGCAACCCGGCGCCCTTTGGTTTCGAAGCGCCCGATGAAATCCTCCAGGACGTCATCCGCAACCTGCCGACCGCCCAGGGCTACAGCGACTCCAAAGGCCTGTTCAGCGCACGCAAGGCGGTGATGCAGTACTACCAGCAAAAGCAGGTCGAAGGCATTGGCATCGAAGACATCTACCTGGGTAACGGGGTGTCCGAGCTGATCGTGATGTCGATGCAGGCCCTGCTCAACAACGGTGACGAAGTGCTGGTGCCGGCGCCTGACTATCCGTTGTGGACCGCCGCCGTGAGCTTGTCCGGCGGTAACCCGGTGCATTACCTGTGCGACGAACAGGCCAACTGGTTCCCGGACCTGGCGGACATCAAGGCCAAGATCACCCCGAACACCAAGGCGCTGGTGATCATCAACCCGAACAACCCCACCGGCGCCGTGTATTCCCGGGAAGTGCTGCTGGGCATGCTGGAACTGGCCCGCCAGCACAACCTGGTGGTGTTCTCCGACGAAATCTACGACAAGATCCTCTACGACGATGCCGTGCATGTCTGCACCGCGTCCCTGGCTCCGGACCTGCTGTGCCTGACCTTCAACGGCCTGTCCAAATCCTACCGGGTCGCGGGTTTCCGCTCCGGCTGGATCGCCATCTCCGGGCCCAAGCAGCATGCCCAGAGCTACATCGAAGGCATCGACATGCTCGCCAACATGCGCCTGTGCGCCAACGTGCCGAGCCAACATGCGATCCAGACCGCGCTGGGCGGCTACCAGAGCATCAACGACCTGGTCCTGCCCCAGGGCCGGCTGCTGGAGCAACGCAATCGCACCTGGGAACTGCTCAACGACATCCCTGGCGTCAGCTGCGTCAAGCCAATGGGCGCGCTATATGCCTTCCCGCGGATCGATCCCAAGGTCTGCCCGATCCACAACGATGAAAAATTCGTCCTCGACCTGCTGCTGTCCGAGAAGCTGCTGGTGGTCCAGGGCACGGCATTCAACTGGCCGTGGCCGGATCACTTCCGCGTCGTGACCCTGCCCCGGGTCGATGATCTGGAACAGGCCATTGGCCGGATCGGTCACTTCCTCAAGTCCTATCGTCAGTAGTCCACAAAGCGTGCGGGACGCCTTCGTCTCGCACGCTGTCTGATTCAGCAACATATCCGTTCAGAAGATTCCGGCAAGGCTCCTACACTTGAGACTGGGCAGCCAAGGACGGCCGTGTCCAACGTTCACGGGGCATCCACATAAGATTTCTTTTCCTCGCTCACTTTCAGAAAAGTCTTTCAAACATTTAGGACGCTTGTAGGACATAGTTTGAAATAGTCAGCGAGTTGAATAGCCAGCGGCAGCACCTTATATACCCGCATGACGCTACATCTTTAGCATGAGGAGATTTCCACAACCATGATGCGCATCCTGCTGTTCCTGGCCACTAACCTGGCGGTCGTGCTGATTGCCAGCATCACCCTGAGCCTGTTTGGCTTCAACGGGTTCATGGCGGCCAACGGGATTGATCTCAACCTCAATCAGCTGTTGATCTTCTGTGCGGTGTTCGGCTTCGCCGGCTCCCTGTTCTCGCTGTTCATCTCCAAGTGGATGGCGAAGATGAGCACCGGCACCCAGATCATCAGCCAGCCGCGCACCCGCCATGAACAATGGCTTCTGCAAACCGTCGAGCAACTGTCCCGGGAAGCCGGGATCAAGATGCCGGAAGTCGGGATCTTCCCGGCCTACGAGGCCAACGCCTTCGCCACCGGCTGGAACAAGAACGACGCTTTGGTCGCCGTCAGCCAGGGTCTGCTCGAGCGATTCTCCACCGAGGAAGTCAAGGCCGTGCTGGCCCACGAGATCGGCCACGTTGCCAACGGCGACATGGTGACCCTGGCGCTGGTCCAGGGCGTGGTGAACACCTTCGTAATGTTCTTCGCCCGGATCATCGGCAACTTCGTCGACAAGGTGATCTTCAAGAACGAGGAAGGCCAAGGCATCGCCTACTACGTGGCAACCATTTTCGCCGAGCTGGTACTGGGCTTCCTCGCCAGCGCCATCGTCATGTGGTTCTCGCGCAAACGCGAATTCCGCGCCGACGAAGCCGGTGCACAGCTGGCCGGCACCACTGCCATGATCGGCGCGCTGCAACGCCTTCGCGCCGAACAAGGCCTGCCGGTCCATATGCCCGACACGCTGAATGCCTTCGGCATCAACGGTGGCATCAAGCAGGGCCTGGCTCGGATGTTCATGAGCCATCCGCCGCTGGAAGAGCGTATCGACGCGCTGCGTCGTCGCGGTTGATAGCCAGCGTCTCAGAAGCCCGCAGCGATGCGGGCTTTTTTACGCCTGACTGGCTTCATCGCGAGCAGGCTCGCTCCCACAGGGATTTATAAACGCCATAGATCCAGTGTGGAAGCGAGCCTGCTCGCGATAAAGCCATTGCAGACCACGTCAATAACCGGAAACCCGATAAACCCGCTCATCCAGCCGGGTCACCCCGGCCTGCAAAAACTTCCAGCTTTCCCCTAGCACATCCTGCTCCTGCAAGACCTCCAGCTGCCAATTGCCCCCCAACAACCGCTGCACCTCGGCATCATCCACGGCAAAAGGCGGGCCGGGCATTTCGGCCTGGTCGTAATCCAGGGTAATCAGCAGCCCGACGCAGCCTGGCAGGATCGCCTGCAAATGCGCTGCATACCGCTCACGCATCGGCATGGGCAAGGCGATCAACGCGGCACGGTCATACAGTGCCACGCAGTCGGCCACTTCCTGCGGACTGAGGGCAAAGAAATCTCCGCAACGAATTTCGATGTTTTCGGCGCGAAAGACCTTGAATGCGCCCTCCTCACTGATGCTGGGCTGCAGTTGATGCTCCTGGAAAAAATCCGCAGCGGCTTTTTCCGACAATTCCACGCCAAGCACTGAATACCCCTGCCGGGCCAGCCACAACAGGTCCAGGCTCTTACCACACAACGGCACCAACACCCGACTGCCCTGCGCCAGACCCAGTTGCGGCCAAAACCGTTGCAGATAGGGGTTCACCTCGGGCAAATGAAAGCCGATCTGATTCGATGACCAACGCTTATGCCAAAACTCGGGTTCCATGATTCGCTCCAAAAAATCGATCAAACCGGGCTAAAACATGTATTAGATTTAGATGATTGACCTGACGGAAGATGGCGACATCTTAACGCTCTGGAGTCCTTTCATGCTGCCCAGCCTGTTCATCTCCCACGGCTCACCGATGCTCGCCCTGGAGCCCGGCGCCAGCGGCCCGGCGCTGGCTCGCCTGGCCGCGCAACTGCCCAGGCCCAAGTCTATCGTCATCGTGTCCGCCCACTGGGAAAGTGACGAGCTGTTGGTCAGTGCCAACCCGCGACCCCGCACCTGGCACGACTTCGCAGGTTTTCCACCGGCCCTGTATGCGGTGCAATACCCCGCGCCGGGTGATCCGGACCTGGCCGCGCAAGTGAGCGAGCAGCTCAATGCCGCACGCTTGCCGGCGCGCCTCGACCATCAGCGACCGTCCGACCACGGCGTCTGGGTGCCTTTATCCCTGATGTATCCCGAAGCCGATATCCCGGTGGTCCAGGTGTCGCTGCCCAGTCGCCACGGCCCGGCATTACAGACGCAAGTCGGCCAGGCCCTGGCGAGTCTGCGCGAGCAAGGTATCCTGCTGATCGGCTCCGGCAGCATCACCCACAACCTGCGCGACCTGGACTGGAACGCCGACCCCGAAAGCATCGAGCCCTGGGCCAAGGCTTTTCGCGATTGGATGGTCGAGAAACTGGCGGCGGATGATGGACCGGCACTGCATGACTACCGTCGCCAGGCCCCCAATGCCGTGCGCAGCCATCCCAGCGACGAGCACCTGTTGCCGCTGTATTTCGCCCGTGGGGCCGGCGGGTTATTCAGCGTGGCTCATCAAGGTTTCACGATGGGGGCGTTGGGAATGGACATCTATCGGTTCGATTGAGGGTGGACCGAATCGCCTTGATCGCGAGCAGGCTCGCTCCCACAGGGAATTTGTAAGCGCCATAGATCCGGTGTGGGGCGCGAGCCTGCTCGCGAATGAAACAACGCCGATCACCCTGAAAGCCCGCAAACCAACAGGCAAAAAAAATCCCCGAACCAGTCGGGGATTTTTCATGCTCGATCAATCAGCCCGGAGGCCGATCAGTCTTCGCGATAGCGACGCAGCTTGAGTTGCTTGCCGGCTACGCGGGTGTCCTTGAGCTTGGCCAGCAACTTCTCCAGGCCATCTTCCGGCAGCTCCACGAGGCTGAAGCTGTCACGCACCTGGATGCGACCGATGGCTTCACGCGCCAGGCCACCCTCGTTGAGGATGGCGCCCAGCAGGTTCTTGGCGGCGATACCGTCACGGGCGCCCAGCGCAGTACGGCAGCGAGCCCGACCTTCGGCCAGCGGGATCGGTGCACGACGCTCGCGATCACCACGGTCCGGACGATCACCGCTGCGCTCAGGACGATCGCCACGCGGTGTGCTGTTCGGCACCAGCGGACGCTCTTTCTCGATTGCCGCCAGGTTCAGCGCCTGACCGTTGGTGGCCTTGCGCAGCAGGGCAGCGGCCAGGGCACGTGGGGAGCAGCCGATGTCGGCGGTCAGGCGATCAAGCAGATCACCGTGGGTCGATTCGGCGTCGGCCACCAGCGGCGACAGGCTGTTAGTCAGTTTCTTGATGCGTGCATCCAGAACAGCTTGCGCGTCCGGCAGACGAACTTCGGCGACTCGCTGGCCGGTCACACGTTCGATCACTTGCAGCATGCGACGCTCACGCGGGGTGACCAGCAGCAGGGCACGACCTTCGCGACCGGCGCGGCCGGTACGACCGATACGGTGAACGTAGGATTCCGGATCGTACGGCATGTCCACGTTGAATACGTGGGTGATGCGCGGAACGTCCAGGCCACGGGCCGCGACGTCGGTCGCCACAACGATGTCCAGACGGCCATCCTTGAGGGAGTCGATAACGCGCTCACGCTGGTTCTGGGCGATGTCACCGTTCAACGCAGCGGCCTTGTAGCCTTTGGCTTCCAGGGCGCTGGCCAGGTCCAGGGTCGCTTGCTTGGTGCGCACGAACATGATCAGCGCGTCGAAATCCTCGACTTCCAGCAGGCTCAGTACGGCAGAGGTCTTCTGGTCGGCGTGGACCAGCAGGTGAGCCTGCTCGATCGCAGTGACGGTCTGGGTCTTGCTCTGGATCTTGACGTGTTTCGGGTCTTTCAAGTGACGCTCGGCGATCGCACGGATCGACTGCGGCAAGGTGGCCGAGAACAGTACGGTCTGACGGGTTTCAGGCATGGCCTTGAAGATGACTTCCAGGTCATCCATGAAGCCCAGCTTGAGCATTTCGTCCGCCTCGTCCAGAACCAGGTGGTTCACGGTGGCAAGGACTTTTTCGTCGCGACGCAGGTGGTCGCACAGACGGCCCGGGGTGGCGACAACGATCTGTGCGCCATTACGGATTGCTTTCAGTTGCGGGCCCATCGGCGCGCCGCCGTAGACAGCCACAACAGTCACGCCTGGCATCTGCTTGGCGTAGGTTTCGAAAGCGGTTGCAACTTGCAGCGCCAACTCACGGGTTGGGGCCAGGATCAGAGCTTGCGGCTCGCGCTTGGACGGATCAATGCGGTGCAGGATCGGCAGGGCGAACGCGGCGGTCTTACCCGTACCGGTTTGCGCCTGACCAATCATATCGTGACCGGCGAGAATGATCGGGATCGACTGCTGCTGAATGGCCGAAGGCTCTTCATAGCCGGTAGCGACTACTGCAGCGACAATATTGGGATGAAGTTCAAGAGCGGCGAAGCCGCCGATTTCCTGGGTCATGGGTCTGCCTCTAAGTGCATCCGCAAAGACCCATGCTCCAAAGCTGCGCATGCCGTGTTGAGACTCAAGAGTCGCCCTGGCAGCTTTGTCGGCGGGGATTTGCGAAAACGAATGAATGAAAAAGAACGTCAGGAAGCATCCGTTGTGCGGACATGCAACCGAAGCTGACTTCGGAAATTGCGCTACCTTGACGCGGCCCGGCTAAAGGCCGGCGCGCACTATACCGGAATTCGGTCAAAAAGGGAGCTTTTTTTACAGTGGCTAAATCGGTTCACCCTGGGTAACGAAGGTTCGCCACAGCGTCTCTGTCACACCCGAAACCCGTGGCGAGGGAGCTTGCTCCCGCTTGGCTGCACCGCAGACGTCTTGAACCAGGCTCAGTACCGAAGGGGGACGCTTCGCGCCCCAGCGGGAGCAAGCACCCTCGCCACAAGAGCACAAGAGCATAAGAGCACAAGACAGGACAGTGCCCTCGGGCCTGCATTGTTCACCCAGTCAAGTCGCCGGCCGAATCGCCTTGATCAACGGCAACAACGAATAC
This sequence comes from Pseudomonas sp. SMN5, assembly GCF_052041925.1. Classification (NCBI taxonomy): domain Bacteria; kingdom Pseudomonadati; phylum Pseudomonadota; class Gammaproteobacteria; order Pseudomonadales; family Pseudomonadaceae; genus Pseudomonas; species Pseudomonas sp. SMN5. Next base: position 170,121 of record NZ_JBKGGX010000002.1, read on the forward strand.
CCCAGTCGCGGCGCCAGCCCTTCGGCCCGCGTGATCAATCCGTCCATGTCCAGCGCCTGGTCCAGGTCGGACGGCACGATCAGGATCACGTTGCCCTCCTTCACCGGCAGCTCCCAATAGTGCCGGTGATACAAACCGCGCAACAGCGCAGCCCCCAAGGGCTTGCCGTCGTCGGTGGCCCATTGGTTGATGACCAGCCAGCCGCCGGGATTGAGGCGCTTCTGGCAATCTTCAAGGAAACCCCAGGCCAGGTGCCCGACACCTGGGCCGACATCGGTATAGAGGTCGACGAAAATCAGGTCCGCAGGTTCGGCGGTTCTCAGCAGTTCAAGGGCATCGCCGATGCGGATGTACAGTCGCGGATCGTCGTCCAGCCCCAGGTATTCGATGGCCAGGCGCGGCACGTCGGGGCGCAACTCGATGGCTTCGACGTCTTCCAGCGGCAGGAACTTGAGACAGGCCTGGGTCAGCGTCCCGGCGCCGAGCCCGAGGAACAGCGCGCTCTCCGGCTGTTCGTGACACAACGCACCGATCAACATGGCGCGGGTGTAGTCGTATTCAAGCCAGCTCGGATCAGCGGTGAACACGCAGCTCTGCTCGATGGCATCGCCGAACTCAAGAAACCGGTAGTCGGACACTTCGAAGACTCGGATCATGCCGAACTCGTCATGCACCTCGGCGAGCAGATGCTCGACGCGCTCCTCTGTCATTTCAACTCCTGGTGCAGCCGGACGGCTGCGACAACGCGCAGAACCTGGGCAAAAGTGTGATTGTCCGCGAAGCGACGCAAGCAGGTCACGCACTAATTTGCTGCTAACATGGCCGTCCGAGCGTAAACCACCTAGAGATCATGATGAGCCAACCCTGGAGCCCTGACAGCTGGCGCGCCCTGCCGATCCAGCAACAACCTTGCTACCCCGACGCAGCCCACCTGTTGCAGGTGGAGCAAACCCTGGCCAGTTATCCGCCACTGGTGTTTGCCGGTGAAGCGCGGGAGTTGCGCCGTCAGTTCGCCGAGGTGACCCAGGGTCGCGCTTTCCTGCTGCAAGGCGGCGACTGCGCCGAGAGCTTTGCCGAGTTCTCGGCGGCGAAGATCCGGGACACCTTTAAAGTGTTGCTGCAAATGGCGATTGTCATGACCTTCGCCGCCGGCTGCCCGGTGGTCAAGGTCGGGCGCATGGCCGGTCAATTCGCCAAGCCGCGCTCGGCCAACGACGAAACCATCGACGGCGTGACCCTGCCGGCCTATCGGGGCGACATCGTCAACGGCATCGGCTTCGACGAAAAAAGCCGGATACCGGACCCCGAACGGCTGCTGCAGTCGTACCATCAATCCACCGCGACCCTGAACCTGCTGCGTGCGTTCGCCCAGGGCGGGTTTGCCGATCTGCACCAGGTGCACAAGTGGAACCTGGATTTCATCGCCAACTCGGCCCTGGCGGAAAAATACAGCCATCTGGCCGACCGCATCGATGAAACCCTGGCGTTCATGCGTGCCTGCGGCATGGACAGCTCGCCGCAACTGCGTGAAACCAGTTTCTTTACCGCCCACGAAGCGTTGCTGCTCAATTACGAAGAAGCCTTCGTACGCCGCGACAGCCTGACCAACGACTACTACGACTGCTCGGCCCATATGCTCTGGATCGGCGACCGTACCCGCCAGCTGGACGGTGCCCATGTCGAATTCCTGCGCGGGGTGAACAACCCGATCGGCGTCAAGGTCGGGCCTACCATGGACCCTGACGACTTGATCCGCCTGATCGATGTACTCAACCCGGACAACGATCCGGGCCGCCTGAACCTGATTGCGCGGATGGGGGCCAACAAAGTTGCCGAGCACCTGCCACCGCTGTTGCGGGCCGTGCAGCGCGAGGGCAAGCAGGTGCTGTGGAGCTCGGACCCGATGCACGGCAACACCATCAAGGCCAGCAGCGGTTACAAGACACGGGATTTCGCGCAGATCCTCGGCGAGGTGAAGCAGTTCTTCCAGGCCCACGAAGCCGAAGGCACCTACGCGGGCGGTATTCACATCGAAATGACCGGGCAGAACGTCACCGAATGCATCGGCGGCGCCCGGCCGATCACCGAGGACGGACTGTCCGACCGCTACCATACCCACTGTGATCCACGGATGAATGCCGATCAGTCGTTGGAACTGGCGTTTCTGATTGCCGAGACGCTGAAGCAGGTGAGGCGGTGAGTCAGCGGACTTTGTAGCGCCTGTAAAGCCCTCATCGCGAGCAGGCTCGCTCCCACAGTGACCGCGTCGTGCGCAGGTCCTGTGTTCCCAGATCCACTGTGGGAGCAGTCGTGCTCAGGTCTTGCGTTCCCCAGCGATCCACTGTGGGAGCGAGCCTGCTCGCGATGGCGTCAGTTCAGTCACCTCCGATCCGGGCCAACGCCCCAGCCAGCCGGACCCCGCCCTCGCGCCGGCAATTAAGCTGCACCCGCGCCAGCCCCAACCAATCAGCCATGCGCCGCAGGTTCAGCGCCAAGGCCTGCAACCCCTCCTCGTCCAGCCCCGGCGCTTCCTCGTGTACGGCATGTATCGCCAGCCGCCTCTGGGCCCGCTCCGCCCGCACGTCGACGCGTGCCGCGATGCGCTCGTTGTGCAGGAACGGCAGGACGTAATAGCCGTAAACCCGTTTGTGAGCCGGGGTGTAGATCTCCAGGCGATAGCGGAAGTCGAACAACCGCTCGGTGCGGCTGCGCTCCCATACCAGCGAGTCGAATGGCGACAGCAAGGCACTGGCCGCCACCTTGCGCGGGATTTTCACGCCGGGACGGCACCAGGCCGGTTGCTTCCAGCCCTGGACCTCGCAGCGCAGCAATTCACCGGCCTCCTCCAGCTCAGCCAGACGTGCGCGACTGTCAGCCGGTTCGAGGCGAAAATAGTCGCGCAGGTCCTTCTCTGTCCCCACGCCCAAGGCCTCGGCGGCATGAAGCAACAAACCGCGCTGGGCCTGGGCTTCGTCCGGCAGGACTTGTTGCAGGGCAGCGACCGGCAACACCCGTTCCGGCAAGTCGTAGAGCCGCTCGAACCCCCGGCGCCCCGCCACGGTGACTTCACCCGCAGCGAACAGCCATTCGAGGGCATGTTTTTCGGCACTCCAATCCCACCATGGCCCGGCCTTTTCCTGGCGAGTGGACAAGCTGCCCGCCCCCAGCGCACCCTGCTCGCGGACCGCAGCCAGGACCCGATGAATGACATCCTGCCGCTCCTGGCCGAACCGCGCCAATTGCTGGTAGATCCCCTCGCCACGCGACGCACGCTGCATACGCCAGCGCATCAACGGATACATGGACAGGGGCAGCAACGACGCTTCGTGTCCCCAATACTCGAACAGCGTTCGACGTCGCCCCTGGCTCCAGGCCGCTTGATCGAGCAGATCGGGGTTGTAATGACCGAGACGGGAAAACAGCGGGAGGTAATGCGAGCGCACCAGCGCATTGACGGAATCAATCTGCACCACGCCCAGGCGTTCGATCAGGCGATTGACATGCGTCGATTGCACCGAAGCCGGCGGTGACCGCCCATTGAATCCTTGGGAGACCAGCGCCAGACGCCGGGCCTGTTTGAGGGTAAAGGACAGAGTCGCGGGCATGGAGATCTCCTTGTCTGCTCGCAACCTACCTCACCAATAAGGGGTTTGTGTAGGGAAGGATGGCTCATTTGTGCATCGGGTCATCCCAGAATGGCCGAACCACTTCCCGTTCTACGTCGGCACGGCTGACGCCGATATCCTTGAGCGCCTCATCGCTCATTCCGGCCAGCAGTTCACGTTCGTGGTGCAATTCGTACCAGCGGCTAAACTTATGCAGCAGGCCACTGATCGAAAAGCTGTGGGACGAGAGTTTGTCTATCAGTAGATAACCTTTTTGACCTTTCATCGTGATGTCCTCCGTTGGGGATGGCTCAAGTCTCTCGCCAACGTTAAGATCAATCCAACGAATGTTTCTTATGCAATACATCTCGGAGATTGATCAATTGTCGAGTTACCCGAGTATCGATACGGAAGTGCTGCGTACCTTCGTCGCCATCGCCGACCAGGGCGGATTTACTCGGGCCGGCGAACTGGTCAATCGCACCCAGTCGGCTGTCAGCATGCAGATGAAGCGGCTGGAAGAGGATGTATTGCAGCGGCGGCTGTTCGAACGCGACGGGCGTCAGGTCAAGCTCACCGCCGAAGGCCAGGTCTTGCTGGGTTACGCCCGGCGGATCCTCAAGCTGCACAGTGAGGTGTTCAATACCCTGCGCGAGCCGCACATGGTCGGCACGGTGCGCATCGGCACGCCGGACGATTATGTGATGCGTTTTCTACCGGGGATCCTGCAGCGCTTTGCCCAGTTCTACCCCTTGATCGAAATTGAAGTGCACTGCGAATCGTCCAAGCAATTGTTGCTGCGCCAGGATCTTGATCTGTCCATCGTTACCCGCAAACCGGGGGACGAGATCGGCCAGTTGTTGCGCAAGGAGCGCTTTGTATGGGCGGAAGCCGCCTGCTTCAATGTCCATGAACAAACACCGCTGCCGCTGGCGATGTTCAACAGTGATTGCTTCTGCCGGCAATGGGCCTGTAATGCGCTGGATGCCATGGGCCGCGATTATCGCGTGGCATATAACAGCTCCAGCCTGTCGGCGCTGATGGCCGTAGTGGGCGCCGGTCTAGCCATCACCGCACAGCTGGAAAGCCTGCTGACCCCGGACATGCGCGTACTGGGCGAGGCCGAAGACCTGCCGGAACTGCCCGAGGCCAGCATCATGCTGATCCGCAACTTGCACAACCCATCGCCGATCACCGAGTGCCTGGCCGAGCACATCGTTGAAGGCTTCAAACTTTAAGAGCGAGCATCACCGCACACAGCACCAGGAAACCGCAGAACAGCCCACGCAACAGCCTCTCCGGCAACGCATGGGCAACTTTTACCCCCCAGCTGATACTCAGCAGCCCACCGACGGCCAGTGGCAGGCCGATGCTCCAGTCCACTTCATGGTGAAAGGCATAGGTGGCGAGGGTCACGCCGGTGCTGGGCAAGGCCAGCGCCAGGGACAGCCCTTGGGCCACCACTTGTGTGGTGCCGAACAGGCTGGTCAGGATCGGCGTCGCGACCACGGCCCCGCCGACACCGAACAGACCGCCCATGGTTCCCGACGCCGCCCCCAGCACAGCCAGCCATGGCCAGCCATAACGCATCTGCGCCGAAGGTGGCGTGGTGGCGGCGAACATTCGGACCAGGTTGTAGAGCGTCAGCACAATCAGGAACGCCACGAAGCCCAGGCGCATGCTCTGCGCATCGATCCCCACGGCCCAGATCGAGCCAAGCCAGGCGAAGCAGAACCCCATGGAAGCCAGTGGCAGCACATGGCGCATCTCGATGCGATTGCGCTGGTGGTAGCGCCACAACGCGAGCATCACATTGGGCACAACCATGACCAGCGCAGTCCCCTGGGCCATCTGCTGGTCGAGGCCGAACCATACCCCCAACACCGGAATTGCAATCAGCCCCCCGCCGATGCCGAACAATCCCCCCAACGTGCCCAACAAGGCACCAAACGCCACAAACACCAGACTCTCGATCACAGACAATTCCCCTTCACCAAGGCGTCTATCCTACGCATTCCGGGCAATTGGGGAAATGCAACTTCGGTTCGGGACGTCAGAATTATCTGGCGCATTAAAGATTCGCCCGCTAGATTTGTAGTGTTCACTGAATGAAGGTTTTGCCATGAGTACCCAGCGCGACACCCCCGAAGCCTGCGCAGCCCTGCTGCTCGATAACCAGGTCTGCTTCGCCCTGCATTCCACGTCCCTGATGATGACCAAGGTCTACAAGCCGCTGCTACAGGCCCTGGGTCTGACGTATCCGCAATACCTGGCGATGATGGTGTTGTGGGAAACCGACGGTTTGACCGTCGGTGAAATCAGCGCCCGCCTGCTCACCGACCCCGGCTCGTTGACTCCATTGCTCAAGCGCCTGGAGGCCGAGGGCCTGCTCAGCCGCACCCGCAGCCGGGAAGACGAGCGCGTGGTGATTGTCGAACTCACTGCAAAAGGCCGCGCCTTACGCGAAAAGGCCCTCGACATTCCCCAATGCATCCTCGCCGCCAGCGGCCAGACCCTGGAACAGCTGAAAAAACTCCAAGAGGACCTGCAGACACTGCGCGGGCATTTGCAAGAGAGCCTCTGATTGCGCATCCACTGCTATCGTCGGCGATCCAATGTGGGAGCGAGCCTGCTCGCGAGAGGCCGTCACATCCACCGTCTTCATTGACTGACCCACCGCCATCGCGAGCAGGCTCGCTCCCACAGGTACCAAGCCAGCCTGGATCCCGTCAACACGAGTAACCATTGTGGAAGCGAGCCTGCTCGCAATGGCGCCAGTCCGGTCCCAAGAAGCAATCACCAATCCGAAAAATTTTTCCCCTCCAGAACGGCTCTAAATCAAGGGTCACAGCCACGTCGCCTGCATTTTTCTAAAAAAACCCAAAAATTTATCTTGCGCACAAAACATTAGCGCTATACATTCTCTTCACACCTACTTAGCGCGCAAACATTTAGCGCAAAAAACCAACCAGAAACGAGGCTCTCATCATGCAAACTCTCTACACCGCAATCGCAACTTCCACTGGTGGCCGCGACGGTCGTGCGATCTCCAGCGACAACATCCTCGACGTCAAGCTCGCCACGCCCAAGGAACTGGGTGGTGCAGGCGGTGCAGCGACCAACCCTGAGCAACTGTTCGCCGCTGGTTACTCGGCCTGCTTCATCGGTGCGTTGAAATTCGTCGCCGGCCAGAGCAAGCGCAAGATCCCAGACGACGCCTCGATTACTGCCCATGTCGGCATCGGCCAGATCCCTGGCGGCTTCGGCCTCGACATCGATTTGCACATCAGCCTGCCGGGCCTCGAACAGGCCGACGCGCAAAGTCTGGTGGAGGCGGCTCACCAAGTCTGCCCGTACTCCAACGCCACCCGCGGCAATGTCGATGTGCGCCTGCACGTAACCGTCTGAATCAGCGACCCGAATTCGAACTCAAGGAGAAACTCATGAAAAAGCTCAGCAAAGTCCTGACCGGCACCCTTCTGGCCCTCAGCGTCGGCAGCGCCTTCGCCGATAACATCGTGGAACACAATACCCAGGCGTTTCTCGATGCACTGAACGCCGGGACCGGCAAGCCGTTGGAACAGCTCTCGCCCAAGGATGCTCGCGCCGTTCTGGTCGGCGCCCAGGCGGGCGTGAAACTGACCTTGCCCAAGGCCGACGTCAGCGAGAAGACTATCCAGGTCGACGGTCAGCCGATCAGCCTGACGATCGTCCGCCCGGCCGGGGTCAAAGGTGAGCTGCCCGTGTTCATGTTCTTCCACGGCGGTGGCTGGGTACTGGGGGACTTCCCGACCCACGAACGCCTGGTTCGGGATCTGGTGGCAGGCTCCGGCGCCGTCGCGGTATTCGTCAACTACACACCGTCACCCGAGGCGCATTACCCGGTGGCGATCAACCAGGCCTACGCGGCAACGAAATGGGTGGCCGAGCACGGCAAGCAGATCAACGTCGACGGCAAGCGCCTGGCGGTCGTGGGCAATAGTGTCGGCGGCAACATGGCGGCGGTCGTGGCGCTGATGGCCAAGGACAAAGGGACCCCGGCGATCCGTTTCCAGGCCCTGCTGTGGCCGGTAACCGACGCCAGTTTCGAGACGGCGTCCTACAACCAGTTCGCCGAAGGGCACTTCCTCAGCAAGAACATGATGAAGTGGTTCTGGGACAACTACACCACCGATGCCGGGCAACGCAACGAGATCTACGCTTCGCCATTGCGCGCCAGCACCGCCCAGCTCAAGGGCCTGCCGCCTGCGCTGGTACAGACTGCCGAAGCCGATGTGTTGCGTGACGAGGGTGAAGCCTATGCTCGCAAGCTCGACGCCGCCGGGGTTCCGGTCACCGCAGTGCGCTACAACGGCATGATCCACGACTACGGGCTGCTCAACGTGGTCAGCCAAGTACCGGCGGTACGTTCGGCGATGTTGCAGGTGTCCGAAGAGCTTAAACAGCACTTGAAGTGATGGGACCAGCCGCAACCTTCGTGGCGAGGGAGCTTGCTCCCGCTGGGCTGCGCAGCAGACCTAATCCACAGGGTTCACGGCCAATGATCCAGACAGCAGCAATGAAAAAGCCCGACTCAATGGTCGGGCTTTTTCATACACAAGACTTCGCTTATTTAGCGCGGCCTTTGTAGGAACCGCCTTCGCGGGTATCGATTTCGATCATGTCGCCGATTTCGATGAAGTCAGCCACCGACAGCTCGGTGCCGTTCTTCAGTTTGGCAGGTTTCATGACCTTGCCGGAAGTGTCGCCACGAGCAGAACCTTCGGTGTAGTCAACCTGACGCACGATGGTGGTCGGCAGCTCTACGGAAACCAGGCGCTCTTCGAAGAACACGGCTTCGCAGACGTCGGTCATGCCTTCTTCAACGAAAGGCAGAACGCTTTCGATGTCTTCGGCGTTCAGTTCGTACATGGTGTAGTCGGTGGTGTCCATGAACGTGTAGGTGTCGCCGCTGATGAAGGACAGGGTCGCTTCCTTGCGGTCGAGGATCACGTCGTCCAGTTTGTCGTCCGCACCGTAGACGGTTTCGGTCTTGTAGCCGGTCAGCAGGTTTTTCAGCTTGGTCTTCATGATCGCGCTGTTACGACCCGACTTGGTGAATTCAGCTTTCTGAACCAGCCAAGGATCGTTGTCGATACGAATCACTGTACCGGGTTTGAGTTCTTTACCAGTTTTCATTGCGAATATCCGAATTTGGATGGGATTGACAAAAATCTAGGCCGCGTATCATATCCAATTTACATAAAACTTCACCAGCGCCGCGGCAAGATCCGGCCGTGAGGCCTGTTCCAGACACCACGCCCGGGCATGTTCGGCCAGTTCCGGTCCCTGTTGGCGCGCAGCTTTCCAGTGTTCGGTCATGTCCTGCCCGGCATTCCAGGCCCGCCAGAGACCGTTGATCGCTTTTTGCGTTGCGTCCGGAAGCTCTCGGGTGTAGAGCCCGAGAAACGCCTCGAGCTTTTCCAGGTGAACGTCTTCTTCCTGCTGATAAATGTGCCAGAGCATCGGCCGGCCCGCCCATTGAGCCCGTACGAAAGAGTCTTCGCCACGCACCGCGTTGAAATCGCAGCACCACAGCAACTGGTCGTATTGGTCCTGCCGGATGAACGGCAGCACCTGGACCGTGAGACCGCCACGCCGATGCACCGCTCCGGCCTTCAGGTCAGCGACTCCGAGCCAGCGCTCCACGTCCCCCAGCACCCGCCCTTCCGGAACCAGCACGTGAAATTTTTCGCCGTTCGTCGACATCGCGTCGAACCAGCTGGCCAGACCGGCATTTTCATAGGCGAACAGCGAAATCAAGTACGTATCCGACGCTCGCTCAACGTCCAACCCCTGCAGGAAATGTCGCTGCGCCTCGGCATCCTGCTGAAATTCCCTACAGCGCTCAAGAAGCCCAGCCTCACGCAGCAAACCACCCGTCCCTTCCTGGAAGCCCGGGAAAAAAAAGTACTTCTGCACATGTTTGTATTTGACCGAAGGCAAGCCATGACAGCCCACTACCCAGTCCTCGGCGCTCAGATAGTCGAGGTTCATCCACAGTGGCGTCGTCTGGCGTTCAGCCATTGCGTCCATGTAGGCAGCAGGCAGTTGGCAGGCGAACGCGGCAATCACCACATCCGCAGCGTCGGTGGCCGGCCAGGTCTGAGGCCAATGCCGCACCTGCACACCCTGCTGCCATTGCTCCTCAAGACTGACATCGATTTGCGGGCACAGCCGTTCGAAAGCCCGCAGGTCATCCACCCACAGTCGCACCGCGCAATGATGTTCGGCCACCAGCTGCCGGGCCAGGCGCCAGGTGACACCAATGTCGCCATAGTTATCGACGACGGTGCAAAATATATCCCAGCGCACGGTCATTCCTGACTCCTGATGGCAAATGTCCGATTGTCCCGAATAAACCGGTGATGCAGAAGAGCCGACGGCGATTAATCTTCATGCGACAATCAGGCCTGCCCACGAGCCTGCCAGGAAGCAGCCATGCCCGATCACTCACCTGCCCCACGCCTTACCGCCCTGAAGTTGACCCTCAGCATTGCCCTGGGCCTGTGGCTGGGATTCCTCGCCATCGTGCTGAGTGGTTGGCTGCTGTCCAGATTCCTACTCAACGAACAACTGGCCCCGGTAGCCGCCGCCGTCCACCAACTGGCGCAACCCCCCGCAGTGCAACCGCCACCCGAAGCGCCGACACCGATGTTCGAACAATACCAGCAGAACCTGCAGAGGAACGAACAGCACCAGGCTCTCGACCAAGCTCGCAACAACCCGCGCAACCTGTCCAATCCCAAGTGCCAGTTCTGGTTGCAGCAGGACCAGAACGCTCCCAGCGAAAAAAGCCGCGCCAACGTTTTGCAGTTCTGTGAATGAACATGAACAAACAGACCGTCCACCAGTTGATCCTCGACAAGCTCAGGATTGACCTCGATATCGCCGAACGCGCCGCCCAGACCGCGTACGAAACCGCGACCCACGAAGAAAACATCGCCGAGAACAAATATGACACCCTGGGCCTCGAAGCGTCTTACCTGGCCGCCGGCCAGGCCCGGCGGGTTGAAGAAATCCGTCAGGCCCTGGCGCAGTGCCAGAACCTGACGCTGCGGCCTTACGACGCGCAGCGCGGCATCCAGGTCGGCACATTGATCGGTCTGGAGGACGAGAACGGTCGCGAACAATGGTTGTTCCTGGGACCGGACGCGGCGGGACTGAAGGTCTCGCTGGTGGGGCAACCGGTCACCGTCATCACCCCCCGCTCGCCGCTGGGCCGAGGCTTGCTGGGTAAATTCGAGGGGGATGAAGTGGAGATCGTCGTGGCGGGGGCCCGGCAACAGTTCGCTGTCACCGAAGCCATTTAGAAAGGTTTAGTGCACGGGCAGTTCGACACCGTCGAACAGCTCTTCGAGCTCTTGTTTGTTGTGGCACTGGATGGCCTTGGCCATGACATCCCGGGTCAGGTGCGGCGCGAATTTCTCGATGAAATCGCACATGAAGCCGCGCAGGAAAGTACCGCGACGGAAGCCGATCTTGGTCACGCTGGACTCGAACAACTCGCTGGCATCGAGCACCACCAGGTCATTGTCGAGCTTGGTATCGACAGCCATCTTCGCCACGATCCCCACGCCCAGTCCCAGGCGAACATAAGTCTTGATCACGTCGGCGTCGGCGGCGGTGAACACCACTTTCGGCGTCAGGCCACGGTGGCTGAATGCCTCGTCGAGCTTCGAACGACCGGTGAAACCGAATACGTAAGTCACGATCGGGTATTCGGCCAGGGCTTCGAGGGTCAGCTTCGGCAGCTTGGTCAACGGGTGGCCTTGGGGCACCACCACGCAGCGGTTCCAGCGATAGCACGGCATCATCACCAGATCCCCGAACAGCTCCAGGGCCTCGGTGGCGATGGCGAAATCCACCGTGCCGTCGGCTGCCATTTCGGCGATCTGCATCGGTGAGCCCTGATGCATGTGCAGCGCCACGTCCGGATATTGCTTGATGAAATTGCTGATCACCGGAGGCAATGCGTAGCGGGCCTGGGTGTGAGTCGTGGCGATCGACAGGGTGCCTTTCTTCTCGTTGGAGAACTCCTGGGCGATCTGCTTGATGCTTTCGACCTTGCGCAGGATCTCGCCAGCCGTGGTGATGATGCGCTCACCGGCGGGGGTCACGCGGGTCAGGTGCTTGCCACTGCGGGCGAAAACCTCGACGCCCAGCTCATCTTCCAACAGGCGGATCTGCTTGCTGATGCCGGGTTGCGATGTGTAAAGGCTTTGAGCAGTAGCGGAAACGTTGAGGTCGTGGTGCGCCACTTCCCAGATGTAGCGCAGTTGTTGAAGCTTCATATGTATCCCTCAAAGCAGTTGGACGCCACGGCATCAGCGGCGGTATATAACTATATGGAAGGTTCGAGCAAGAAATCTAGAACTTTTTATAGAATGCCATCATTTTGCTTCAAACCTCGCCCTGGCGGCGGCGCTGTACCAGCGGCACCAGGTAGACCGGCACACGGGATAACTGCAATACCCGCGCGGCGGTCCTGCCCAGCGGAGTTTCACCGCTGGCCCCCTGACAATGACTGCCTACGATCAGTAAATCGACGGAGAGTTTCGCAGCCTGTTCCAGAATGACCTGGGACGGATCACCCTGGTACACCCTGACCGACTTGATCAATTGCAGATCCTGCTGCCCTTCCCCCAGCTCTTCGCGAAAGCTGTCGAGCACTCGGTGCTCGATATTGGCCATCACCGTATTCAGACCCTGGCGATGAAATTCGTTCAACGCCTGCTCGTCGAGATAGCTTTGCAACACCGACTCGGCGAACAGCCCCATCGGTTCTACCGCATGCACCACATACAACTCGGCTTTAAACGTCCGTGCCAACGCCAAGGCATGCTGCATCACATACGGGGCGTAGAGCCCCAGGTCTGTGGCGTACAGCATCGAACGAATCATGTGACCTCCTCGCGTGCCAGAATGGCGGAGATTGATTCAGCTTAGCAGCGCCTCGGCGAGCGCGACGTGCGGCTTGAGGTCTCGGACCAAGGGCGGTCAGGGGGTCACTTCGTTGCTGATGCCATGGGGCACGTGACCGGTGGCAACTACCTCGCGGGCCAGTTCACAGTGACCGGTCTGGTCATCGAAAAACACATCGGCGGCGAACGCTTCGAGGAATGCCGATTTGGCCAGGCCGCCGAGAAACAAGGATTCATCCAGGCGAATATCCCACTCACGCAAGGTCCGGATGACCCGCTCGTGGGCCGGCGCCGAACGCGCCGTCACCAGCGCTGTGCGGATGGGGCAGGCGTCTTCGGGAAACTCCCGCTGCAGCGCATTGAGCGCCGCAAGGAAGCCTTTGAACGGCCCGCCTCGCAGCGGCTCGCGTGCGGCCTGACGCTCGTTGGCCTGGAACGCAGCCAGGCCACCCGCCTGGTAGACACGCTCCGACTCATCGGAAAACAGCACTGCATCGCCATCGAAGGCAATGCGCAATTCGTCGCTGGCGGCACGGCTGGCCCCACCCGACAGAATGGTCGCGGCGGCAAACCCGGCGTCCAGGGCGCTGCGCACGTCCTCGGCGTGGGTGGATAAAAACAGATCGCAGCCAAATGCCTTGAGATACGGATACGGGCTGCGACCGCCGACGAACGCGGCCCGCGAGATCGCCAGGCCGTAATGATGGATCGAGTTGAAGACCCGCAGGCCGGTATCGGCGCTGTTGCGCGAAACCAGGATCACCTCGACCCGGGCCCGCCCCAGATGCTCGTTGAGGTTCAAGAGTTTCTGCACCAGGGCAAACGCGTCCCCGGGCGCCAGCACCTCGTCCTCATGCTCGATCTGGTACTGCCGATAGGCCTCGACGCCACTCGATAGATACACCTTGTGGCTTTCGCTCAGGTCGAACAGCGCCCGCGAGGAAATCGCCAGCACCAGTTTGTCGTCAATGTTATTTGCCATGCTTGCTCCTTCACCCGCTTAGCAATTACGTCGATCCAGGAATTGCAACGCCTGATACAGGGCTTCAATTCTCGGCAAGGCACAGCCCGCCGCCCTCGCCGCAGCCAGTGGCCGGCCGTAAATGGCCTCCAGCTCCAGCGCACGCTTGTGGGAATAATCGTGATACATGCTCGGCCAGTAATCCGGCATTTTCTCGGTCATCGTAAACAGATACCCGGCGTAGCCCGGCGCGATGTGATGCCCGCAAGCCTGCGCCCCAAGCACCACCTCCTCCATCAGCGCCTGGATCAATCCACGGCTGTGCTCGTCGGTCATCAATGGGGTGGTGCTGGCACCGAGCAGGACCGACAGGCCGTTGTAGGGCACGTTCCACACCAGCTTCTGCCAGCGGGCCTGTTGCAGGTCGGGCATGGCCTGGGAATCGATGCCGGCACTGCGAAACAGTGACGCCGCTGCCTCGACAATCTCCATGCGCGAGGCTTGATCGTCGCAAGGCCCGCTGTGGTATCCAATGTTGACCGCTCCGAGCGCCTGATGGGTGATGACGCCAGGACCGACCCGATGCACACAGACCAGGCACAAGCCGCCCAGCAGGTGCAGGGAGTCAGGCAGCAACGGCCGCAGTTGCTCCTCGACATCCAGGCCGTTCTGCAGCAACAGGACTTTTGCGCCGTCCGCTGCGGCCTGGATGATGGCTGGCGCAAGATCGGCATTGCTGGTGGTCTTGGCACCGACCAGCAGCCAGCCACAGGGTGGCATGTCCGCCGCCGAACGATAGGCCTGGACCGGCTTGAGGCTCAACGCACCATGGACCGCGCTGTCGACCTGCAAGCCGTTTTCGGCCACGGCGCCGAATTCACTGCGCAACAGAAAGTGCACGTCGAAACCGGCGCGTGCCAGCATCACGCCGTAGAACCCGCCGATGGCCCCGGTTCCGATCATTGCGATCCGCGGTTTTACGTCTGCCTGCATCTTGCCACTCCTCTGGAAAACGACCCGGGCACATCATTACATGGCAGCCTTACGGTCAGGAGATTTAACCCTCTTTGTGGGAGCAAGGCTTGGCCGCGATGCGGACGATGTGGTCCCTCTGGGGACAATGCGACTGTGTCGCGAGCGAGCTTTGCTCCCACGGCTCAGCACAGATAAGCCCCAGGTCACAAAGAACGCAGTGCCTGCCCATTGTCGAGCAACCTCGTAACGCGATAAGGTTCGGCTCCCCGACGCGCTTAAATCCGCTGTGCACCGCCGCGCGGGGATCGCTGGCGGCCGGCACCCGTGACCTGACGAGTAACACGATGGCTGATTTACCGATCAATGACCTTAACGTCGCCTCCAACGAGACCCTCATCACGCCTGACCAGCTCAAGCGCGATATCCCCCTGAGCGACGCTGCCCTGCGCACCGTGACCAAGGGCCGGGAAGTCATCCGCAACATTCTCGACGGCACCGACCACCGCCTGTTCGTGGTCATCGGGCCCTGCTCGATCCATGACATCAAGGCCGCCCACGAGTACGCCGAACGCCTGAAAGTGCTGGCTGCGGAAGTCTCCGACACCCTGTACCTGGTGATGCGAGTGTATTTCGAGAAGCCGCGGACCACCGTCGGCTGGAAAGGCCTGATCAACGACCCTTACCTGGACGACTCCTTCAAGATCCAGGACGGCCTGCACATCGGTCGCCAGCTGCTTCTGGACCTGGCGGAAATGGGCCTGCCCACCGCGACCGAAGCCCTGGACCCGATCTCCCCGCAATACTTGCAGGACCTGATCAGCTGGTCGGCCATCGGCGCGCGCACCACCGAATCCCAGACCCACCGCGAAATGGCCTCCGGCCTGTCGTCGGCAGTGGGCTTCAAGAACGGCACCGATGGTGGCCTCACCGTCGCCATCAACGCCTTGCAGTCGGTGTCCAGCCCTCACCGGTTCCTGGGCATCAACCAGGAAGGCGGCGTGTCGATCGTCACCACCAAGGGCAATGCCTACGGTCACGTCGTATTGCGCGGCGGCAATGGCAAGCCGAACTACGATTCAGTCAGCGTCGCACTGTGCGAGCAAGCGTTGAACAAGGCCAAGATCAAGCCGAACATCATGGTCGATTGCAGCCACGCCAACTCCAACAAGGACCCGGCGCTACAACCATTGGT
The DNA here is from genome assembly GCF_052041925.1 of Pseudomonas sp. SMN5. NCBI lineage: Bacteria > Pseudomonadati > Pseudomonadota > Gammaproteobacteria > Pseudomonadales > Pseudomonadaceae > Pseudomonas > Pseudomonas sp. SMN5. Next base: position 185,817 of record NZ_JBKGGX010000002.1, read on the forward strand.
CATGGAGAACGTGGCCAACCAGATCCTGGAAGGCAACCAGTCGATTATCGGCCTGATGGTCGAAAGCCACCTGAACTGGGGCTGCCAGGCGATCCCGAAAGACCTCGCCGACTTGCAGTACGGCGTGTCCATCACCGATGCCTGCATCGACTGGAGCGCGACCGAGACCACCCTGCGCAGCATGCACGCCAAGCTCAAGGACGTGCTGCCCAAGCGTCAGCGCAGCTGATCGCTTTCTTCGCCGCAAAAAAAAAGCCGGGCTTGTCAGCCCGGCGTTTTTTTGTGGAATCCGTTTTATCAGAGCTTCGCCGCGTGCCGCTGATGGCGTTCCATGTAGCGCTCTACGTAGGAGCAGGACGGGATCACGGTGTAGCCCATCTCTTCGGCGTACTGCAGCGCCCGTTCGGTCAGGGCCGCCGCGATGCCCCTGCCGCGCAAGGCGTTGGGCACGAAGGTACGATAGATATCCAGGGTCTGCTTGCCCAGGTCCATATAGGTCAGATAGGCACGATGACCGTCCACATTGGTCTCGAACTGATGACCAGCCTGGTCATGGTGGATGGACAACGCCTCGCTCATCACTACTCCTCGCGGGTCTTTATACTGACCCCTACCTTACCGATGTTTTTCCGGCGAAGGAACATCTACGCCACCCCGTGCCTTCCTGGTCACCGAGCGCCAAAACCCGAACCGCTCAAACCCGAGCACGTCGTGAATAGTAGGCACCAATGACGCAAATGCTCAAGAGCACGCCTGTCTTCGAGCGGCTGACCTCGTCGGATTTATCGGTCAAGGGCCATCGTCGCGCTGCAAGCGGCCACGGTGCAATAGCTGAACATCGCCAGTTGTTGAGTCTGAGACGAGCAACGGTAGTTAAAGTCACCGCCTACAGCAATAAAAGATGCCTTCAAGGTTGCGCAAAAAACGTACAAAAGTATAGGCAAATCAATAAACAGCGACACTAGCGGGCGATGAAGAGTTCCATTAGGCTGCGGAACTTTTCCGCGTCTGCACGCTCCATTCACGGGCTGCGGCTGTATATTTTTTAAACAACACTAAGAAAAGTTGCTTGAAAAAGAATCACCGCCTACAATTTTTTTGCTTCTTGCGCTACGTCAGTTTACTTACTACAAGTAATGGGTAGTATGTACGCCGGCTAACTCTCCAGTCTGGAGAGACAGTCACTAATAGAAAGTCCTTGAAGGGGAACACGATGAACAACGTTCTGAAATTCTCTGCTCTGGCCCTGGCCGCAGTTCTGGCTACCGGTTGCAGCAGCGCATCGAAAGAAACCGAAGCACGTCTGACTGCTACCGAAGACGCAGCAGCTCGCGCCCAAGCTCGTGCAGACGAAGCCTACCGTAAAGCTGATGAAGCTCTGGCTGCTGCTCAAAAAGCACAACAGACTGCTGACGAAGCTAACGAGCGCGCTCTGCGTATGCTGGACAAAGCTAGCCGCAAGTAATAATCCCTCGGGATTGTTATCGAGCCGACCCATTGCTGGGTCGGCTTTTTATTGCCCGGCTTTCCCCCAGGCAATAAAAAACCCGTCGGCGTCGCGAAACGCCGACGGGTTGTTTGAGACGGTTACTGGGGCAGGTCGACCGACGGCGCGCTCGAGACCATCGGAGCCGAGGTATTCGGAACGGCGACCTCTACCGGCAGGCCGTCTTCGGCAGCCACCACATCCCGCACCACATCCCAGTTCATGCGCAGGTTGCTGGTGATGTCCTCACGCTTGAGCATCGCATTGATCACTGCGGTGTGCTTGTCCACCACCGATGGGTTGCCCTTGTCGTCCACCGGGGTGTGGGCTTCCAGGTAAACCTTGCCACCGCTCAAGCCCAGCTTGTAAGGATCATTGATGATCCGCACCGGCGTCCCCACTGGCACCATGCTGGCCATTTCCAGCACGTTGTTGTTGAACATGCGGAAACAGCCATGGCTGGTGCGCATACCGATGCCGAACTTCTTGTTCGACCCGTGGATGAGATAACCCGGGGTACCCAGGGTGAACTTGAACGGACCCAGCGGGTTATCAGGCCCGGCCGGCACCACGCTCGGCAGAATGTCGCCGTCGGCGGCATGTTCGGCCCGGATTGACGCTGGCGGAGTCCAGGTCGGGTTCGGCGTCTTGGCGATAATACTGGTGCGAGCGATTGGCGACCCCCAGCCTTCACGACCAATCCCCAGCGGGAACGTGTAAACCACGTTTCGCCCCTTGGGGAAATAGTAGAGACGATACTCGGCAAGGTTGATCACGATTCCTTCGCGCGGGCCCGGTGGCAGGATGAAACGGGTCGGCAACACAATCTCCGTGCCGGCGCCCGGCAGCCACGGGTCGACACCCGGGTTGGCGGCGACCATCTCGGTATATCCCAGGTCATAGGTCGTACCCAGGTCGGCGAAAGTGTCTTCGTATTTGGCCTTGATGACCTGCACCTGGCCGACTATGTCTTCACCCGGCGGCGGCAGGGGCAGCTCCAGTGCTGCAACGGGACCCGCCATACACAGGGCGGCTAGAGACAGGCAGCGGGCGACGGCAGGCAAGCGCGGCAACATCCGGGAAATCCTTCGCAGGTCGAACAGAGGTATGAAGACGACGATTGTACACCGCAGCCTGTTATTTCGGGGAGGGCGACGATGGCGTGTCCGATGTGCAGCAACTTTGAACAGCCTGCGCAATGGACCGGGCGCGCCCAGAAGTGGCATCCACCACAAATCCCCCGTGGAAGCACAATGCTGCGCCACTTGAGGCCTGTCGATTCACTGTGGCGAGGGAGCTTGCTCCCGCTGGGCTGCGTAGCAGCCCCCAACGCTTGGGACCGCTGCGCGCTCCAGCGGGAGCAAGCTCCCTCGCCACGGATTTAGTGACATCTTGAGTGAACAGCATTATCTGTGGGAGCGGCTTGGTGATTACAACTCGAACCGCAATTCCGGCCAGATCGGCGAGGTGCCACGTTTCTGGGATTCGAGGATCGCCCGGCACAACGAGCAAAGCCGATGGTCCTGGAAAATCCGTCGATCGACGCTCGACCAACGCGGCTGGGCCGGCAAGAGGCTGCCGCAGAGGGTCCGGTCAGCCGAGCCGCCGAGCTCCAACTGCCGCGTCACCAGGTGTACCCGTACTTCCTGGCAGGCGAACAGATCCAGCTGTTCGTCAGGCTCGATCAGTTGGTAGGCAAACAGGGACCAGGCAGGACGCGGCATCGGGGGCTCCAAATCGGGGGCGCCACATTAGCCGAAAGCCTGCCGCTAGAAAAGCGTCAAAGCAGCGGTTTGAGCGTCGGCCAGACATTTTCCAGCAACTTGCCCTGGGCGGCAACGGACGGGTGCAATCCGTCGCCTTGCATCATCCCCGGAATGCCCCCGACATCCTTGAGGAAAAACGGCACCAACGGCACGTCCTTCTCCTCGGCCAGGGTGCTGTAGACCTTGGCAAACGCATCGGTGTAGCGCCGCCCGTAATTGGGGGGCAACTGCATCCCCAACAGCAATACCTTGGCACCGCTGGCGCGGGAGCTGTCGATCATCGCTGCAAGGTTTTGTTGCAATTGTGTTGGCGGCTGTCCGCGCAAGCCATCGTTGCCTCCCAACTCGAGGATCACCAGGTCCGGCTTATGGGCTGCAAGCAGCGCTGGCAGCCGCGCCTGGCCTCCGGCACTGGTGTCGCCACTGATGGACGCATTGACCACCTTATCGTCAAAACCCTCGGCCTTGAGCCGTTGTTCGAGCAACGACACCCAGCCTTGCCGGGTATCCAGGCCGAAAGCCGCGCTGATACTATCGCCAACGATCAGGACTGTACCCGCCGCTGCGTTCTGGACCATGCACATCAAGGCCAGGCCGGCACTCAAAAACCACACACGCATCGGATTCTCCATGGGCTCAAGCATTCTCACCGCGACGGACCTTAGCAAAGTGGTCTCCAGCGCGGAAGGTGAACTGACCATCCTGCACGAACTCAGCCTGGAACTGAACAAAGGCGACAGCCTGGCGATCGTCGGTGCCTCCGGTTCCGGCAAATCCACCCTGCTGGGCCTGCTGGCCGGCCTGGACCTGCCCAGCAGCGGTGAAGTGACACTGGCCGGCCAGGCCCTCAGCGCGCTGGATGAAGACCAGCGGGCACGTATTCGCGCCGAGCATGTCGGTTTCGTCTTCCAGTCATTCCAGTTGCTCGACAGCCTCAACGCGCTGGAAAACGTCATGCTGCCGCTGGAACTGGACGGGCGCAGCGATGCCCGCGAACGCGCCACCGAACTGCTGCAACGGGTCGGCCTGGGCCAGCGCCTGACCCACTCGCCCCGCCAGCTCTCCGGAGGCGAGCAGCAACGCGTGGCGATTGCCCGCGCCTTTGCCGCCGAGCCCGATGTGCTGTTTGCCGACGAACCCACCGGCAACCTCGACAGCCACACCGGCGAGCGCATCAGCGACCTTCTATTCGAGCTGAACAAAGAAAGCGGCACGACCCTGGTGCTGGTCACCCATGATGAACGCCTGGCCCATCGCTGCCGGCGCCTGATCCGACTTGAAGCCGGCCAGATGGTCGCGCCCCTGGAGCCTTGATGGCACGCTTGCCGCTGTTGCGCCTGTTCAGTCTTGCTGTCCGTCAGTTGCTGCGCGATGCCCGCGCCGGCGAATTACGAGTGCTGTTCTTCGCCCTGCTGGTGGCGGTGGCGGCAAGTACCGCCATTGGTTACTTCGGCGCCCGTCTCAATGGTGCGATGATGATGCGCGCCACCGAATTCCTCGGTGCCGACCTGCTGCTCGAAGGCAGCTCGCCCGCTCGCCCGGAACAGATCCGCAGCGGCACCGAACTGGGCCTGGAACACGCCCGGGTGGTGGAGTTCTCCAGCGTCGTAGCCACCGACAATGGCATCCAGCTTTCCAGCGTCAAGGCGGCCGATGACATCTACCCGTTGCGCGGGAAACTCAAGAGCGCCCCTGCTCCGTTCGCGCCGGAAGAAACCGGCGGACGACCGAATCCTGGTGAGGCCTGGGTTGAAGCCCGGCTATTGACCGCCCTGGATCTGAAGATTGGCGACAGCATCGATGTCGGCAACCAGACCCTGCGCCTGAGCCGAGTGTTGACCTATGAGCCGGATCGCGCCGGCAACTTCTACAGCCTCACGCCACGGGTCCTGATCAACCTCAAGGACCTGGACGCCACTGGCGTGGTGCAACCCGGCAGCCGCGTCAGCTATCGCGACCTCTGGCGCGGCCCGGCGTCGGCCTTGCAAACCTATCGAGACTTGATCAAGCCAGGCCTGGAGCCCAACCAGCGCCTGCAGGATGCCCGAGATGGCAACCGGCAAATCGGCGGGGCCCTGGGCAAGGCCGAGCGCTACCTGAACATGGCCAGCCTGGTGGCGGTATTGCTGTCGGGGGTTGCCGTCGCACTCTCGGCCAACCGTTTCGCCACCCGACGATTCGACGCCAGCGCGCTGCTGCGCTGCCTGGGCCTGTCGCGTCGGGAAGCCATGGAGCTGTTCAGCCTGCAACTGACCGTTCTGGGCCTGTTGGCCAGTATCAGCGGGGCCCTGCTCGGCTGGATCGCCCAGTTGGGCCTGTTCGCGCTGCTGCATGACCTGTTGCCCACCAATGTTCCGCCGGGCGGCCTGCTGCCGGCTGTCGCCGGGATCGGCACCGGCCTGGTGGCGCTGGCCGGGTTTGCCCTGCCACCCTTGGCCGCGCTAGGCCGGGTGCCGCCCTTGCGGGTGCTGCGCCGAGACATGTTGCCGATCCCTTCCAGCACCTGGGTGGTCTACGGTGCTGCGCTGGGTGCGCTCGGCCTGATCATGTGGCGCCTGAGCCTGGACCTGGTCCTCACCTTCGCATTGTTGGGTGGCGGCGTCGTTGCCGCGCTGGTGCTCGGTGGCCTGCTATTGCTGCTGCTTCAAAGCCTGCGCCGGATGCTGGCTCGCGCTTCCCTGCCCTGGCGCCTGGGCCTCGGCCAACTGCTGCGTCACCCGTTGGCGGCCGCCGGCCAAGCCTTGGCGTTCGGTCTGATCCTGTTATCCATGGCGCTGATCGCGCTGCTGCGAGGTGAGTTGCTGGACACCTGGCAAAACCAATTGCCAAAAAACGCGCCGAATTACTTCGCCCTGAACATTCTCCCCAACGACAAGCAGGCCTTCACCGACAAGCTGTTGGCGTTGTCGGCGCAATCGGCGCCGCTCTACCCTGTGGTACCGGGGCGACTGATCAGCATCAACGGCGAGCCGGCCAGCGAATTTGTCACCAAGGATTCGGCGGGAGACCGCGCATTGCAACGGGACCTGAGCCTGACCTGGGCCGCAGACTTGCCGGCGGGCAACGTCGTGACGGCAGGCACCTGGTGGCCGCAGCAACCACCCGACGATATCCCGGGGGTTTCAGTGGAAGGCAAGGTGGCCGAAAATCTCAAGATCAAATTGGGTGACCGGCTGATCTTCAGCGTGGGTGGGGTGAACCGCGAAGCGAAGGTCACCAGCCTGCGAGAGATCAACTGGGACAACTTCCAGCCTAACTTCTTCATGATCTTCCAGCCGGGTACGCTCAAAGATCTACCGGCGACGTACCTGACCAGCTTTTACCTGGCGGCGGGCCACGACCAGCAGATCGTCGAGCTGTCCCGAGCCTTTCCGGCCGTGACGATTCTGCAAGTCGAAGCCCTGCTCGAACAGCTGCGCAGCATCCTGGCCCAGGTCACGCTGGCCGTGGAATACGTGCTGCTGTTTGTGCTGGCGGCGGGGATGGCCGTGCTGTTCTCGGGTCTGCAAGCGACGCTCGACGAGCGGATTCGCCAAGGCGCGCTGCTGCGCGCCCTGGGCGCCGAACGGCCGTTGCTAGTCAGGGCCCGACGCATTGAGTTCGGCCTGCTGGGTGCGGTCAGTGGTTTGCTCGCCGCCCTGGGCTCGGAACTGGTCAGCCTGGTGCTCTACCGCTACGCCTTCGACCTGCCCTGGCACCCGCATCCGTGGCTGCTGGTATTGCCGCTGCTGGGCGCGTTGTTGATCGGCGCAGCCGGGGTGTTCGGAACCCGTCGGGCACTCAATTCCAGCCCGCTGACAGTGCTGCGCGAGGGTTGATAGACTGGCGGCGTCGCTATTACAAGAAGTTGCCATGAGTCGTTATCGCCCACCCCGCACCGCCGGCACCGCGCTGATCACCCCGGAAGGTGAAGCGCGGATGCGCGCCGAATTCCATGAACTGTGGCACGTGCGCCGCCCTCAAGTGACCCAGGCGGTCAGCGAGGCGGCGGCCCAGGGTGATCGTTCGGAAAACGCCGAGTACACCTACGGCAAGAAAATGCTCCGGGAAATCGACAGCCGCGTGCGTTTCCTTACCAAGCGCCTTGAAGCGCTCAAGGTCGTCAGCGAAAAACCCAGCGATCCGAACAAAGTGTACTTCGGCGCCTGGGTCACGGTGGAAGATGAGGACGGCAAGGAGTCGCGCTATCGCATCGTCGGCCCGGACGAACTGGATCTGAAGCAGAACCTGATCAGCATCGATTCGCCCCTGGCTCGGGCGCTGATTGGCAAGGCCCTGGACGCCGAAGTCCGCGTCCAGACGCCAACCGGAGAAAAGCTGGTCTATATCGTGGATATCACGTACCCGTAACTGGCATCCCTTGCGACGGCCAGGCGGCTCAACGGCGGGTGATCAACCCCTGCCGGGCGATACGGGTCAATTGCCGGATCATTTCAGGAGCGTCCGCCGCGCTGGGGCACTGGATGACGGCCAGGTCGAAACTGTCGCTGGCAAAACGTGCCAGGGACTCACCGTCTTCGACAAACTGGATCAGAAAAGCGGCAGGTCCGTGATGGCGGCGCGGCCAGCCGTCGAGGTAGCGCAAGAGTGTTGGCTGGTGAGTACCGCCCAGGAGAATCTTCGGATTGCGTTGCACAAGGTTCGCCGTGATCGGCGCAAGACGTACAAGGGGGCTGGGTGCGTTCATCGTGACGTGTCTCTGCCTCAAAAGTCTGCATGGCAGGTGAGAGGCAACACCGAACCAGCGCTTTAGCGGTATTTCGAAGCCGGCTTCATGGCTTCTATCGGCAACTGTAGGAGTTACCTGGCGCCCCGCAAGTAGCTGTTTAAATCGGCGCATGGGTGGGGATCGTAGAGAAGCCGGGCCGTGGGTGTCAAGAATCGGCTTCTTCAAAAAGAAAACGGCGCTGCCCCTCTCAGGACCCGCGCCGTTTTCTCGACCGATCAAACTCAGCCAGCGATGGCCCGATCCACCGAAAGCTTCCCTGCCCCTTCGATCAGGACCGCGATGCTCCCCGCCAGCAATGCCAAGGCAAACTCATAGCCATTATTGGCCATGAACAATCCGTTACCGATGTGCACCGAAAAAATCGCCACCAGCGACAGAAAAGCCAAGCCCAGCGCCGCAGGACGGGCAAGCAGGCCGATGATCAACGCCAGCCCGGCGAAAAACTCGGTACCGCCGGCCAATGTCGCCATCACATAGCCTGGGGTCAGGCCGATGCTTTCCATCCACTGCGCCGTTCCGGCGAGGCCGTAGCCACCGAACAGGCCGAAGAGTTTCTGCGAGCCGTGGGCGGCGAAAATGACGCCTACGACGATGCGCAGGACGGTCAGGCCATAACCGGCGCGGGTAAACAGTACTTTATTGATCGACGAATTCATGTGTATGCATCCCTGGGTGTGTGGTTGTTGGTCGCCATATTAATCAATCAATCTGGTTATAAAAGCGCGAAATATCTGACATACCAATCGATATATTCGATTATTTACGCAAAGCCACTTTTTGTTCCTGCGGTTCCAGCGTTTCGCGCTCCCGATCGAAGGCCAGGTAGTATTTGTTCACGCTGTTAACGTAGCTGACGGCGCCCATTCCCACTTGCTCCATGGCAATTCGTTCAACCTGAAAGAACCACTGGTTGGGGTTCAATCCGCGACGCCGGGCTTCGGCCCGCATGCCTTGGACGCGCTCAGGCCCCATGTTGTAGGCGGCCAGGACAAAGGCCATGCGTTCGCGCTCGTTGAGCTTGGGGCTGGCGAAGAACTTGCGACGGATCATGGCCAGGTACTTGGCGCCGGCCTGCACATTGGCGTCCAGGTTCTGGATGTTGTCGACGCCCACGCGCTGGGCCGCCGACGGGGTAATTTGCATCAGGCCGGTGGGCCCACCGCCGCCGCGGGCGCTGGGTTGCAACGCCGATTCCTTGAAAGCCAGCGCCGCCAGGTTGAGCCAGTCCATGCCTTGGGCGTCGGCATGTTTCTGCAGCACCGGGCGCAGTTTCTCCAGGCGCTGGCGATCAGCCCGGGCCAGGGGATAGTGAACCTGGTACAAGCGGCGATAAATGCGCAGGAACGCGGCATCCTCGTTAGCCGGTACCTTGTAGGCCGCCAGGAATCGGTCGATGCTTGCCCGCAACATGGCGGCGTCGCGACGCACGAACCAATATTCGTCGCCCGGCTCGCCAATCAGCACCTGACGGTCGAGCCGCAGTTTAGGGAGGATCTTGCTCCACCGTTCAGCGATGGGCTGCTCGACAATGGTCAGGTGAAAAATCCCACCCTGGACCATTTCCAGCACGTCCTCCACAGCCAGGGTCGGGTCGACCCATTCGACCTTCACCGGCGGCAACTTGAGCAACGCCAGTTTCTGGTTGATCTGGCTCACCGCGTCCCCCGCCGCACTGCCATTGGGCAGGGCCAGGGTCTTGCCGGAGAGCTGCTCCACGCGCGTATAGCGTTTCTCGCCCTTGATACCGACCAACAGCAACGGCACGTCGGTGCGGATCGGATCACTGGCACTGACCGCATACCCGGCCTGGGGTTCGAGCAACTCACCGGGCGCCACCAGATCGCCCTCCCCGCGCTGCAACGCGCCGAGCAGTTGATCCTTGGCTTTGGGAATGATCTTGAGGGTGATTTCCTGGCCATCCCGGGCGTGGCCGTTGAGGTACTGTTCGAAAGCCCGCAACCGGTGATATTCGACGCCAATGGGCTGGCCCTGGACTTCACCGGAGCTGTTGCGACTCTGGTTGACCAACACCTTGAGTACCCGACTGCTGCGGATCTGCGCCAGATCGCGCACCGTACCCGGCGCCACTGCCTGTACCGGGCCAGGCAGGCGCGCTTCGGCCGGCATCGGCAACAGCAGCGAACAACACAACAGTAGCAACACCTGGGGACGTGCCATCCACTCTCCGGAAGGAACACTGCTGCCCCTCCTGACAGAAAAAGAATGGGGAGCAACAGAAACAGAGCGCCTTGGGGCGCTGAAAAGTGCGAAAGACTGGCACAGTGATGGCTTTTATACCAACCCGACCTGTCTCGCGGCCTCAACAGACAGCCACAACTCGTTGTAGTTCTTGGCTTTTCTTATAAATCTACAGCTCTGATATGCTTTCCGGCCTTCGGGCCGAGGTAGAACCATGCAACTCATTGATATCGGCGTCAACCTGACCAACCCCAGTTTCGCGGATAAACACCAGGCGGTGCTTGAGCGTGCCCATGAATCCGGGGTCTGCCAACTGGTCCTGACAGGCACCAGCATCGAGGGCAGCGAGCAGGCTCTGGAGCTGTGCCAGCACCTCGATCACACCGGTCAACGGCTGTTTTGCACCGCCGGCATTCATCCTCATAGCGCGAGCGAATGGACCACCGACAGCGCCAGGCACCTCAAGGATCTGCTGACCCAGGACCGGGTCCGAGCGGTGGGTGAATGCGGGTTGGATTTCAATCGCGACTTCTCTCCCAGGCCGCAGCAGGAAAAGGTTCTGGAAGAACATCTTGCCCTGGCAGTCCAATTGCAGCGGCCGGTCTTTCTTCATGAGCGCGACGCCGATCAGCGCCTGCTGGAAATCCTGCGTGATTTTCGCGATCAGTTGCCGGCGGCGGTCGTGCATTGCTTTACCGGGGAAAAAAAGGCGCTGTTCAACTACCTCGACCTGGACCTGCACATCGGCATTACCGGCTGGATCTGCGACGAGCGCCGGGGCACGCATCTACACCCGCTGGTGCGCGAGATCCCCCGCGGTCGGCTGATGCTTGAAAGCGATGCGCCCTACCTGCTGCCACGTACGCTGCGGCCCAAGCCAAAGAACGGCCGGAACGAACCGGCCTACCTGACAGAGGTGCTGCGCGAAGTGGCGTTGCATCGGGGCGAAACCCCGCAAGACCTGGCGGCCCATAGCACCGCATGCGCACGGGCGTTTTTTGGGTTGCCCACCGTATCCTGATCGACGAAAACCGGTGGGAGCGAGCCTGCTCGCGATAGCGGTGGGTCAGTTGCACATATCTCGACTGACACACCGCTATCGCGAACAGGCTCGCTCGCACAGGTGGTTTTGCGGTGTCTGTTGACCCACATCAACACCCCGGCCCATGGCTAGCGGCACAATAATGGCACCTTGCCAAAACTGTTTCCGCTATCAGAGAAGACCTACCATGGGTGCCTGGCTTAGCAATATCTCGCTGAAGTACAAATTCTGGGCGGTCAATGCGGTCGCCTTTGTCACCACCCTGCTGCTGGTGCTCTATGCGGTGCACCTGGAACAACAGGCACGCAACCAGGCGGTCCAGGCGAATGCCCAGGCGCAGGCGCGCCTGCTTCGGAACTGGCCTGCTGGACGGCCCTTGCCCAAGGCCGATGAGCTGCTGATCTATCGGCGCGATCAAATCCCCACCTTCAAAGACCAGCCGTTGCCGTCGCTGGCCCAGGCCGATGGCTGGGTCGTGCTCGATTCCACACTTTTGTTCGGCGTAGATCCACTGCTGGGCGCAGAAGTCATCCGTCGCGACGACAACCAACAGCTCGCGGTGCTAGCCCGTGGTGTCAGCCTGGGCCAGGTATTTGGAGAACGCTTCAGCCAATATGCGGTGGCCGTGTTCGTACTGATGCTGGCGATGCTCGGTGCATCGCAATTGTTGATCCGATTTTTGCTCAGCCAACTCAATACGTTGAAGGATGTGATGCTGCACGTGGAGCAGACCGGCGACCTGGCCGCCCGCGTGCCGCTGGCGTGCAAGGACGAAGTGGGCCAGATGGCAGCGGCATTCAACGCCATGCAGGCCGGTTATCAACGCGTGGTCGACACCGTCGCCAGCACGGCCCGCCAGTTGGACACAGGCGCCGCGCGCCTGGCGTCGAGCATGAGCGAAGTGCGGCACGGCATGCTTGGCCAGCAGAGCGAAACCGACCAGGCCGCCACGGCAATCAATCAGATGTCCGCCACGGTTCATCACATCGCCCAGCACGCCGGCGCTACCCGCGACCTGTCGAAGGCCGCCGACACCTTGGCGGGCAACGGCCATGAAGTGGTCAACCGCGTGCAGCAATCGATTTCCGGGCTGTCATCAGGCGTGCAACAGACCGCCGAGATGATCCAACGCCTGGCCGAAGACAGCCAGAAAATCAACGGCGTGGTCAGTGTGATCCACAGCATCGCCGAGCAGACCAACCTGCTGGCCTTGAACGCGGCCATCGAAGCAGCGCGGGCCGGTGAAATGGGCCGGGGCTTTGCCGTGGTGGCCGATGAGGTGCGCAACCTGGCCAAACGGGTCCAGGCCTCCACCGATGAAATTACCACCATGGTCTCGGCGCTCCAGGCCGGGACCCGGGATGCGGTGGATTTCATGCAGGAAAGTTCGTACAAGGCCGACGACTGCGTGCAACAGGCTCGCGAAGCCGGCGAGGCGTTGGCGCAGATTGCCGGCGCGGTGGCACAGATGCGCGAGAGCAACACGCAGATTGCAGTCGCGGCCGAACAGCAGAGTCACGTCGCCGAGGAAATGAACCGAGCGGTGGTGAGCATTCGCGACGTGACCGAAAACACCGTGCGCCAGACAGTGGACTCGGCGACCACCAGCCATGACCTGGCGACCCTGGCGGGGGAATTGAACAAGGTGATCGGGCAGCTGCGCCTTTAAAATATCTCCCCGTGATAGCGACACAGTTCCTGTGGCGAGGGAGCTTGCTCCCGCTGGGGTGCGAAGCGCCCCCTCTTGGCAGGCGCTCAGCAATCGGACATGCCTGACAGACAGTCAGGTCCGCTGCGCGGCCCAGCGGGAGCAAGCTCCCTCGCCACAAGAGCAATCCGTCATCGTCCAGACTATGGCCACCTATCACCTCGATAGCCAACCGTGATTCGCCGCCTCGTCGGGCCACGCCTATTCTTGGGTCATTCGATTTGATGAACTCAAGGATCCGCATCATGGGCAAACGTCATCCACACCTCCCGGCCTGGCAATGGCGCGTCGCGCCTCACATGTCGCGCCAGTCCAATCACCAGGTTGCTCAGCTGATGGCGGTACCGCTGTTTATCGTCGCGTTGCTGCTCATGGTTTCAGGGGTGTTCAGCCAGAGCCTGGCCGACGTCGCCATCGGTGTGATCGGCATGGCCGCTGCGTTCCGGTTGCAGCGCCATGAGCGTTTTGAACCTTAGGCGAAAATCGTCACTGTCTGGCGGCTCAAGGCAATCAGGCGGCCATCGGCACTCCAGAACTTTGCCGCGACATGGCCATAGCCGTCCTGGGCATGCTCGATCTCGGCGAGGTATTTACACCAATCCAACGTCGTCAGCTCAAGTAGCGGCTGGACAAACTCGATGGTCCAGGTGAGCGTGCTGCCCGGAGCCATTTGCGTAAGGTGCGGCAACAGCGCCGGGGGCCAGGCGTCCACCAATGCCAGGATATGAGGCTCGCTCAACGCCTCTTCCTTCACGTCGCCACGCAGGCGTACCCAGCCGCCCATGCTGCGCGATTTATTGCCTGTGAACGGCAAGCCGCCGATACTCCAGCGCATTGCCAGGTGACGCATGAACTCCGGCGTGGCGCCTTTGATGTAAGGCAGTTCCTGACATTGCTCCACGCTGGTGAATTCAGGCGCAGGATCGGCCTGCACCGCCACCACCGATGCACGCGACGCGCCGAAGCTGCCCTGCACCACAGTCACCACCTGACCGTTCTGCACCGCCCGCCCCAGTACCTGGCTCACCGCTTTGCCTTCACGCAGCACCTCGGCTTGGAAGGAAACAGGAACATCGGGTTCGACCGGGCCGACAAAAGTAATCGCCAACGAACGTATCGGACGATCCGCCGGCACCTTCGCCCGCATTGCCTCGTATTGCAGCGCCGCCACCAACCCGCCAAAACTGGCGCGGCCCTGGCCCCACTCCGGCGCGATAGACACCGCCTCTGGCTGACGGCGCACGGCATCGATCAAATCGGAAAAGCGCATGATGACCTCGAAGACAGGGGGAGATGCGACGATCTTAACCAGCACGGGTCGACGGCACAGCGCTCATTCCGGCCAAAGAGGCGGACAGATAGGCCGCGATTTTTGAAACCACCCGCAATCGCTGCGGGAGCAAGCCCGCTCCCACAGGTACACAGCTGAAGGTTCAGGATTTTTCGAAACAGCTCGCGATCAGCTTGTCCAGCACCCTGTCGGACTCAGCCTCGGCCTTTTGCATGGTGATCTGCCAGACCGGCACGCAGGGGCGCAGGTCGGTTTCCTCCGCAGCCCGGGCGAGCCATTGCCAGCAATCGTGCCAGTCGCCCAGCGCGCCCTGGGCCGACTTGAGCCGAGGCATGGCCGCTTTTGGCAGGCGGTCGAGTTCAGGGTAGGCCTCGATGGCATAGCGCACGCGCTTGATCAGCAGACGCAACCGATGGCGGTCATGGGCTGGATCGCGCAGGGCTTTACCGAGTTTTTTCCATTGTTTGTCCAGGCGCTTTTCAATGCGCTTGCGCAATCCGTCGAGCAGCCCCTCGCGCTGGGCCGCGCGGATGAAGCGTGGGAACGCATCGAGGATCATCAGCAACTGCGCCAGCTCCGGGCTGCCCGCGACGGCAGGATAGGCGTCGGCCATTTGCGCCCGGCGCCGCTGCGCCGCTTCGGTCTTGCCGTGTTGCTCAAGGTAAGCCGCCAATACTTCTCGGTCGCGCAGAGGCGTGGTCAAGGTGCCTACCGCCGAAGCGGCTGTTTCCAGCTGCTCGACGCCGGGTAATCCGCGCAATGGCCGAAGCAGGCTGCGCAGGCGACGAACCGTGGTGCGCAGGTCGTGCAGCGCTTCGCTGTCGGTGTGGGCATTCAAGCGGGCATGGCAGGCCAACAGGCGTACTTCAAGGCCCAATATGCGGGCCACTAGCCGATCGATCATGGGACGTACTCCGTACGCAGCTTCGAGCGTCAAGCTGCAAGCTTCAAGCAGGGAGCGATACGCGGTTACTTGTAGCTCGCAGCCAGTGGCTTGTCGCTGCCGTTATCGTCCTGCGCGAGATTCGCGGATGTAGAAACGCGCTTTCTCGGCTTTTTTGGTGCAGCCTTCAAAGGCTTCGAATTGCTGCTGGGTCTTGGCGCCGGTCAACAGCGACAAGGCCTTGGAGTAACTCACGGTACCGGCAAAACCTTCGGCCTTGGCCAAGTCCAGTTCATGCCAGGCGGCATCGAGTTGGCTGCCGCAACTGTCACGGTAAGCGGTTTTGCCGGCGCAACCGGCCAGGGCCAAAACCATCAGGGATGCCACCAGGGGCAGGCAGATCCGGGCTTTCATCGATTACACCTCAAGTCAGGTAAACAGTCGTGCTGGTAAGACGGTCCCGACGGCAAAAAGTGCCTGGGCCGGCCCGCTTATTCAAGTGTGGGCGAGAATACGCAAATGCCACGCCGACGTGTCAAAAAACGACGCCTGCGCCACAACGATTGAGCCGAGCCGTCGATGCGTGCATTGTTGAAGCCTGTTAGACAAGGGGTCGGGTCATGACAAAACGTGTCGCATTGGTATTGGGTTCGGGCGGCGCCCGGGGCTATGCCCATATCGGGGTGATCGAAGAAATCGAACGACGTGGCTACGACATCGCTTGCATCGCCGGTTGCTCGATGGGCGCCGTGGTGGGTGGGATCTATGCCGCAGGCAAGCTCGAGGACTACCGCAACTGGATCGAAAGCCTCGACTACCTGGACGTCCTGAGGCTGGTGGACGTCAGCTTTCGCCTGGGGGCGATTCGCGGGGAGAAAGTCTTCGGCCAGATCCGCAAGATCGTCGGCGAACTCAATATCGAAGATCTGCGCATTCCCTACACCGCCGTTGCGACCGACCTGACCAACCAACAGGAAATCTGGTTCCAGGAGGGTTGCCTGCACCAGGCGATGCGCGCCTCGGCAGCCATTCCCAGCCTGTTCACGCCGGTGATGCAGGGCAACCGCATGCTGGTAGACGGTGGTTTGCTCAATCCGTTGCCGATCGTGCCGGTGGTCTCAAGCCATTGCGACCTGATCATCGCGGTCAACCTCAACGCCACCAACCAGAAACAATACAGGCTGCCGGTCATCCCGCGCCCCGCCGCGTTCCGGCGCCGCTTCGACACCCTGGTCAGCTCCCTGGGTTCGCGCCTGCCGTTTCGTCGCAAGCAAGCCGAGCAACTGCTGCTGTTGGAACAAGAGGCGTTGAAGGCCGAAGCGGCCGAGATCAATCCGTGGATCGAATCCGCCGAACCTGAAGGCCAGCAACCGGCCGCCGCGCCAGAGGCCGAAGGCGCGCCGAAATCCGCCACCGGCTCGTTCATCATCGACAACGTAGGTCCCGCCTCGTTGCTGGATCTGATCAACCAGAGTTTCGAGGTGATGCAGACCTCGCTGGCCCAGTACAAGATTGCCGGCTACCCACCGGATGTGCTGATCAACGTGCCGAAACGGGTGTGCCGGTTCTTCGAGTTCTACAAGGCCCCGGAGTTGATCGCGTTGGGGAGGGAGATTGCCAGCGATACGTTGGATCGGTATGAGAGTGAGTAGAATCAAGCATGATCACCGAGCCCATGTGGCGAGGGAGCTTGCTCCCGCTGGGGTGCGCAGCGCCCCCAGAACCGAACACCTCGGTGTATCAGGTTCATTGAGTTGGCTGTACGGGGGCTGCTTCGCAGCCCAGCGGGAGCAAGCTCCCTTGCCACAATGGTGCACGACTTGAAGCCTATTGGGGGCTAGATTCCACCCTCCCCCAACAACCGATACCCCACCCCCGCCTCGGTCACGATGAACCGTGGCCGGGTCGGGTCGTCGGCCAGTTTCTGGCGCAGGTGACCGACCACGATCCGCAAATAATGGCTGTCTTCGGTGTGGGTCGGGCCCCAGATGTCCTTGAGCAGTTGCTGCTGGGTGATGACCCGCCCGGGATGCCGGGCCAGTTGCGCCAGCACCGCGTACTCCTTGCGTGTCAGTGCCACCTCGGCACCATCGAGCAAAACCCGTCGGTAGGCCAAATCCACCGTCAGCGGGCCGAATTTCAACGCCGCTTCCTGCGACTCGCCGACCGGAGCCTGGCGCAACAAGGCGCGGATGCGGGCGAGGAACTCCTGAATGCCGAACGGTTTGGTCACGTAATCGTTTGCGCCGTTATCCAGCGCCTCGACCTTCTGCGCTTCACTGGCCCGCACCGAGAGCACCAGCACCGGTACCGCCGACCACTGGCGCAACTCGCGCAGCACCTGCTGGCCGTCCATGTCCGGCAGGCCGAGGTCGAGTATCAGCAAATCAGGCTTGTTCAACGCCGCCTGGGCAAGCCCCTCCGTGCCGGTGCCCGCCTCCAAGACTTTGTAACCCTGGGAGGTCAGGCTGATTCGCAGGAACTTGCGGATCTGCGGTTCGTCATCGATGACCAAAAGGGTCGCGTTCTGGCTCATGGGGTTCGTTCAAGGTAAACAGTGGAAAAGCATAACGCAGCGCCGCTCATGCTTCATCGTCCATACCCGGTTGAGCTTGCAACGGCAGGTGCAAAGTGATGCAGGCGCCGCGTCCGTCGAGGCCATCGGCGACAGTGATTCGCCCACCATGGGCCCCCACCATGCCCTGACAGATCGCCAGCCCCAGGCCCGTGCCCTGCCCGCCCCGATCGCCGCGAGCGGCGGTGTAGAACATGTCGAAGATGCGCTCGCGCTCGGCTTCGGGAATGCCGGGCCCCTCATCGGCCACCGCAAAAAATATTTCGTTGCCCGTCGCCCCGGCGCTCAGTTGCAGGCGCCCGTGGGCCGGCGAGAAGCGCGCAGCGTTTTCCAGCACGTTCACCAGGGCCTGTTCGATCAGCGCCGCATGCACGTACAGCAAAGGCAGTTCGGCGGGCACCTCGACGTCGACCGTTAGTGGCGCCAGTATCGCACGCAGGCGATTCAGCGCACTGCCGACGATATCCGCCGGCGACACCCAGTCCCGCGCCAGCTTCAAGGCACCGTGGCCGAGGCGGGTCATGTCCAGCAGATTCTGGATGTAGCGATCCAGCCGTTCGGCTTCATCGCGGGTGCCTTCGAGCAGTTCGCGGCGATCGGCCAACGGGATTGCCTCACCCAGCGCCAACAGACTGTCGATGCTGCCGCGCATGGCGGTCAGTGGCGTGCGCAAATCATGGGACACCGAAGCCAGCAAAGCGCTGCGCAGTTGCTCGGTTTCGCCGTGCAGGCGTGCCGCCTCCAGGTCCTGGGCCAGTTGCGCCCGGGCCAAGGCCTGGGCCAATGGCTGGCTGAGGGCCGTCAGCAACCGGCGACGCTGGCCACTCAACGGCATGCCCTCCTTGGGGCAGGCGCCGAGCAACGCCAGGGGCTCGCCCTCCGCCGACAGTGGCCACCACCACCAGCGCCCGGACGGCAGCGTCCCGGTGCCGGCGCCGGCTGGTTGATCATGCTGCCAGGACCAGTCGGCCGCAGCGCGTTCGGCCTCGGTGAACGTCAGCGGCTCGGCGGTCTCGACCTTCCAGGTGCCTTGGCGGTCGCGGTTGAGCAGGCACAGTCGCACATCGTGCCAGCCGTTGAGGTGCTGCTCGGCGGCGCTGATCACCGCCTGGCGGTCGGTGGCGGCCGTGAGTTTGCGCGACAGGTCAAGCAACTCGCCGGTTTCCTGCTGGGTGTCGCGCAGTGCCTGCAATTGCCGGCGCTGGCGGGCCGCCAGGTTACCGGTCAGGGCGGCCATGAGCAGGAAGAACACCAAGGTCAGTACGTCTTCCTCGCGCTGGATGGTCAGGGAAAAATTCGGCGGGATGAACAGAAAGTCATAAGCCAGGAACGACAGCGCCGCGCAAGCCAGCGCCGGACCAAGGCTGCTGCGCACCGCCACCAGCAATACCGCCATCAAGAACACCAGGGAAATATTGGGTAGCGCCAGCAGCCCCGAAATGCCCCAGGCCAAGGCGCTGGCGAGCACCGTCGCCAGCAGCGCGAGGACATAGTCGAAACCGGTCCGGACCGCCGTTGAACGTGCCCGGGCTGGCCGGGGCTGTTCGTCGCTGTCCAGCACGTTGATCTCCAGCCCCCGGGCACTGCGCAGCAAGCGCGACGCCAAGCCGCCGCCCCACAACCGACGACGCAGCCGCGGCCGGGACTGCCCCACCAACACCAGCGTGGCGCGCCGTTCGGTGGCATGCTGGATCAGCGTGCGGGCCACTTCACCAGCCCGCAGCAGCACCACTTCCCCACCGAGTCGCTCAGCCAGTTGCTGGGCGTTTTGCAGCCGCTGGCGCGAGGGCTCGTCCCGCGCGCTGCCGTTGTCCACATGCACCAGGGTCCAGGGCAAATGCCGGCGCTGGGCGACGCGGCTGGCGTGGCGCACCAGGCGTTCAGCCTGTTCGTCAGCGTCAACCCCCACCAGCAATCGTCCCCGAACCGCCGGGGCGGCCTGACCCAGTTGGCGATACCCCTGGGCCAGGTCATTGTCGACCTGCGCGGCGGCGGTCTGCATGGCCAGCTCGCGCAAGGCGGTCAGGTTGGTCTGGGTGAAAAAAGCGTCGATTGCCGCACGGGCCTGTTCCGGCACATAAACCTTGCCATCGCGCAGGCGCTCCAGCAGCTCACGCGGCGGCAAGTCAATCAGAAGCAACTCATCGGCCTCCTGCAAGACCCAATCCGGCAACGTCTCGCGGACTTGCACGCCGGTGATGCCACGCACCTGGTCATTGAGGCTTTCCAGGTGCTGGACATTGACGGTGGTGTACACATCAATGCCAGCGGCGAGCAGTTCCTGGATGTCCTGCCAGCGCTTGGCATGACGGCTGCCGGGCGCGTTGCTGTGAGCCAGCTCGTCCACCAGCGCCAGGCTTGGCCGAGCCGCGAGCAGGCCGTCGAGGTCCATCTCCTCGAGCATCACGCCGCGATATTCCGAGCGCACCAATGGCTGCTGCGCCAGGCCCGCAAGCAAGGCTTCGGTTTCGCTGCGGCCGTGGGTCTCTACCACCCCGGCGATGACTTTTACGCCCTGGCGCAGCCGGGTGTGGGCCGCTTGCAGCATGGCGTAGGTCTTGCCGACACCGGGTGCCGCGCCCAGAAAAACTTTGAGCCGGCCACGGTCGCTGCGGGGCAGATTGGCGAGCAGCGCGTCGGCGCGGCTGGAGTCGCTCATGCGTGGATCTCTATATCGGATTGTTGATCGAAGCCCCTGTGGGAGCGAGCCTGCTCGCGATAGCGGTGTATCAGTTGAAATAGGTGCAGCGGGTCCACCGCTATCGCGAGCAGGCTCGCTCCCACAGGTTTTTTACAGTGCCTCCAAGGCCAGGTTCAACGCCAGTACATTCACCACCGGCGGCCCCACCAGCGGTTGCTCGGTATGACGGTCAACCAGTTGCTGCAACGTCGAGACCGGCAAATGACGCGCCGCCGCAACACGCGCCAGTTGATAGGCAATCGCGGCCGGTGGCAAGTGCGGGTCCAGACCACTGCCGGAAGTGGTCAGCAACGCCAGTGGCACTGGCCCCTGGCCGGGGACCTGCAATTTGCCGGCGTCGTCGATCACCCGGGTGGCCAGGGCAGGATTGCTCGGCGACAAGTTGCTGGCGCCACTGGCCACAGTGGCAAAGGCGCCAGCCGAGGGGCGAGGATGGAACCAGGCGTCGCCCTGGAAATCCTGGGCAATCAGGGTTGACCCGCGAACCTTGCCGGCGGCATCGACGACCAGGCTGCCGTTGGCTTGGACAGGAAAAGCGACTTGCGCCACTGCGGTGACCAGCAAGGGGTAGGCGATGCCGGTGAGCAGGGTCATCAGGAGTAACAGGCTCAGGGCCGGGCGTATCAGGGTAGACATGTCAAAATCCTCGAATCGAAACTGATTCATTGGCGAGCGCACATTGTGGCGAGGGAGCTTGCTCCCGCTGGGCTGCGCAGCAGCCCCAAAAGATGAGCACCTTCTTGTCTGGAAAAACGAGTGGAGGCAGGTTTGGGGCTGCTTCGCAGCCCAGCGGGAGCAAGCTCCCTCGCCACAGAACTTCATCGATCGGCGACAAACTCAAACCAGCCCCAACGCCGTCAGCAACACATCAATCGCCTTGATCCCCACGAACGGCACCACGATCCCGCCCAGGCCATAGATCAACAGGTTGCGCCGCAACAGCGCCGCCGCGCTGGCCGCCTGAACCCGCACACCGCGCAAGGCCAAGGGGATCAACACGACGATGATCAACGCGTTGAAAACGATCGCCGAGAGGATCGCGCTTTGCGGGCTGTCCAGGCCCATCACGTTCAGCACCCCGAGTTGCGGATAGATCGAAGCGAACAGCGCCGGCAGGATCGCAAAATACTTGGCGACGTCATTGGCGATTGAAAATGTCGTCAGCGCGCCGCGGGTCACCAGCAGTTCCTTGCCGATCTGCACCACATCCAGCAACTTGGTCGGGTCGCTGTCGAGGTCGACCATGTTCGCCGCCTCCCGGGCGGCCTGGGTGCCGTCGTTCATCGCCATGCCGACATCGGCCTGGGCCAGGGCCGGTGCATCGTTGGCGCCATCGCCACACATGGCCACCAGCCGACCGTCATTCTGCTCATGACGGATCCGCGCCAGTTTCTTCTCGGGGGTGGCTTCGGCCAACACGTCGTCGACGCCCGCCTCTGCGGCAATCGCGGCGGCGGTCAGCGGGTTGTCGCCCGTCACCATCACCGTGCGGATCCCCAACTTGCGCAGCTCGGCGAACCGCTCGCGGATGCCAGGCTTGACCACGTCCTTGAGATGAATGACGCCCAGCAGCTTGCCGTCCACGCACACCAGCAACGGCGTACCACCGCTCTGGGCGATCCTGTCGACCTCACGAGCCAGTGCCGACGGCAACTCGCTGCGTGGCATACCGATGAATTCCAGCAGCGAATCTACGGCGCCTTTACGGTAAAGGCGCCCCTGGTAGTCGACCCCGGACAAGCGCGTTTCAGCGCTGAACGGCACGGCGGTCAGCGATTCGAGACCAGGTTCGGGCAGCGGATGCAGGCCTCGCAGGTACTCCACGATGGACTTGCCTTCGGCCGTATCGTCGGCCAGCGAGGCGAACAACGCACCTTCGGCCAACTCCCTGGCGCTCACCCCAGGTGCGGCGTGCACCGCAGCACAGCGTCGATTGCCAAAGGTGATGGTGCCGGTCTTGTCCAGCATCAGCACATGCACGTCCCCCGCCGCTTCCACCGCACGACCGGATTTGGCAATCACGTTCAGGCGCACCAGCCGGTCCATCCCGGCGATGCCGATGGCCGACAACAACCCGCCGATGGTGGTGGGAATCAACGTCACCAACAGCGCCACCAGGAACACCAGCGGCAAGTTGCCATTGGCGAAATGGGCGAACGGTTGCAATGTCACCACCACCAACAGGAAGATCAGCGTGAGGCCGATCAGCAGGATGTCCAGCGCGACCTCGTTCGGGGTCTTCTGGCGCTTGGCACCTTCCACCAGGGCGATCATGCGGTCCAGGGTCGACTCGCCCGGATTGCTGGTGATCCGCACCAGCAACCAGTCAGAGACCAGGCGCGTGTTGCCGGTAACGGCCGAGCGATCACCGCCGGACTCACGAATGACCGGCGCCGATTCACCGGTAATCGCCGCCTCGTTGACCGCCGCGATGCCCTCGATGACTTCGCCATCGCCAGGGATCATTTCCCCGGCAGCGACGCGCACCACGTCGCCCTTGCGCAAACGCGTGGCGGCGATTATCTCGAAGCCGGTGGCAGTCTGGCGGCGGGCGCTCAGGCCCTCACTGCCGGCCTTGAGACTGTCGGCACGGGCCTTGCCGCGCCCTTCTGCCAGCGCTTCGGCGAAGTTGGCGAACAACACGGTAAACCACAACCACAAAGCGATCTGCGCCGCGACGAGGGTCGGCACTGCGCTGTCGGGAATGAAGCACAACACGGTGGTGTGGATTGCTGTCAGTTCTACCACCAACATCACCGGGGAGCGGTGCAACTGGCGTGGATCGAGCTTGACGAAGGCTTGCACCAACGCCGGTCGCCAGAGGGCCGACAGGTTGGTTTTCGGTTGTTCCGGCGCCTTGGAGACGACGGCTTTGCTCATCGGCATATTCATCATCAACTCCTCAGAAACCCAGGCTCAGGTG
This sequence comes from Pseudomonas sp. SMN5, assembly GCF_052041925.1. Lineage (NCBI taxonomy): Bacteria > Pseudomonadati > Pseudomonadota > Gammaproteobacteria > Pseudomonadales > Pseudomonadaceae > Pseudomonas > Pseudomonas sp. SMN5. The sequence continues at coordinate 209,120 of NZ_JBKGGX010000002.1, forward strand.
TTCGGCAATCGGCCCCAGGGCCAGGGTCGGCAGGAAGGTCAAGCCGCCCACCAGTAGGATGGTCACGGTCAGCAGAGTCACGAACAGCGGACCGTGGGTGGGAAAGCTGTTCTGGCCGATCGGCGCGGTTTTCTTCAGCGCCAGGCTCCCCGCCAATGCCAGCACCGGAAGGATGTAGCCGAACCGACCGATCAACATGCCCAGGCCGAGCATCAGGTTGTGAAACGGCGTGTTTGCACTGAAACCGCCAAATGCCGAGCCGTTATTAGCCCCGGCCGAGGTGTAGGCATAGAGCAACTGGCTGAACCCGTGGGCGCCGGGGTTGCTCACTGCCGCTGCCGGCCCGGGCAGGCTCGCGGCGATAGCGCCCAATACCAGCACGCTCACGGGCATTACCAGCAATGTCATCACCAGCAATTGCACTTCCCTGGCGCCAAGTTTCTTGCCCAGGTATTCCGGGGTACGACCGATCATCAACCCGGCCAGGAACACCGCGATCAACACGTTCAGCAACATCCCGTAGAGACCTGCGCCGACGCCGCCGAAGATCACCTCGCCGACCATCATGTTCATCAGCGCCACCATCCCGCTGAGTGGATTGAGGCTGTCGTGCATGGCATTGACCGAGCCATTGGAAGCGGCCGTGGTAGTGACCGACCACAACACCGTAGCGGTGGTACCGAAGCGCGATTCCTTGCCTTCCAGAGGCGCGGCCTGTTCAACGGCTGGGTTGTCCAATGCCGGATTGGCCTGGAATTCGGCCCACAGCGACGTGGCACCGCCGATCAGGAACAGTGCGAGCATGCAGGCGATGATCGCCCGGCTCTGACGCAAGTCCTTGACGTAATGGCCGAAGGCGAACACCAGCGCGGCAGGAATCAGGATGATGGAGGCGAGTTCGAACAGATTGCTCCAGGCTGTCGGGTTCTCGAACGGATGTGCGGAGTTGACGCCGAAGAAACCACCGCCGTTGGTGCCCAGCTGCTTGATCGCGATCTGGCTGGCCGCCGGGCCCAGGGGAATGACTTGGTCGACACCTTGCATCGTGACCCCATGTACATAGTGCGCAAAGGTCTGCGGCACGCCCTGCCAAACCAGGAACAACGCCAGCAACAGGCACAGCGGTAACAGCCCGTAAAGCGTGGCCCGGGTCACGTCGACCCAGAAGTTACCCAACGTCGCAGCGGACTTGCGTCCGATCCCGCGACACAGCGCCACCAACACGGCCAGGCCGGTGGCGGCACTGACAAAGTTCTGCACGGTCAGGCCGACCATCTGGCTCAGGTAGCTCAGGGACGCTTCACCGCTGTAGGACTGCCAGTTGGTATTGGTCATGAAACTGACCGCGGTGTTGAAGGCCTGGGTCCATTCCATGCCAGGCAGTTGCTCGGTATTGAGCGGTAAATATCCTTGCAGCAGGAGAATCGCGAACAGCAGCGCAAAACCCGCCAGGTTGAATGCGAGTAAGGCCAGAGTGTATTTCTGCCAGCTTTGCTCTGTCTGCGGATCCACACCTGCCATCCGATAGCAGCCTTGCTCCACCGGCCTCAGGATCGGCGAAAGCCAGGTGCGCTGACCCTCCATGACCTTGTAGTAGAACCGTCCGAGAAACGGCGCCGGAACCAGCACCAGCGCGAAAAAGGCGAGGATCAGCCCATAGTCATAACCGTGCATAGCTGCTCCTAGTTCCGATCCGCGCGCAACAGCGCAACCAGTAGATAAATGAACAGCGCCACTGCCAGCAGCAGTGACACTCCGTCCAGCACATTCATGGGGTTTCTCCGTGGTACGGCATCGTGCCGTGGATGGAGTGATTGTCTGCAGGGAGGCTGTAAAGGGGCGAGATCGAGAACGGGCGCGCGGGATAAAGAATCTGTAAAGAATGCGCGCAGGCTTTGGCGTGAGGCTGCCGGTGCGTTCGGTACATGCGTTGGAACAGGCGTAGTATTGAACCACTGCGAACGAACTTCGCTCATACATGGTAAGCGTGGCGGATCGGGTGAAGAACACCCACCGACCCGCCTCAAGGAGAGCCCTATGCCCTGGTATGCCTGGTTGATTCTGATCGTCGCAATCGGCTCGATCGTCGGCGGCCTGATGCTATTGCGCGACACCGCCAACAAGGTCGAACTGACGGACGAACAGCGCAAGCGCGTTGCCGAACGCAATGCAGAGATGGATGCGAAGGAGGCCAAGGATCGCTGATTTTTGGCAGGCCGCAACCGACTCGTGGCGAGGGAGCTTGCTCCCGCTGGGGCGCGAAGCGCCCCCAATCACTCGCGCCGGTCGCGGCTTCACTACTTCTCCCAATCCGCCTTGGCAATCTGTAAACCATGCAGGCCCTTGTAAGCGGCCCGCTCAGGCTGGCTCCAACCCTTGAGCAATGAATCCTCCAACCGATAGATCTCTACCCCGAGCGGACGACAGACGCTGAGCGGATCCTGTGCATCCGGCCCCCACATCGCCAGCGAAAGGTCGCCACCGGGACAGGTGGACAGGGCACAGAGCAAATCAATCTCGGCGAAAAACTCCAGGTAGTCACCCTTCTGCGCCGGACAGGCCTTCATGAAGTACATGTCGTCGTGATTGAGCCCGGTGCATTGGAAAATGTTCAACACATCGTGAACGTCGAACTCCGTCAGGCCGTGGGGCAACACCGCGCGGGTCAGGTTCGAGTGGCAGTGATGGTGGAAGTCTTCGCCGGTCAGCATCTTGTTCACGTAGGGGTCGCAGCGTGTACCCAGCAAGTCGTGCAACCGCCCACCATGCTCGTCGATGCCGTAGCCAGCGAGGCTGTCGTCGGTGATGGTGACCAAGGGTCGCAGAAATGGCAGGTTCGACCACAACCGATCATGGGTGCTGACGTGTGCGCCCTGGAGCTGGCGCGTACGTGCTGCCCACAAGCGCTCCCGCGGATCGTGGGCGTTCCACACGTTGAAATCCCCCACCTGCGGACCCACCGGGGTGGTGACACGAAACACATGACCGGCCGGAACGTGCCAGGCACGACCGGTGCGGATTGGGACCTCGAACTGCTCGATGAGCGTGCGCTTGTCCTGCTGCGTGCGGATACGTTCGTAGAACGGCTTATCCACCCGCAGCGCTGAGCCTTTGCTGGTTTGGTACGCGGCTGGGTAATCTTTGTACATGGCGCAAGTCCTTTGTTCACCGGAGTGGCGGTGGGCAAGCGTTACTAAGAGCTTATCCCGAGGTCGGCTTGGTTATAAAAAAATCCTTCAGATTTCTCCGTCACCACGCAAAGAAGCCGGTCACATTCGAACGACTTCCCTTGGTTCACGGCTCAGTTCACTTCCAGCTTGTCGCGATTCTTGTCCAGCAGCGCCTTGCCAATGCCCTTGACCTCCAGCAATTCATCCACCGATGAAAAGCCTCCATTACTTTCACGATAGGCAACAATCGCCTTGGCCTTGGCTTCACCTATCCCCGACAACTCGCGCTGCAGCGTAGCGGCGTCAGCCCCATTGAGATCGACCTTGTCACTCTGTGGTTTCGCTGACACTTGCGTAGCCTGCGGCGCGACCACCGTATCGAGTTTAACCGCCGGTGCAGCAACGACAGCGATTGAAGCGCTGGTCAGAAGGGCAAAAACCAAAGAGTATAAATAGCCAGTACGCATGAGTGACGCTCCATGACATCAGTAAGAGAGAAGCAGCTTTTCCGAAGCTGCCTCTCAAACTTAGGCGATACTAGACGTCTGTCAAAAACGTGTACGTTACAGTTTATGTAACAATCAGGGCTCCAAACGACGCTGCTGGTAGATCCAGTCGACGATTTCGCCATCCGGTGAGTAACCATTGACTGTCTCGCGCAGGAGCTGGCGCACTCGCCCATAGTCATCACGCTCCACGGCAGCAAGCAGGTCGTTCAACTTAAGCTTCAACAGATCCCAGGGCAGGTGGTCTTCATTGGCTGTCATAATCATTGGATGTTCCGTCGCACTGACGTTGTCTCCGATCAACAGCTCTTCATACAGTTTCTCGCCGGGACGCAGCCCGGTGAATTCGATGGAGATATCGCCCTGGGGGTTACGCTCCGACCGAATACTCAGGCCCGATAAATGAATCATCTTCTCTGCCAGTTCGGCAATTCTGACCGGCTCTCCCATATCCAGCACGAAGACATCCCCCCCCTGCCCCATCGAACCGGCCTGTATCACCAACTGGGCGGCTTCGGGAATAGTCATGAAGTAGCGGGTTATCTTCGGATGAGTAACGGTCAACGGACCGCCGGATTTGATCTGGCTATGGAACAGGGGAATCACCGAGCCAGAAGATCCCAGTACATTGCCGAATCGCACCATGGTAAAACGGGTCTTGTTCACTCGGGAAATATTGGCCTCGTCGCCAAACAATACTGGCGCAACCTCCCGGCTCAGCGCTTGAAGGGTTAATTCTGCCAAGCGCTTGGTGCTGCCCATGACATTAGTCGGTCGGACCGCCTTGTCCGTTGAGATAAGCACGAAATTCGAAACACCCGATTGCAACGCAGCCTGCGCCGTATTAAGCGTCCCGATGACATTATTCAGCACACCCTCGGCAATGTTGTGCTCGACCATTGGCACATGCTTGTACGCTGCCGCGTGGTAAACGGTGTCCACCTTCCACGTCTTCATTACATCCAGCAACTTTTCCGGATGCCGGATCGAGCCAAGGATCGGCAGAAGACGCACAGGCACCGACTTACGAGTACCCCGCTGTTCCAGCTCCGACAAAATGCTGTAAAGGTTGTACTCACTATGTTCGAACAAAATCAGGGTCATCGGTCCCAGTGTGAAAATCTGCCTGCACAATTCCGATCCGATGGAGCCGCCTGCACCGGTGACCATAACGACCTTGCCCTTGATGCAACGCTCCAGCAAATCAGCTTGGGCTGGCACTGGATCGCGTCCGAGCAGGTCTGCGATATCGACTTCCTGGATATCCTCGACCCTGACCCGGCCGCTCGCCAGGTCGGTAAAACTTGGGACGCTACGAACATGAAGTGGAAATCCTTCAAGCAGATTCAGGATCTCTCTGCGCCGCGCACGAGTCGACGACGGAAGCGCCAGCAAGATTTCCTGGGCACCGGTAGCCTCGATCATCTGCTGGATGTGCTTGGGCTTGAACACCTGCAAGCCGGAAATGATCCTGTCGGCAATGTCACTGTCGTCATCGACGAAAGCGACCGGTCTCATCACCCGCCCCATGCGTAACGCAGCGACCAGTTGATTACCCGCTACTCCGGCACCGTAAATCGCCACCTTTGTCAGGGCGTCGTCGCGCTGGGTGAACGGGACGTGCCTTGCGGCAGTGAACCAGTCCCCCATGAAATACTGGCGCATGGCAAGACGCAGACCGCCAACCATTACAAGGCTCAACCACCAGTAGTTGAAAATAATGGAGCGCGGAATTACTTGCTCATGGTTGCTGGACCAATACACGATGAAGGCCAGCATCAGGGAGGACAAGCTGACAGCCTTGATGATGGCAATCAACGCATCATTCCCGAAATAACGCATCACGGCACGATACATGCCAAATCTAATGAACAAAGGTATGGCGACCAGCGGGGCGCTGATAAAAAGCCAAGTATGGACCCGTAAAGGGTTGACAAGCTCTTCGATACCCAGGCGCACGACAAACGCCATCCAGAGTGCAAACGTGACCAGCACGACATCAGCAATCACCTGAAGCGCACGTTTCTGACGTCTCGGCAGGCGAAGCAGCATCACTCTCAGTCCCTCCATACTAGTCAAACTCCTCCGAATCTCTCATATGAACCTCCCGCAAGAGAATCAATGTTGACCTCGATAAACTACGCCTTTGACGTAACGCTGTCGAAGCAGGAAATGGCCTGAAACCGGAAACCAACTCCAGAAATACCAGACCTTAGCACTTGATCGACGCCCCCAATATGAAATTGCCACGTGTATGGCGACCCCAATAGCGTACAAAGGCCACTATCAAACGATCCGTTCCTATTCGCTAACGCACCCAGATGGCTCAACCTTCGGTCAGCAGGTAACCTTCACAAGACTTGGCCGCTCGCCCCTTTGCAAGAGAATATGCCTCGTGCAGCAGCTTATGACGTTCCAGGCGCACATTCGGGTCAGCAGGCGTGCGAAAAAGGGACGTGGTTTTCGGCACATAAGTGAATTGATTACCAAAACCATAGCGCAACCAAAGGTTCCAGTCTTCAAGGTTGCTCATATCTGTCTCGAAACCGCCTCGCTGCAGGTAAAGATCGCGACGGAATAGCAAGGATTGGATCGGGATAAAGTTGTGATCCAGCAAAATATCGTAGTTGTATTCATGCCTGAAATAAGAAGGGGTCTCGTGGCTGACCTCCGTGTAAGTACCGTTTGCGGCCGTGACAGTTCCTACTTCCATTGCTAGCGAATATGCCCCGACCGCTGTCGGATTATTCGCCAACGCAGTCACCAATACCTCGACGTGATCAGAAAACAGCAGATCGTCATCATCCAGGAACATACAGTAGGTACCTCTGGCCATCTCAAGGCCAAAATTCCCGGTCACGGAACGCCCGACTTTATCCATGCCGTAATAACGAATGGACGGACTGTCTTGCCGTTGACATTCGGCCACCAGCTCCTTCATCGTCTCTCCGCCGTCCTCTACGACAATCAGTTCCACGTTAGGGTAGGTCTGATTCAGGACGGATATGATCGCCTGGCGGAGGAACTCGTTACGCTTACGGTAGGTTCGGGTGATAATCGTCACCAAAGGCATCGCCGCCAATGGCTCTCCTACTTTCCAGAATGCACCGTCACGAATCATTTCGTAATCGAAACCACGGAAAGGAAAATACACGTCCTTGCTGGTGCCTTTGCCCAAAAGAAAGTGCGGAGCTTTCCGAATAATTTTTCCCAAGTTGTAAATCAAATCCAACCGCGCGCCCGAATAGACCTGCGGCCTGAACAATAATAAAACTTGAAGCACCAACGCACCAAGCCGGTCGCTGAAACCACCATAACGCAAGCGCAGATAAGTGTTGGCCAGCGTACTACCAGTGAACTGAACCGGCTTCACATGATTTTCGTGCTCGTAAGTGTAATGGTGTACAACAGCCGCCGGGCAGTATTTCAGCAGGTACCCATAAGAGCGAAACCTGTAGGATAATTCGACATCCTCACCATACATGAATATCTCGCGCTCATATCCACCTACATCCGTGTAGGCCGAGCGGCGAATTAAAATACAGGCATGAGAAGACCAATTGGTTTCATGGGTGACTGGATCATAATATTTCGGATGCTCATAAGGTGCCTGACGAAGCTCCCACGACGCAACAGCCCGAACCGTGTCTGAAGCTGCCGCAGCCACTACCTTACTTATCGAATCTTGAGCGAACACGATATCAATGTTACTGACCAGAACGAAATCTGCCTGTCCGGTTTTTATAGCGCGATCATGCCCCCGACCAAAACCGACGTTTTCGCCCTGAATGATCTTGAAGTCGGCCACCTCTTTACCGAGAAGCGTTTTCCAGCGCTGCAATTGCACCACGGTAGTATCGAGGGAACCATTGTCAACGAAACACAGCGCAACGCTTTTAAGAGGATAATTTTGCTTTTCCAATGACTCGAAAAATCCATCGATCCATTTTGCACTGTTGTAGGTCACCACCGACACATCGATCATTGGATGAGCATCGACCTTCAGACTGGTCGGAGCTCGTTCAAAACGACGGCCAGCCATTGCCTGAATAGCCTTGAGATTCTGCTGCGAATTAAAGACCCGCATGAAGCCGGACCGTACGCCTTTCAGACTGTTCCTGCCCTTCATACGCAAGCCAATGAGAAATGGGAGCCGCTGATAGGCCGGTCGCAACAAATAACGCAAATACACGCCCCAGCGCTGGACTCGCCAAATCACAGGAAGCAGACGCCGCCCTCCTCTAAGCGGACGGGTCAACCGCCATGAATTTGAAGACAGGATGCTGGATAGCTGTTCCTTCAAAGATCCGATTTCAGAGCGGAGCGCCTGAACTTCCTCTGCGGCAGCATTACTGTTTATTGAAAGACCATGCTGACTTAAGCTGGACAGTTCTACAGCGAGCTCCCGATTTTTTTCTTCAAGCCAAGCGATATAAGATTGCTGTCGATAGCTCTCAAGATCAGCATCAAAAGGGCTCCGCGACAGATCGGAGGGAACGGTTCTGGCAAGTCGGCCGAGGTGCGATGACGGCTCAATGAAATGAGCCTCGTCAAGAAAATAGTGCGTCAGGGAAAAATCCAGGACTTGCGCCCGAAGTGATCTGGAGCATGGACACACCGCTTTGTGCTTTTGCCACAATACCGCGAGAAGCGCTGGATGGCTAACATCAATAGTCAAGCCGGTAAGCGAATAAGGAGCCTTCCCTAACGTGTAAACAGTCTTACCCGCCAGCGCCGCTTCGAAGCCCGCCGACGAATTGATGGTAAACACCACGTCGGCAGCAGAAATAAGGGCCGCGATACTGTCATCCTTATCAGCAACCAGAACGTAGTCCGGTAAGGTAGGTACTTCGTCTAACGGGTGCGGCTTAACCAGTACTCGAAAACCCGAATCCTTCACCACATCATAGACGTGGTGAACATACTCGGTCATGCTCGCGAACGGAGATCCCATAATGATATTGGAATCGTCCTGCACTTGAAGCAGGATCAGTAACGTGGGAACTTGCGCACCACCGCGAAACCGATACCTGTCTTCCATCTCCTGTAAATGTTCAAACGCAATGTCGGACGGTGGTTCGAGTTGTTTTGCTTGATAATCTGAAAACTCTATGCTGAAACCACTGCGCACGTTGACACCGCGAGTGTCCGAATAATACGCCATTGGATTTGGTGCTCGGAGCATACCCAGTTCGTTGAACAACAAAGGGATCTCTTTAGTTGCGCAGGCGGTTTCAAGACTGCCGTCATGATTCCAGCAGAACACCAGGTCAGGTGATACCGTTTCGATCAGCGATTCAACGAATCGGTCATGAAAAGCCAATGGTTGGTTGTTGAGCAGACACGTCCAATGGCTCATCCACTCGGGATCATTTTTTCCCGGATAGTCAAAGCCCAGTGAAGCAGGGCTGATCCACGTATGGCTAAACTCCGGGTATTCGTCCCTTAGCGCGTCAGAACCAACGAAAATGCATTCCCAGCCATCGCTGGCAAACTTGTTCGCCAGTGGCAAGTATACGTCGACTATGCTACTGAATAACGTTGGTTGCTCTCTCAAAATCAACGGAAGCGTGTAGAAAACGACACGCTTAAACTTCCTTGATGCCACGCGTATTGCTGGGTCACCTGCTGCGATGCTATTCGGAGCGATGTTGAATTTGACTACCGCATTCGCAGCGACGATTGACCCGTTCCCAACAACCGCGCCTGCCAGAACCGATACATTGGTGCCGATCCAGACATCATCTCCAATCGTTACTTCTGCCAACCTCAGACCTTGATCCTTGATCGGAGTCTGCAAATTGTATCGGTGCGTAGACGAAGTAATGGAAACGTTCGGCGCGATCATCACGTTTTCACCGATGGTAACCTTTCCGCTCCCATTCACCCAAGAACCATAATTGATGATCGTCCCCGACGAAACACGCAAATGACCGCCAGCGCCACACTCTATGACGACGTTATCTCTGATTTCAACACCGTCCTCAATGACGCAAACAGCCGTTTCATCTACATGAAATTTAACCGTGTCCGCAATCTTCGCCTTACCGATCTCAAGCATGATTAAGCACTCTTTACAACATTTACTGTTGACGGGCAGTAAGCAACGCCAACGATTTGACGCCCACCAGAAACTACCAACTTCCGCATCGGCCAGCGCTGATCTAGTTCAACCCGCTCTCCGTCCAGGCTGGCCATTCCAATAAACAGGAAATATACCCCGGGTGCCAGATTCAAAGAAAAATTGAAACTTATTCTATAGGCACCCTTTTGGAAAGCTAACTTGCAGCCTGCCAGCAGTGTATTGTCACCTGCCACATCGACACCTTTAGCATCTCGAAGTGAATAGCCAATCACTACGTTATGCAGCTCGGTATTAGACTGTACATAACAATTCATAGTGATATCGTCAGCAGGCTCGAATTGATTACTTAGCGTGCCATCGGCCGTAGAAAAGTCAACAGCATTGATTTTTGCCAGACCAGAACCAAACCGCACTTCTGAAATATCACCTAACTCTTCCCCATAGGAAATGTCGGCGTGATGCGTTTCGTCTCCTCCGGCTAATACCGAGTTGCTGTTACGTACCTTTTTCTCATAATTCTTGGTAGCGGCCAACACATCTGAACTGTACTCAAGGATCTGGCCGTCCTGCATGACAATGACCGCCTGGCAAAACCGGATTACAGACTGTGTATCGTGGGACACAAACAAAATAGTCGTGCCGCGCTCCTGCATGCTCTTCATCTTGAGCATGCATTTAAGCTGGAAACCCGCATCTCCTACGCTTAAAGCCTCGTCGACGATTAATACGTCAGGTTCGACATTGATCGCCACCGAGAATGCGAGACGCGCAAACATTCCACTGCTATACATACGCACGGGCTGATTGACGAAATCACCGATGTCTGCAAACTCCAGAATAGCAGCAATCCGAACCTGCATTTCGGAGTGGGAATACCCCATGAGGGCACCTTGGAAGTAAATATTTTCCACGCCAGTGTAGTCCGGATTGAAACCGGCCCCCAATTCCAACAACGAAGCAACCCGACCGACCACCTCGACCTCACCGCTCGAAGGGGTCAGCACGCCGGTGAGGATTTTCAGCAAGGTGCTTTTGCCGGCTCCGTTCTTACCGAGAATACCGACGGTTTGCCCTTTCTTGACGGTAAAGGAGACATCGGTCAATGCATTGAAATCGTGGTGCCTGTGTTTGCCGAAAAGCGACAGTGCCTCGATCAACCTATCGACGGGTTTGTTATAAAGCCTATATACCTTGCTCACGTTCTGAACGCGGATCGCGAGCTCGTTCAATTCGCTCATCACAAAATATCCGCAAAATGAGGTTTTAATTTTTTGAACGTGCGCCAACCCACCAGCGTCAGGAATACCAGAATTCCCCAGAAGACCAAGGTCTGGGTTGGTCGCTCCCAGAACCATACCTCCCGGATGAGCGAATCTCTGAATCCTTCAACGATATAAGCAAAAGGGTTCAGTCTAAGGTAGGCAGCAGCTTGTCCCTGAACTACATCTATATCCCAAAAAACTGGAGTCAACCAGAAGCCAAACTGCGTGGCCATTGCCACAATTTGGCCCAGGTCAGGAAAGAAAATAACCACCGAACTGGTAATCCAGGCAATCGCCAACAGCAGCATGAACAAACAGGCAATGTAATAGCCTATTTGCAACCAATGGATACTTGGCGCATATCCATAAACCACGAACAACAGGAGAAGTAGCAGTACGAAAAAAAAATGCACAAGGACCGCAGAGCTGAGCTTCACTAACGGCAGCAAAGACACTTTGAATAGTATCTTCTTAACCAGAAAGCTGTTTTCCTTGACCGCTGTACAGCCAGCGTTGAGGGCTTCAACCACAAAGAACCAAGGAACCAGACCGCAGACCAACCATAGGACAAAAGGGAAATCACCGTGGGGAGCGGCCTTGAAACCAAACTGGAACACGAACCACAAAATGATTGTCGTAGCACAGGGCTGGATAAACACCCATAGGAACCCCAAGTAATTAGTCAAATAACGCGCACGCAGATCATTTGCAATCAAACTCACCAGGATCCTGCGATCCGAGAGTATTTCTTCGAGCCAGCTCATCGCCAAGTGCCTTGAATGACCAATATATTCATCACTACCTGCAACCCGTCATCTAAAATCATTAGCCATCCAACTTCATCGTTTCCAAACCACTACCGATCGCCGGGGAAAATGATGTTCTCGATTCGCTAAGGCCCTCAGGGCGTCTGGATTTATCTTTAGGTTTGAATTTCAATGAATGTTTTTCAATAAAATGCCAAGACACGTATCCTAGCAACAGCGTTATCACAACGGTGCTGGCTAGATAAAGAGGGTACGAAATAGTCGGAAATTTCAGCAGCACAAACTGCTGAACAGGGAAGGCATATATGTACACGCCATAAGAACAATCACCTAGTCGATTGATCCAACTTCCCAGCCGGCTGTGGGACAGGCCGTAAGCCAGTACAATGTAGGGCAAGGCTAGCCACAGCAGGAATTTGGAAATCGCAGAATATGGCGCCAACAATATCGTTGCCATGACCAGGACACATACACCCGATAAGCTGAACCCTCGTTCCAATCGCCACTTTGCGTAGCATGCGCCGATCAGGAAATAGATACCGGTCAGGAAAATATTCCGGACATCAGTGCCGTATATGACTGTCGGAGGGGCGCCCGCCCAGCACCAGAAAATCACAACGAGCATGAACGACCCAGTGGCTACAGCGTACACCCAACGCCCACCGCGGAAAAGAATTCCCAACCCCATAACGATCAAGTACATAAAAAATTCGACGGGTAGGCTCCACAAAGAACCATTGACTGCATTTGGCACTCTTGCATGCTCAAGAACTCCGGGCAAATAAAAAACCGGACTCAGAATAATATTCTTTAGATAAGACATGAACTGTGGATGTGCAAAATACTCGCCAATACTCAAGGTTGTAGCAATCGGGCCTAGAACCAGCATACTGATCAGCACGACCACAATTAAAGCAGGAAAAATCCGCAATGAACGCTTGCTTAGGAAATTTATTATTGAAGGCGACGAATCCCAGCTTTTCACTATCAGATAACCACTAATAATGAAAAATATATCTATACCCAGACCACCATAAGGGGTTAGACCGAGAAAAACAGGTGCCGAGCCTCCATAAAAATCAAAAGAGTGCGCATACAGAACCATTAGTGCAGCAATAAGCCGAAGCAAATTTAAATTATTATCTTTATGCAACATGCATAACACTCCAACTTATCTAGCGCACCGAAATTGACCGCTTTTCCTATATAGCAATACGTAGCTAAATATTACTTAGTCCACTCTAACGCCACGCTCGGAAATTCGGCTCGCACAATGGCCGTGAATCATACCATTATTCCGCGACTTCCATCTTTCAACGTCCCTTGAATATTTGACAGGCGACTCAAACAGATGAAAGGGCCTCCCGGGTGCCCGCTTTAAACAACACAGCCAAGCAGAGCAAAGGAGCATAGGCGACAACCAATCCGATAAAACCGGATACATACCCCGACGCCACTGCCACAGCCCAAGGTAGCAACCAGAACACGTTGAGCCCGGCAACTCCCAGCGTCACCGTTTTGTGGCTACCATATCGACGGGACGCGTACTGATAAGCGTGGCTTCGATGAGCCTGATAAATCTTGTCTCCATTGATAAGTCTCCGGCCGAGCGTCCACGTCGAGTCGACAATGAAGACTCCGAGCAAAATAACCCAGCTCCAAAGGAATTCGGATTCCACGGCGCCTGCATGCAGCGACAGAATCCCGAGGGATATACCTAGAAAGCCGCTTCCAGCATCGCCCATAAAGATGCGTGCTGGTGGAAAATTCCAGCACAGGAACCCCGCTACTGCCGCGCCCAGAAGCACCGCCCCCCAAAGCGGCTGGACTTGTCCGGTGATCAGGCAAATAACTGCGCCACCGAAACAGACGATCAATGCCTCTGCACCAGCCAGGCCATCAATACCGTCCATGAAATTGTAGAGATTGAGCATCCATACCAAGTAGATGACGGCCAGTGCGTGGCCGAGCCAGCCCAGATCAATTGACGCACTGATGAATTTCAATGGCGGCAGCCCGCCTAGCCAGTATATGGCCCAGATAGCGGCCGTAAAATGTCCTATCAAGCGCCATCTTGCGGCGATGTGCCCATGGTCATCGGCAAACCCAACTAGAGCAACCAACAGGCCGCTTCCCAGTAAGGCATATATGGCCCCATCGTCCATCCACCCTGAAACACCGAGGACAGGTAGGGTGGCAAGGAAACTGAAGACTATGGCCATCCCCCCCCCGCGAGGCGTTGGCACCGAATGAGAGCTGCGCTCGTTAGGGATGTCCATCAAGCTCTTTGACAAAGCATAACGTCGCAATAACCAGGTAAACCCCCAGGAAGCGACGAGAACGCTTAGGAACACTGCGCCAAACGTCATGTTGCTTGCACCCGTTGGATAAGAGGTAGGTCGCTGACTAAGCATCGGAACCCAGAAAAGGGACAGAACCTCAGGACCGTTGTCCGACACCTGCAACGCGAGTTTGCCATCTCAGATTCCATCGACAAAAGCCGCCAGCAAGAGGCCAAGATTGCCCGCGACAGTCTGCCTATAGACACTTGAACATTTTAACCAATAAAGCCGCTTCACCCCCCTCTGCTGACGTGCCTTCTTAAAACAGTCAAAAATGCGGTGGTTTGCAGGCGTAAGCTTCTCTCCGATCAATGCAAGTGCCGCGATATTTGTCTCGTTCCAGCGACGGAACCGCCCGCGAAACACCATCCGGATCCGCGTGATCCGACTGGCCAAGCTTGAGTTAGAGCCGATGATGTTTCCTCCATGCTGACGGTAAAGCATCGACGGTCGAGCGTCATAACACACTTGCCCACCTACCCCGGAAATCGCCAGATACGCCCACCAATCGTGAGCAACGACTGCATTTTGCCCGGCAGCATTGATCGTCTGGCAACCTACTTGATTGAACACCATCGTATTTCCGCCGGCGATGTTCTGGACCAGCGCGTTGGCGAAGGCGGTCGGATGCCTGAACAGCGGAGAAAAACCTATGGATACGCCTTGTTCATCAATCAACTCGGTGCGGGTGCAGTACAAAGCCGCATGATCTGGCGGCTGCAAGTCGAGCCATGTAATAGCCCGTTCTAACTTATCTTCAAGCCACACGTCATCCTGATCAGCCCAGGCATAGAACTCTGATTGCCCCTCACACTTGGCCGTGAGCGTCATGAAGTTTGCGGCAAAACCCTTCTTAGGGCCTCGCAGTAGCACCAGGCGGCCCTCTCCCCAGCGAGTCCTGTATTGCTCCAGAATATGCAGAGTATCGTCGACCGAGCCGTCATCGGAGACGATCAATCGCCAATCCCCAAACGTTTGTTTTTCAATGGAGTCCAGTTGTTGCTTCAGGAATCGCCCGCCATTAAAGGTACAAAGTAACACCGAAAGCCTGGCGGGTGAAAAAGGTATAAGCTCCTCTTCGCAATGAGACTCGTCGGAATCACTGTCCATGTGTGCAGATTTAAACGAAGCTACCACTGTACCTCCCATCGCGTTGAAAATCCCAAATCCATCCAGCCGCATCAACGCTCACGTTGTTTGAAGCCGATAGCAGTTCTTCGCAAAGCAGAAACCGCATCTATTCTTGGCTTCCAGTTCAAACGCTCACAGGTTTTTGAAATATCCACCTGAAGTGAATTACACAACCGTCCTATCCACGCCTCCTTTCTCAGCACACGACCTATTCCCAGCAACAGCCACCGAGGGATAGGTAGCAGGCGAACCTTCTTGCCCAACCCGATACTTAATTCCCTTAAAAGACGAGCGGTCGATATGTCTTCGTTGTCACTGACCAGAAAGACTTGTCCCGCAGCGCCGGGGTGATCGATACACACAAATATAAGATCGACCAGATTCTCCATCGAGACCAGGCTGCGCAGATTGTTGACCGCGCCAAACGGCAGCGGAATCCCTTTATTCAACCACTTCAACATCGTAAGGAAATTTGCCCTGACGCCGTCTCCGTAGATCAGTGGCGGCCGAATGACTACGATTTCCATCCCCGTTTCCCGCCCGATTTCCATCAAAACAAGTTCGGCCTCGAGCTTCGATATCCCGTAAGGATCCTCAGGCGCCGGCTTGTCATCCGCAGTGAACGGAGCTCCAGGGAACGTCTGCTCGCCGTTCACCTTAATCGAGCTGATAAAAATGAACCGTTTTACCCCACAGCTTGCCGCATGCCTTGCCAGATTGGCCGTCGCTTGAACGTTAATCTGTCGAAAAGAAGTAAGCGGATCCTCTGTCCCTTCGTTCATCACATGCACACGCGCAGCACAATGCACCAGTACTTGGATATCCAATAGCGAAGGCCATGCCTCGGGGCGATTCAAATCTAACATCAAGACTTGGCACAGAGCATTCAATTTGATCGTGCGGCGAGACGTTCCAACAGGGATGAATCTCTCGCTGGCCAAAAGCTTCAGAATCAGCGACTCTCCGACAAAGCCACCCGCCCCGGTTACAAGCACACGTGGCGACGTCATGGGTAATTTCTTCCCAGTAAAACAGCCACCCAACACACAGCAAAAAACAGAAGCTTATCTCTTAACCGTCGTCTGCAATGTGCCGCTTTAAACGAAAGATATATCAACTGCATGCGACCCAGAGAATACCAACTGGAAACGAACGGATCTTTTTCCAGCCCAACGAGCGCAACAATTAATTTAACTTGACTGAACCACCAACCTTGGTAAATACGCCTGTAGCGAGCGATCAAAGGTCGTACGCCTTTGTTCGCTCCCACTTGGTTATTCGAATGTTGCCGATACTCCATCGCGGGTTTCGGATCGATGTACCAGCTATAACCATGGCTCCGGGCGAAGGCATAGCAATACCAATCGTGCAAACTTACTTGTTGAAGCAAATTCCAATTGGCAAGCATCGAGCTTTTCATTGATTCCGCCAGCTCCTGACACAGCACATAAGTGCAGCCAGGGCCAGCTGCCTCAAATATGAAATCCCATTGCGCCTGTGGTTGAGCCTTGTTCAGAAGATGCCTGTCGCCATTGGGCCATAAAGCGGTCACGTTGCTGGAATAAGCGTGAGCCTGCCGCGACTTTATCGCCTGGACCGCTCTCTCAAGCTTGTCAAGATGCCAAATGTCGTCTTGATCCGAAAAAGCAATATAGTCAAAGCCGCTAAAATCAACATCACGAAGCAGGCGAAAAAAATTGCGCGAAGCCCCACCGAAACGGCCCGCAGGGGGCAACAAGACTACATTGTCATAGCGTTGTGTGGCCTCCGCGCACCATTGCTCCGTCCCATCGCAGGACGGGTCAACACTGATATAAACGGTTACATGAACTGTAGACTGACGGAGGATTGAATCCAATTGCTCCCCGATCCAGCGCATTCCATTGTAGGCTGCCAATAAAACTGCGACTTGAGGCTGCGCTATTGGCATATCAGTCCAAACACCGACGGAACGCGAATGCAAAAGAGGCAACACACGCCATTCAACTTGGTGAGTCGAGTAGCTTTTGCAGATACTGACCATAGCCTGTCTTTTTGAGCGCTGCGGCTTGGGCACGCAGCTGCTCTGCAGTAATCCAACCGTTGTGATATGCAATCTCTTCCAGACACGCCACTTTCAGGCCTTGGCGCTGCTCGATGGTATGCACAAAGTGGCTGGCCTCCAGAAGAGAATCATGAGTACCAGTATCCAACCATGCGAACCCGCGACCGAGCATTTCAACGTTCAGTGCTTTTTGATCAAGATATGCCCGGTTGACATCAGTGATCTCCAGCTCTCCCCTTTCGGACGGTTTGATGCTCTTGGCGATCTCTACCACTTGATTATCGTAAAAGTACAGACCGGTTACAGCATAGTTTGACTTCGGCTTATGCGGCTTCTCTTCGATGCTTAGCGCACGACCAGACTTATCGAACTCCACCACGCCAAAACGCTCAGGGTCGGAGACATGGTAGCCGAACACTGTAGCACCTTGCTCCTGACTACACGCTGAATGCAGATTGTCTGAAAAGTGCTGACCGTAGAAAATGTTGTCGCCCAGAATTAGGCAGCAAGGATCCTTGCCAATAAACTCTTCACCAATAATGAAAGCCTGTGCCAGTCCATCGGGGCTGGGCTGCTCCGCATAGGTCAGCTTGATCCCGTACAAGCTACCGTCACCCAGCAGCTTCTGGAAACATGGCAGGTCTTCAGGTGTAGAGATAATCAGGATTTCACGCATACCGGCCAGCATCAATACCGACAGCGGGTAAAAGATCATCGGCTTGTCGTAGATCGGTAACATCTGTTTGGACACGCCGAGGGTCAATGGGTGCAGGCGAGTACCTGAACCACCGGCAAGGATGATGCCTTTACGATTTGTCGTGGTCATTTGCTTAGCACTTCCCTTAGCATTCTGGTTACACCACTTTGCCACTCCGGCAAGTGTAGAGAAAAATTGTCGCGCAGCTTTTGTGTATCTAATCGGGAATTCAGAGGACGAACAGCGGGGGCAGGATACATCGTGGCCCCAATTGGATTGATCGTCTCGACAGCGAGGGACTCATCGTTGGCCCTGGCAAATTCAATCACATGATTGGCATAACCATGCCATGAGACCTCACCAGCCGCTGCCAAGTGATAAAGGCCGCCCAATTCCGGCCGTCTCAAGACCTGCTGGATAGCAAGAGCGGTGACGTCTGCAATTAATTCAGCGCCAGTAGGAGCGCCAATCTGGTCATCAATAACATTTAAGACCTCACGCTCTCTCGCCAGGCGCAACATCGTCTTGGCAAAATTGTTGCCCCGAGCGCTATAAACCCAGCTTGTACGGAAAATCAGATGTTTGCAGCCCGTGGCGATAATCGCACGCTCTCCGGCGAGCTTGCTCTCGCCGTAAAAATTCACTGGAGCGACCGCATCTGTTTCCTTCCAGGGTTCCCGTCCCTCGCCACTAAAGACATAGTCGGTCGAGTAATGAACCAGCCAGGCTCCCAAGCGTACCGCTTCCTCAGCCATAACCTCGCTGGCTTGAGTGTTGACACGACTAGCCAGCTCTCTTTCGGACTCGGCTTTATCGACACCAGTATACGCCGCAGCGTTGACGATAAGGTCAGGTTGGATTTTGCGGATCGTTGCGCGCAGCGCTTCAAGGTCGGAAACGTCCAGATACGGACCATCGACTGAGTGACGAGCCAGCGCGACTAGCTCACCAAGCGGAACGAGTGAACGTTGGAGCTCCCACCCGATCTGCCCATTCTTACCAAGCAAAAGAACTTTCATGTTTTGTTGGAGCGGCCTGCGTAATTTTGGTCGATCCACTGCTGATAGCTACCACTTTTCACGTGGGCCACCCACTCAGCATTGCTCAGGTACCACTCGACTGTTTTTCGAATACCGCTTTCAAAGGTTTCCTCCGGCATCCAGCCCAGCTCGCGCTGGATCTTGCTTGCATCGATAGCATAGCGCTGGTCGTGGCCTGGACGATCCTGAACGTAGGTAATCAGACTCGCATGAGGTCTGTGAGCGGAATCCGGACGCAATTCATCCAACAGTTCACAGAGGGTATACACAACTTCGATGTTCTGCTTTTCATTATGACCACCGATGTTATAGGTCTCACCGACCACGCCTTCCGTCACCACCTTATATAGCGCGCGCGCATGGTCCTCGACATAGAGCCAATCACGTACCTGATCACCTTTGCCATAAACGGGCAGAGGCTTGCCTTCCAGCGCGTTGAGGATCATCAGCGGTATCAGTTTCTCGGGGAAATGGCACGGCCCATAGTTGTTGGAGCAATTGGTGACCAAAGTCGGCAAGCCATAGGTACGAGCCCATGCGCGAACCAAGTGATCGGAACTGGCCTTGCTGGCTGAATATGGCGAGCTTGGTTGATATGGAGTGGTTTCGGTGAACAGGTCTTCCGGCCCCTCGAGATCTCCGTAGACCTCGTCAGTGGAGATATGGTGGAAGCGGAATCGACTTTTACGCTCTTCCTCCAGAGCGGCCCAATAATGACGAGCAGCTTCCAGCAAGGTGTAGGTGCCAATGATGTTGGTCTGGATGAATTCAGACGGACCGGAAATCGAACGGTCCACATGGGATTCTGCGGCCAGGTGCATGACGGCATCGGGCTGATGCTCAGCAAACACGCGATCGATCTGGGTACGATCACAGATATCGACGCGCTCGAACGTATAACGAGAGCTCAGGCTGGCTTTGGCCAAGGACTCCAGATTGCCAGCGTACGTAAGCTTATCGACATTAATGACAGAGTCGGTGGTGTTGGAAATAATGTGACGGATGACTGCCGAACCGATAAACCCGGCACCGCCGGTGACTAGAATTTTCACTCGAAACCATACCCTAGAGTTACTGACAGGCCACCAACAGAGCACTGTCTGATCCATGAACGCCGAAGCCACCTTAATAGGCACGGACTTTCGACGGAAACCACCCAAGCCGACGCAGAGCTACGCCTGATCGGGGAAGGCGACGCATTTTACAGCTTAGTGAAGGATTTACTAATGGATTAGACAATTCGTAACGGAAAATTGACGTAGGCTGTCAATAAAGCTGCCTCAGACCAATCGCTTAGCCGACGCTCTGGGCCTGCGCATGAATAGCCATCCCAGAATCGGCCCGATGACCATACCTACCAACAGCGCTACGAGCATAAGTACCGAGACGGGCAGCTGCGGGCCCGTCCATCCCAGGAACAAAACCGCTACTGATTGTTGATTTTCCAGCACAAACGCCAAAACCATCAAAATCAACAAGAGGCCGGACACGGCGAGAAAAATTCGTTTCAGGCTACGCACGAGCACCTCCCTGATCTGCGATTGCTATCAAAGCCCCTCATCCTCCTCTTCGTTCACGCGATCCCGCAACTCTTTACCGGGCTTGAAATGCGGAACGAATTTGCCATCGAGACTGACGGACTGACCTGTTTTCGGGTTGCGACCTACACGAGGTGCACGATAGTGCAGGGAGAAGCTGCCAAAGCCACGGATCTCGATCCGATCGCCAGTCGCCAGACTTTGCGACATCTGTTCAAGCATAGTCTTGATGGCCAACTCGACATCCTTGGAAGAGAGCAGCCCTTGATGGGTGACAATTCGTTCGATCAACTCCGACTTCGTCATATTTTCCCCTTCTTTTTCAAGCAGCTAGGTAGCGCTTCAGAGGTTTTAGCACGCCAGGATGATTTTGAACAGCTCAAGTCTTGACTAATCTGCCGGTGTATATTTTGTGATACTGGGCATGCGCGTCCTAGAGGACATTCCCTCACGAGCCGAACCACAAAAAGCTCAAGGATGGGGTCCCACTGCATGGAAATGCCCTTTTTTGCCATGACTGCTTTTTACAGCATCTCGATGCTCCTTTCGCCACGATCCAACCTCCCCAACTCCTGCATCAAAGGAGATGCCCGAATGGCCAGCCCCACCGCAATCCTAAGAGCCACGTCGCGTTGCCCGCCAGAATCCTCGCGAGTGATGAACGGGGCACGGGGGCCAGACCACCGCAGCCCTCCGGGCCAGTTTTAGCTAAACAATCCAAAGTTATGGCTTCACGGGTCAGATATGACTATGATTCCTCCCGTGTAGGAAGGATCTGCACACGTAGCTGGAATAGTCCTGCGCTGCCTTAGGAAACTACGTGGTAACAGGTAGTCCCATCGATGCCGTACTAACGAAATCGAGCCCGAGACAGCCTAGGAAGAAAGGTTTTTGACACAAGCGAATGTCTGGTCCCGTGTTCCCTTTACCGCCTCTACGGGCTTGATGGGTATGCGGACATGTAACGTGCCCTTTACCGAAACGAACAATTGTCCATTTCCGCTTATTTGCTGCATGTCTGGCATGGCCCACGCTACCAAGTCTTGTGGCAGATTTGCTGGGGGCGCTCGAACAGGGCCGCCACCGGAAGCACTGACCTTCGCACGTGGAAAGCCTCCTATTGTCCGGAACGAGATAAGGAGATCGCTTTTCGTCCTGCTTGCTTCACCCTGCTTTACCGGCCCAGTGCCACACCAATAGAGCTTGAGCACCAGCGATCTTCGCCGGCTTCCAAGTTATCTATCCAACACTTGCATAAAACCCGATCGGTATGTACAGCGCCTTCAAGCTTTGGCCAAACCTACCTATAAGGATATTCCCATGTCGATTCAGCTGTTCGTTCCAAAATTCCGCATTGATGAATGCCTCGCCGCGATTCGCGAATGTCTCGAAAAAGGCTGGACCGGCCTAGGCTTCAAGACAGCCACCATGGAAGAAGAATGGAAAACCTACACCGGTTTACCACACGCTCACTTCCTGAGCTCCAATACAGTTGGCCTGCACCTGGCCGTTGAGCTGTTCAAGACCAAGTTTGGCTGGGCCAATGATGATGAAGTCATCACCACTCCACTGACATTCATTTCCACCAACCATGCCATTCTGTATGCCGGTATGAAGCCGGTATTTGCTGATGTCGATGAATCGTTGTGCCTGGATCCGGAGAGCGTCGTTGAACGCATCACCTCGAAGACCAAAGCACTGATTTTCGTCGGTATCGGCGGTAACGTTGGGCAATACCAGAAAATAGTGGAGATCTGTAAAGAGCGCGGCATCAAGCTTATTCTCGACGCAGCCCACATGGCGGGCACCCGCGTCAACGGCAAGCATGTCGGCCAGGAAGCAGACAGCGTCGTGTTCAGCTTCCAGGCGGTCAAGAACCTGCCGACTGCCGACTCCGGCATGATCTGCTTCAGGGATCGCGAAGATGACGAGCGCGTTCGCAAACTGACTTGGCTGGGCATCAACAAAGACACCTTTGCACGTACTGCCGCACAAGGTGCCTATAAGTGGATGTATGACGTGGAGGAGCTGGGCTACAAGTATCACGGCAACTCGATCATGGCCGCGATGGGCCTGGTGCAGCTAAAGTATCTGGACCTGGATAACGCTTACCGCCGTCAGCTGGCCTCCTGGTATCGCGAGAACCTGGCTGGTCAGACCAAAATCAGCATTGTCGACGTTACGCCTGGCTGCGAGTCTTCGACTCATTTGCTGCAAGTCCGCGTCAAGGATCGGGACGCAGTCATGCTGGCCCTGAACGAACATCAGATCTATCCTGGCGTGCATTACCGCGACAACACCGAATACGCTATGTACTCGTTCGGCGCAGGAACCTGCCCTAAAGCGGCTAAGGCCAGCCAGGAAATCCTG
Source organism: Pseudomonas sp. SMN5 (assembly GCF_052041925.1). Lineage (NCBI taxonomy): Bacteria > Pseudomonadati > Pseudomonadota > Gammaproteobacteria > Pseudomonadales > Pseudomonadaceae > Pseudomonas > Pseudomonas sp. SMN5. The sequence goes on from NZ_JBKGGX010000002.1 coordinate 232,072, forward strand.
TCGCTGCCGATGCACCTCGGTCTTACCCGCGCAGACGTCGATACTGTGTGCGAACTCCTGATCCGCTACGCAAAATGAAGCGTTCACTCCCCTCGTTTGGAGACGACGCGTTGCGTCTTCGCTTAATCGAAGAGAGTGACTTACATGAGACCTTGTCCTGGCGTAACCGGGACGAGGCTCGTGTCTGGTTCAAGACTTCGACTCCATTAACCTATGAGCAACATTCCAATTGGTTTCACAAGCATTACCAGCCTAAGGACACTGACTATCTGTTCGTCGTTGAAGCGGAAGGTTCGCTGGTAGGGCAAGCGTCCGTCTACGCAATTGACTGGCAGGCACGCTCGGCCGAAGTTGGTCGGTTCCTGGCTGATCCGGATTGTGCAGGGCGCGGCTATATCAGTCGAGCGTGTGGGATCCTGTTGAGGATCTGTTGGGAAGTACTTGATCTGGAATACGTTTTTCTCGAAGTAATCGAGACTAACGAACGTGCCATCCGCCTATACCTCAAGCATGGCTTTCAGGAAGAGCAGCGTTACGAGGGATTGATTAGAATGGGCGTGCGGAAGAACCAGGCGGGAATTGAATGACGAGTGTCACAAGACTGTTTATCGATAGCGGCCGCGCATTGAAAATGTGGCGTGTTTGGACATATCTGGGCGTTCAGGATATCAAGGCAAGATTTCACCGGTCGTTCATAGGTCCGCTATGGATCGTGCTGACAACCGGTTTCTTTGTCACAGGTGTCGGTCTCATCTACGGACTGTTATTCGGTCAGCCCGTCCACGAGTTCTTGCCCTATCTGGCATGCGGTTTTGCACTGTGGGGGTTCATCGTCGCGTCCATCACTGATGCCAGCGCAACCTTTGTCAGGGCCGAGGGATACATCAAGCAATTTTCTTATCCCAAGCAGATCTATCTGCTGAGAACCCTGATATCAAGCGTTATCGTACTGCTCATCGGTATCGCGGTGGTGATACCGGTGCAGCTGTTTTTTCATGAAGTCAACGCGATGGGCTGGCTATATACCATTCCAGGGCTGTTGCTTCTGATCATGGCGGCCTTCGGACACATCACGATTAGCGCCTACCTCGGCGCCCGATTTCGCGATTTTCCCCACGCAATGGCTGTGATGCTGCAAATGATGTTCTTCGTCACGCCCATCATGTTCCCGATTCAGATGTTGCATGAAAAAGGGCTTGGGTTCATTTATCAGCTCAATCCGCTTTATTATCTTATTGATGTCGTACGACACCCAATCATCCAGGGTGAACTGGCACTACCTGAAAACTACATGTGGGCTGGTGTCTACGTACTGACTTCCTGGCTTCTGTCACTACTCGTGGCCATGAAGCTCGACTCTCGCGTGGTATTCCTTTTATGACTCATGCATCACTTGTCCTGAAGAATGTCGATATTACTTTCGAAGGAGCATTGAGCAGCGAAGAGGGGTTGAAAAGCTGGGTCAGGCGCAAGTTGCTGACACGCAACGCAGCGACTGCCACCAATTATCGCATCGCCGCGCTGCAAGGCATTAACCTGGAGATCAACCATGGAGAACGCGTTGGGCTGATAGGGCTCAATGGTGCGGGCAAGAGCACTTTGCTAAAAGTGATGGCGGATATTTACCCACCGACGTCAGGCACCGTTTCAATCAAGGGCCATGTCTGCCCAATGTTTGAATTCGCTACCGGTTTCGAAATGAACCAGTCGGGCTGGGACAACATTCGTATTCGCGGTCTGTTGCTGGGCATGTCACCGGAGGCGATTGAAGAAAAACTTCCAGAGATCGCCAAGTTCACCGAGCTTGGAGACTTTCTTGATTATCCAGTACGAACATATTCCTCAGGAATGTTCATTCGCCTGGCGTTTGCCGTATCGACTAGTATCAATCCGGAAATTCTCCTGATCGACGAGGTCATGGGAGCCGGCGACATCTCCTTTGCAGAGAAAGCCAAGCGTCGAATGTTTGAATTCATGGAGCAGGGCAAGATTCTGGTATTTACAACTCACAATTTTAGCCTCTTGAATGACTTCTGCAACAGGACAATATGGTTGCACAAGGGCCAGATAGTGGCAGACGGCCCCACTGACGAGATCGTCAAGCGCTACAACGATGCGCATACGAACAGCCTGTAATCAAGTAACAAGCATCCCGTTAGAAGGAAGAATATGATAGGGACATCAACACTCAAGAATATCCAAGCGTTACGCTTGTTCGCCGCAGCGCTGGTATTCTTGCAGCACGCCTACTTTTTCTCGAGTCAAGTCACTGGAGACGCGGCCCTAGACTTTCGAAAATTTAATTTCGGCGGCGTAGGCGTTTACGTCTTCTTTATTATTTCCGGTTTCGTAATAGCTCTTCAAACCGATAAAAAACCCAAACTTTTTGCCAGTCATCGATTGGCGCGGATATACCCGGCCTACTGTATTGCACTGATAACTTCAACCGCAATTTTTTATCTTTTTTCTACTCATCGCCCTGCCTTGAGCAACTGGGCATCACTCCTTTTGTTTCCTTCAGGCTCATTGAACGATTCTTTCCAGGTGCCGTATTGGACACTTATATATGAGATGTTCTTCTACACGTTTATCGTTCTATTAATGCTGCTAACACGAGCACGGGCGCCGCTGATGAACGCCGCCTTATTATTGTGGTTGGCATCGATTCTTGTCGCCGGTCATAACGGTGTATCAATCAGCCTACCCAGCCCGGACTACACTACGATTTTCCTGTCTCCCCTTAATATATTTTTCATTACCGGTTATTTTCTCGCCCGCCTCACTCTTTCACCCCATAAGACCTCAGCCTATATGGGATTTCTCCTCATTGGCGCAGAATCAATTTTCTTTGCAGAATCCAGATATTTGCTAAGTACCTCGCTGGTCGGCGCGATGCTTATCCTGTTCGCCATCCAGCTAAAACCTTTCCCCAAGTTATTAACTATTTTAGGGGACTACTCATACGGTATCTATTTACTGCACTTGCCAATTATTTATTGCCTGTATCTGGCCCTCAAGGCATCAGGTGCCACGTTCCATACCTCCTTGTTGCTGATGACGCTCGTAGCGCTCCCCACCTCTATAGCTTTTGGCAAGTTTGAGTACTGGCTATATCAACAGAAGATACGGCCAATGGTTGATCGCCTGCTCTCTCATCACACCACGCCCCAACTAAAACAGCCCTTGGAACAGCCATGAAATTTAGCGACTTTTCTACTGACCTTAAGGTCTACGCCAGTAGCAAGGCTCCGTCGGCCCCTAAAGTCACCGTGATCCTGCCTACTTACTCTCGCGGACATGGCCCGCTCCAGGAATCCATCGACAGTGTGCTGGCCCAGAGCTACGAAGATTTCGAGCTGATCATTGTGGATGATGGCTCTCGGGACGGGTCCGCGGCGGTGTTGCAGGAATACCTGAAGAAAGATCCACGCATCATCGTCCACTCCTACCATAAAAACAGTGGACTGCCGGCCCTGCGGGTCAATCAAGCCGCGCTCCTAGCGAAAGGCAAGTACATCGCTTATCAGTTCGACGATGATTTATGGACGCAACACAGCCTGCAGGTACGTGTAGAGCAGCTTGATAAATGCAGCAAATCTGCAGTTGTCTATGGAAATGCCAGTGTCGACATTGCACTTGCTGACGGAACGACAACCTCCCGGAAGCTGGGCGGTCCCTTCAATTACGGTTTGTTGATGAACGCTAACTACATAGCGAACAATACCGTAATGCATCACAAAGCGCTGTACGATATCGCCGGCATGTACGACTCGCACGTCATGATGCGGCGTTTTTCGGATTACGATCTGTGGCTAAGATTTGCCAAACATGCCGATTTTATTTGGGTGGATGAGGTAACGTCGCATGTGCGCGCTAACCTGGCCGACTCGCTGGGCAAGGAAATTCCTCTGTTCTTCACCCGGTACCGCAAGAGTCTGTCCATACCACGGGACCAGTTGCTGACGCCCGCGGCCATCGGCAACTATGACGTTGTCGATCTCGCGCAGTTTTCCGGCTCGTTCACCGATGCGGAGATCAACGAATACCGGCGAATGGAAGCTATTCCCTTCCTGACGAAGTTTAATGATTACTGCAGCGATAGCGAAATGGCTGTGGCAGCGGGCGCCCGCGGTCGCAAATTGCATTTGTTGACCGTCAAGCCGGACTACTCCACTTCGGTCGATGTCACGATCAATAATTTCACGACGCTGCCGGAGCAACGTGCGGTCAATAGCACTTTCGTCAAGGAAAACGAGCTGCTGACCGTCGATTTGACCGGTATCGACGTGGCAGTGCTCTACCGCACCGTTGGCGCTGCCGCCAGTCATTTCATCAATATCCAAAAGGGCAAGACGCCCATGGCATATTTGATGGATGACAACATGCTGCACTTCCATTCGGTTGGACCGCAGCACAGCTTCCTGGCGCCAGGCACGCCGGCGTACCAGGAGATTGTCCATCAGATCAAGAATGTGGATTGCTGCATCGGGTACAGCGATGCGATCAATGAGGATCTGGGCGAACTCAACAGCAAGACAGCCCGACTCCATACCAATATCCATGCCCGATTCGTTCAGAAGCGCACATATCGTCGCGACAAGCGTCTGAAGTTCGCCATTATGTCCGGGGCTGTGCGCGAAGATATCTTGCGCGAGCTATGGCCGGCGCTATCAAGTTTCGTCAGTAAGAATTCGAACTCCGTGGAGTTTCATTTCTGGGGATTGGACCCGGATAAATTCGGCCCCTTGGATTGCCCGGTGTATTTCAAGCCGTTCACCCATGTCTATGAAAGTTACGTGCGGGATTTGAGCATGTGCAGCTTTGACGTGGCACTGGTCCCTCTCGACTTCAGTACACGGGCAGCGCGCAGCAAAAGCCCCGTCAAGCTTTTGGAATCAGTCGCTGCGGGGGCGGTCTGCATCTTCACTGACGCAGTCCCTTATTCCGATATCCCGGACGCCTGTTGCATCAAGGTCGAGAACACTGTCGAAGCGTGGGAAAGTGCTTTGGCCAAAGCGTACTCGATGAGCCAGCAGGAACGGACCGAGATGCTTGAAAATGCTCGTGACCTGGTTCTGTCGCGGTATACCACCGAATCACAGTTCTACGACTTCCTGGCTACTTTCGAATCCGTTCGCCTGCACTCGAGGCTCGGCGACAAGACTATCGCCTATAGTTTCCACGAAGCAGCGCTGGGCGGCGCCACGCTTCATCTGATCAGGCATGCGAGCCTCGTTGCGTCCCTTGGCTTCCGTGTCCTGGGGCTCGTTCCCAAAGATGCTGTCTATAGCAGCGCATTCAAATCGCGTTGGGATGCGGCCACTGGCGGAGCTGATTTGATAGAAGAAAGTTGGCCGTCGGGCTACACGGAACCCCCTCAGCCCCAGCGCCCATTCCAACCGCAGGATGAGTTGGCTGCAAATATTCTCGCCCGCCGTCTGGCGAACAATAATATCGGCCTGCTGCACTTTACAACCTGGTCACCCACCATGAGCTTGCTGGCCAAACGGCTGGGCATTCCATGTACAGCAAGTGTCCATCAATACTACGAAGGCGCCGATAAGTTTGTTGTTCGCTTTGCCGACTCGATCCATTGCTCTTCGCTTACTCACGGATTTAAATGGGCGAGCCTGTCGAAAAGCCCGGCCAGACGCATCGTCTGCCCAGTTGCTGACGATTACTTCAAGGCGTTTGGTGAAAATCGTAAGCGTGTGGCAAACACCCAGAACGCACTTCGCATTCTCGTCTCGGGCACACTCCAGCCCAGGAAAAACCAGTTGGGTGCAATCCAGGCCGCAATATTGCTGAACGAAGCCGGATTTGATGTCTCTGTGGACCTGATTGGCTATGACGTATTCAACGACGTGTATGTCCAACAATGCACTTCATTGATCAAAAACAGCGGTTTCCCAGACAAATTCACGCTGCATGGCTTTATTGATGATCCGAAGCCCTTCTATGACCAAGCGGATCTGCTACTGATTTCTGCCACTGACGAATCGATGCCGCAAACCATGCTGCAAGCCATGGCGATGGGTATCCCGGTGGTTTCGACGAACGTAGGTGGCGTGGGCGAGATTATCAAACACCGCTACAGTGGCTTCCTTTCCAAGAACGATAGCCCTGAAGCGATGGCCGCCGCGATTTCGGAATATATGCGCCTTTCACCTGAACAGCGCCTGGAAATTGTGGACCGTGCTCAGAGATCCATGCAGTTCCTCGCCCGGCCTACGTACGTTCGATCCGAACTGGTGGATTTGTACAACCAGGCGTTTGATGAGTTCTCCAAACATCAAGTCCCGGTACAGTCCGCATCAGTAGCGGAAAAGAGACCGTCGATACCTTCAAATGAAGATATGCTGCTCGAAACTCTTTTTACAACGCGCAGTCAGATCAGCCAAATGTGCAGAGCCCTGGATAAATGAAACCTGAAAACGAACCAGTAAGGATCGACCTCGGCTGCGGTAAACGCAAGCAAGAAGGGTTCATCGGAATTGATCGCTTTCCTATGCCGGAAGTCGATATTCTGGCCGATATTGATGCAGTTCTACCGTTAGAAGATGATTCGGTTGATCTGCTGTTTTCATCACATGCCTTGGAACACACCAAGGACTTGATGTTCACAATGCGCGAAATTTATCGTGTGTGTAAGCACGGCGCTCAGGTATGCATCATCGCGCCTTATTACGAACAGAAACTGAACGTCGCAAACCCCTACCACCTCACCGTATTCAATGAGCACACGCCTCGTTTCTGGACGGACCATCCCGAGACGCCAGTAGACCCGCTTGATTATCCTGACCCGGTACAACGTCCATGGGGACTTTCAAAGTCGGACAACTCCAACCCGGGCCTTGATATTCGATTGATCAACGTTGAGTTTTTCTATTTCCCCGAATACAGCCACCTTCCTCTTGAACAAAAGAGAAAGTTTCGTAACGAACGGTTCAACGTATGTGAACAGATCATGTACCAGCTTATCGTTTGGAAAGGTGATGAACGCTCGCCTGACGCCAGCTTCTCCGATTATGTCGACGCGTTCGTACCCTATGAACCTTATTACATCAGGCACCTTAAGATGCACGAGCAAGAACAGATCATTCAAAAATTCACCCAAAGTGAAGCGGCGCTTCGTCAGCGTATCGAAGAACTGAAACTTGAGCTCGCTAACAGAACACCATTGGCTCAGGCCCCAGATGTGGCTGTCGAGCGGCGCATCAATGAGCTGACCGAAGATCGAGCGCAATCTGAACGCCTGCTCCATGAGACAAGAACTGAAAACCATCACCTGCGCTTGCAGGTAATGGGGCTGTTTGAAAAGACCGAACTGCTGAATAATCAGCTTCATGAAAGCAACATCAAACTGATGAAGTCCGAGCTGCAGCATCAATTGCTGAATGATAAAGCGCTGAGCCTCAACGAACAAAATATGCAACTTCAGGATAAAGCCGCACAATCATCTGCACGGCTTGACGAGCTCATGCAGAGCCTGAGTGATGCCCAGTCTGCTGCCACGCAAGCCAATCACGAAGTCCTGGCCCTGGTACGGACAAACCAGGAATTGCGTGACAAACTGGAAAGCCTGGCAACTATTGAGGCGAGAGTAGCCTTGCTCAAGGCCGAGCTGCTTACGGCCAACGGCATCATCGATTGGTACCGTGCCAAGGAAGGTTCCTGGAAAAGCGAGCACAGCCGGCTCAACGAGGAATTGACCTCGGCGCGGCAAGCTTCCCAAATCCAGTCGCCACTGGCGCAAGAGGTGAAACATCTGAAACTGGCGCTCAGCAATGCACAGCAGCATGCCGATCATTCGCGCCATGAGGCGCTCCAGGTAATCGACAATCTCCAGACAGAAGTAAGCGGCTATCGAGCCTCTCGCTCCGTGCAACTGGTCTCGCTGTACAAGAGCAAAGGCTCACTGTGGGACTCGATCTCACCGGCATTTTCTTCCCTCAGGAATTTCACGGAAAAACACCTTCTCAACACTTCCCGCCCGATGCTGGCCTTGGGGGATGACTTGAGAAATGTTCCGTATCGGGAGTACCTCATGCCGATCAAACAAGACAATCTTCGCCGTATAACCCTGGCTATCCGACCATTAATGCGCGGAAACCAAGGGCTGGTGGGTATCGAAATTGTCTCCAGCGACAAGGAGGTCGTTGCACAGGTCGCCCTGCCGCTGGCCGTCGTCAATCCTGATGCGCCGACGCATTTCGAGCTTCCGGCAGCGACGACATTGGAGAAGAACTGGTATTTGCGCATTTTTGTCAAAGACTCCGACGTTCCCGTTGGTCTTTATGAAGTCAGCGAGTATTCGCTGATCAGAAAGCGCTACAAATACTTCCCTTTTGCCGCACTACAGTAATGGCTGAAGGTCGCAGCTTGATAAAGCCAAACATAGATATCCTGCTGGTCATCGAAGGGGAGATCGCCACGACCCATTTGATCGAGCATATGCTATCTGCCTGTGAGCCTTACGGAATCGTTTACCGTAAGGTCTTCCTGGCTGCGCTGAAACCTTCGGATATTCGAAAAACCACCATTCCGTTTTTTGTCCGCAGCGGCGATCCGTCGCTGCGGCTCTGGATTGACAGGCTACACAACGCCCACCACCCGTTCATCTATTACATAGATGATAACTTCTGGAAAATCGAGGGCGACTCCCCTATTGCCCTTTACTACCAGCACCCACTTATCCGTCACACGTTGGAGGCCGCCGTTTCCGGGGCCTACCGCGTATTGACCAACTCTGACCTGCTGGCGGATTTCCTGTATCAGTTCAATGAAAAAATCGAAATATTGCCATCATTTTTCGATTTTTCATTATTAAGGGCTGCACAACCCTTGACGCACGGGGAGTTGCGTATCGGGTTTGCAGGAAGCCCATCCAGAGTCGATGATCTGGAGATCATCAAACCGGTGATTCGGCCGATATTGGACGCGTATCCGCAGGTAGTATTCGAATTCATAGGCGCTACGCCGTCTGACCTGGGGTCTGATAGTCGCATACGTACCTTTCCCCACAATGGCGACTATGAAGGTTTTATACATTTCAAACAGGAGCGACAGTGGTCGATCGGACTAGCACCACTGATCGATAATTACTCTAATCGCTGCAAAACCAACAACAAATACCGAGAGTATTCAGCGTGCGGCATAGCCGGAATTTATTCGAATATGCCACCCTATCAACGTTCAGTCGTCGATGGTGAAACCGGGCTGCTGACCGAACATACGACTCAAGCGTGGATTTCAGCCATAAGCCGGTTGATTTCCGATCCCGCCCTGCGAGCCAGAATTGCGAGCAACGCCTATGAAGACGTTCTTGAAAAGCATAGCGTTGAACGGGTAGCAATGATCTGGTCCAATCACTTTACTCAGGTTCAGCGGCACATGAAGCGCACCAGGATCAAACCGCTGCGTATCAATAAGCTGAAATCTTATCTTCTCGCGCACTTCCTGCGATTCGAGTCGCTATGGGTGCGGGCTTCTACCGTCTACGCTGAAGGGGGATTGCGCCTAGTCGCCGAGAAGCTCATTAATCGCATTAAATTTGTCTTGCTACGCGACAAAGCTCTTTGAAAAGCCTCTCGATAGTGGCTCCCCTTATTTATCAGGATCGTAAATTATGAGAGTTACAGTATTCGGCACTGGCTACGTTGGTCTTGTCACCGGCGCCTGTCTTGCGGATGCCGGCCATGAAGTGATGTGCGTCGATATCGACAAAGAAAAAATCGAGGGTCTCAAGCGCGGTATCGTCCCGATCTACGAGCCGGGGCTGGATGCGCTGCTCGAACAGAATCAGCAACAGGGCCGGCTGCACTTCACGACGAATCCGAATGAAGGCGTCGACTTCGGCGAGTTGCAAATGATTGCCGTAGGAACCCCCCCCAATGAGGATGGTTCTGCCGATTTACAACATGTATTGGCTGTCGCCCGGACCATCGGTCAGCATATGAGCAGCCGAAAAATCATCGTTAACAAGTCCACCGTTCCGGTGGGAACCGCCGACAAGGTTACCCACACGATCACCGAAACATTGAAAGCTAGGCAAATCGAGCTGGAATTCGCTGTCTGCTCCAATCCAGAGTTCCTTAAGGAAGGTTCTGCAATAGAGGACTTCTCCAAGGCTGCGCGCATCATCGTCGGAACCAACTGCGAAGAAGTCAGGGCGGCTATGCGTGAATGTTATGCCCCCTACAGTCGCAACCGCGATAAGTTAATCTTCATGGATGTGCGCTCTGCCGAACTCACCAAATACGCGGCCAATGCAATGCTTGCGACAAAAATCAGCTTCATGAACGAGATTGCGCAGATGGCAGAGCGTCTCGGGGCAGATATCGAGCAAGTCAGACTGGGCATTGGCTCGGACCCGAGGATCGGCTTTCAATTCATCTACCCTGGTTGCGGTTATGGCGGTTCGTGCTTCCCGAAAGACGTTCAAGCGCTGGCGCGCACTGCACACGAAATCGGTTACGAAGCTGAATTGCTCAATGCTGTGGAGTCGGTCAACAATCGTCAGAAGAATGTGCTGTTCGATAAGCTCCTGCATGCCTTCGACTCTGATCTAGCGGATAAAACCATCGCGGTCTGGGGCCTTTCATTCAAGCCGAACACTGACGATATGCGTGCTGCGCCAAGCCGCAATCTGATGGAAGCAATCTGGGCCGCAGGCGGAAAAGTTCAGGCATTTGACCCTGCTGCGATGGATGAAACCTCCCGCATTTATGGTCCACGCAGCGACCTGCAGTTGGTGCAGAACCGGGAGCAAGCGTTGGCAGGCGCCGATGCCTTGGTCATCTGTACCGAATGGAAACAGTTTCGTACCGTAGATTTCAAATGGCTCAAGCGTTGCCTGAATTTCCCGGTTCTGGTTGACGGACGTAACCTGTTCGATCCGATTTCCGCCAAAGAGGCTGGATTCATGTATTACGCAATAGGTCGCGGCGACGTCCAACATCAGCAAGGAATCCCACAGTGAAGGTACTCGTGACGGGAGCAGCCGGCTTTATCGGCTTCCATGTCAGCCAGGCGCTGCTAGCCCGTGGCGATGAGGTCGTGGGCATCGATAATCTGAATGACTATTATGAGGTCTCGCTCAAAGAAGCCCGACTCGCACTTCTGATTCCGCTCCAGGGCTTTCGCTTCATACGGATGGACATTGGCGATCGGGCATCAATGGCTGCTCTTTTTGCCAAAGAAGGTTTCGATAAGGTCGTTCATCTTGCCGCACAGGCGGGGGTTCGTTACTCATTGGAAAACCCACATGCCTATGCAGAGAGCAATCTGGTCGGCTTCCTGAACGTGCTTGAAGGCTGTCGCCAAGGTAGAGTCAAGCACTTGGTCTATGCCTCATCCAGCTCGGTTTACGGCGCAAACGAGAGCATGCCGTTCGCCGTACACGACAACGTAGACCATCCTGTGTCACTTTACGCGGCAACTAAAAAAGCCAATGAATTGATGGCCCATTCCTATAGTCATCTTTATGGACTGCCGACAACTGGCCTACGCTTCTTCACGGTCTATGGCCCGTGGGGACGGCCTGATATGTCGCCATTCCTGTTTGTCAGGGCGATATTGGAAGGCAAACCCTTAAAGATTTTCAACTATGGAAAACACCGTCGCGACTTTACTTATATCGACGATATCGTTAAAGGTGTAGTACAGGTTCTCGATCATATAGCGGCCCCAAACCCCGAATGGTCTGGACTGGCACCCGATCCAGCTTCCAGCCGTGCGCCATGGAAAATCTATAATATTGGAAACAGCCAACCTGTTGAATTGCTTACCTACATCAGCCATATCGAAGATGCATTGGGCAAAACCACACAGAAAGAGCTTCTCCCCTTACAGCCAGGGGACGTTGAGCATACATTCGCGGATGTCGAGCAATTAAGGATTGATACTGGCTACGCTCCCAGCACGTCAATAGAGAGCGGCATCGGCCAATTCGTGGATTGGTACAAGAAATTCTACGTCGTCGGGTGACTCCCAGCCCCTTCGCAGATCCTGAACAGGTTAATGCCCTGTTCAGGACTCCCGATCAAATGAAGCGTTGAAGCTATCGACACATGACCAACATTGTACGAGTCAGATAACCTGCCGGATTGAAACCGAAGGGGTACTGGTCCTCATCTTTGGCCTCGTCAGAACGGGTAATGACTTTATAGCCTGCTCCCTTGCACTCCTTCGCAGCCCGCTTGTTGCACTTCTCCCAGCCAGAGCCGAGTCCTGAGCAGTCGATCTCGATGCCGCTGACGCCGCGCACAGCATGAGTCTTTGCGCTTGTGGAGCAACCTGCCAGCGTCAATACAGCCAGCACAAGAAAAAGCCTGTTCATCGAATCCCTCTAGTGGGCCAATAGGCTAACTCAAGCCTAACTGGTTATACGCACCATCTGCTTAATCAAAGACAGCTTGGACGAGGTGTTGGTTCATGGCGAGCGCTCAAGGCAGCGATTCAGACAAATCACGCCCACAAAAAAGGGCGACCGAAGTCGCCCTTTTCTATGGCCCAACAGAACTCAGTTCTGCTTTTCCATTTGTGCACGCAGCAGGTCGCCCAGAGTGGTAGGACCAGCAGCGACGCTGTCCGAAGCTGGCTTGTCGCGCAGGCTTTGGATAGCTTCTTTCTCGTCTTCAACGTCTTTCGACTTGATCGAGAGCTGGATTACACGGCTCTTGCGGTCAACGCTGATGATCTTGGCTTCTACTTCTTCGCCTTCTTTCAGGACGTTGCGCGCGTCTTCAACGCGGTCACGGCTGATTTCGGAGGCTTTCAGAGTCGCTTCGATATCGTCGGCCAGGGTGATGATGGCGCCTTTGGCGTCAACTTCTTTCACGATGCCCTTAACGATTGCGCCTTTGTCGTTCTCTTGAACGTACTCGGAGAACGGATCGCTTTCCAGTTGCTTGATACCCAGGGAGATGCGCTCGCGCTCTGGGTCAACCGACAGGATAACGGTGTCCAGCTCGTCGCCCTTCTTGAAACGACGTACGGCTTCTTCGCCCACTTCGTTCCAGGAGATGTCGGACAGGTGAACCAGGCCGTCGATGCCGCCATCCAGACCAATGAAGATACCGAAATCGGTGATCGACTTGATGGTGCCGGAGATCTTGTCGCCCTTGTTGAACTGGCCAGAGAAGTCTTCCCATGGGTTGGACTTGCACTGCTTGATGCCCAGGGAGATACGACGACGCTCTTCGTCGATGTCCAGAACCATGACTTCCACTTCGTCGCCGACTTGTACGACTTTCGAAGGGTGGATGTTCTTGTTGGTCCAGTCCATTTCGGAAACGTGCACCAGGCCTTCAACGCCTTCTTCCAGCTCAGCGAAGCAGCCGTAGTCGGTGAGGTTGGTCACACGAGCGGTGACGCGAGTGCCTTCTGGGTAACGGGCTTTGATAGCAACCCATGGGTCTTCGCCCAGTTGCTTGAGACCCAGGGAAACACGGTTGCGCTCGCGATCGTACTTCAGAACCTTGACATCGATCTCGTCGCCAACGTTGACGATTTCCGAAGGATGCTTGATACGCTTCCAGGCCATGTCGGTGATGTGCAGCAGGCCATCGACGCCACCCAGATCGACGAATGCGCCGTAATCGGTGAGGTTCTTGACGATACCCTTGACCTGTTGGCCTTCCTGCAGCGATTCCAGCAGAGCTTCGCGCTCGGCGGAGTTCTCGGCTTCCAGGACACTGCGACGGGAAACGACAACGTTGTTGCGCTTCTGGTCCAGCTTGATGACCTTGAATTCCAGCTCTTTGCCTTCCAGGTGCGTGGTGTCGCGCACTGGACGGACGTCAACCAGGGAACCTGGCAGGAACGCACGGATGCCGTTAACGTCGACAGTGAAGCCGCCTTTAACCTTACCGTTGATAACGCCCTTGACCACTTCCTCGGCTGCGAAGGCTGCTTCCAGAACGATCCAGCATTCAGCGCGCTTGGCTTTTTCACGGGACAGCTTGGTTTCACCGAAGCCATCTTCAACCGAGTCCAGCGCAACGTGAACTTCGTCACCCACGTTGATGTTCAGTTCGCCAGCATCGTTGTAGAACTGCTCAAGCGGGATCAGTGCTTCAGACTTCAGACCAGCGTGAACGGTTACCCAGCCAGACTGGTAATCGATATCAACGATAACGCCGGTGATGATGGAGCCTGCCTGAAGGTTCAGGGTTTTCAAGCTTTCTTCAAAGAGTTCCGCAAAGCTTTCGCTCATTTTAATTCCTGTTGATTGGGGCGAAGAATACGCCCGGCTCCATACCCCAGACGGTATGGGTTAGTTTCATATAAAAGAAGCACCGCAGGACTATGACTGGTCCCCTGCGGAGCTTCCTGGTCACCCGGCGATATCGCGAATGGCGATCTCGCTCATGATGCGTTGCAACACCTGGTCGATGGACAACTCCGTGGAATCCAGCTGTATCGCATCGGCCGCCGGCTTTAGCGGGGCTACTGCGCGCTGGGTATCACGCTCGTCGCGTGCACGTATCTCATCTAGCAGACTCGACAGACTAACATCCTCGCCTTTGCCCTTCAACTGCAAATAGCGGCGACGCGCCCGCTCTTCCGCGCTGGCGGTAAGGAAAATCTTCAATGGCGCATCGGGAAATACCACGGTGCCCATGTCGCGACCGTCGGCAACCAGCCCTGGCGGCTCCTGGAATGCGCGCTGGCGTTGCAGCAGCGCTTCGCGCACCGCCGGTAGCGCAGCCACCTGGGAAGCACCGGCACCCACGCTTTCGGTACGAATGACATCGCTGACTTCGTCGCCTTCCAGGATAATGCGCTGCAACTGGCCGTCAGTGGCTGCGATGAACTGGACATCCAGATGCGCGGCCAATGCCTTGAGCAACTCTTCGTTGGTCAGGTCGACGCCGTGGTTCGCGGCAGCGAATGCCAACAGACGATACAAGGCACCCGAATCGAGCAGGTTCCAGCCCAGCTGCCTGGCGAGGATACCAGCGACGGTGCCCTTGCCCGAACCACTTGGGCCATCGATGGTGATGACCGGTGCCTTGATGTTCACGACTGTGCCTCTTGTGCTACTCGGATACCGACCTGCGCGCACAACGCCAGGAAGTTCGGGAACGACGTTGCGACGTTGGCGCAGTCATGGATGCGAATCGGCGCACTGGCGCGCAAGGACGCAACACTGAAGGCCATGGCAATGCGATGGTCGCCATGACCATGAACTTCGCCGCCGCCGATCTGGCCGCCGTCGATAATGATGCCATCCGGTGTGGGCTGGCACTTCACGCCCAGGGCCAGCAAGCCGTCTGCCATCACCTGGATGCGATCCGACTCCTTGACCCGCAGCTCCTCGGCACCGGTCAATACAGTGCGCCCTTCTGCACAAGCCGCCGCGACGAACAGCACCGGGAATTCATCGATGGCCAACGGAACCAGCGCCTCGGGAATCTCGATACCCTTGAGTCTAGCTGCTCGTACGTGCAGGTCGGCCACCGGTTCGCCACCCACTTCACGCGGATTCTCCAAGGTGATGTCGGCACCCATCAGGCGCAGAATGTCGATCACGCCGGTACGGGTCGGGTTGATACCAACGTGTTCGAGCACCAAGTCAGAGCCTTCGGCAATCGAAGCGGCTACCAGGAAGAACGCCGACGAGGAAATATCGCCCGGCACTTCGATATGCGTCGCAGTCAGCTTGCTGCCGGACTCGACCGAGGCAGTCGCACCATCGACTGTCACCGGGTAGCCAAAACCACGCAACATCCGCTCGGTATGGTCGCGGGTCGGCGCCGGCTCGGTGACGGTGGTCTTGCCTTCGGCGTAAAGACCTGCCAGCAGCAGGCAGGATTTCACCTGGGCACTGGCCATCGGCATGGTGTAGGTCAGGCCCTTGAGCTTGTTGCCGCCGCGAATGGTCATCGGCGGACGCCCCTCGGCCGCAGTCTCGATGACCGCGCCCATCTCGCGCAACGGATTGGCGACGCGATTCATCGGGCGCTTGGACAGCGAGGCATCGCCAGTCAGGGTGCTGTCGAAGTCCTGCGCAGCCAGCAGGCCGGAAAGCAGACGCATCGAGGTCCCGGAGTTTCCCAGGTAGATCGGCCCCGGGGCCGGCTTCAGGCCGTGCAGGCCGACACCATGGATAGTCACGCGGCCGTGGTGTGGCCCTTCGATGACCACCCCCATGTCGCGAAACGCTTGCAACGTCGCCAGGGCATCTTCGCCTTCGAGAAAGCCTTCAACCTCGGTCACGCCTTCAGCCAGCGAGCCAAGCATGATCGAGCGGTGGGAAATCGATTTATCGCCCGGTACACGAATACGCCCACTCAGGGAGCCACCAGGTTGTGCCAGGAAAATCAGATCGTTGGAATTCATAGCGTCCACATAGGCCCGACGGGCCAGGATTTTACTGAAATGCTCGCGGGCCACCCTGGCGCGTGTGAAAACGCCCAGCAATTGGTGCCCGTCCCCTGCATCGACCGCGTCGCGCAAGGCGTCGAGGTCGCTGCGAAATGTATCGAGTGTGCGCAGGACAGCTTCGCGGTTGGCGAGAAAGATGTCGTGCCACATGACCGGGTCGCTCCCGGCGATTCTCGTGAAATCGCGGAAACCGCCGGCAGCGTAACGGAAGATCTCAAGATTTTCATTGCGTTTGGCCAATGAATCCACCAGACCGAACGCCAGCAGGTGCGGCAAATGGCTGGTGGCGGCCAATACTTCGTCGTGACGCTCGACCTGCATGTGCTCGACATCGGCTCCCAGCTCGCGCCACAGGCGGTCCACTACCGCCAGCGCAGCCGGATCGGTCTGTTCCAACGGTGTCAGTATCACTTTGTGGCGACGAAACAGTTCGGCGTTGGAGGCCTCTACCCCACTCTGCTCGGAACCGGCAATCGGATGACCGGGTACGAAACGCGCCGGCATCGCGCCGAAAGCCTCGGCAGCCGCGCGCACGACATTGCCCTTGGCGCTGCCGACATCCGTCAGGATGGTGCGCTCCAGATCCAGGGTCGCCAGCCGTGCCAGCAGCTTTTCCATAGCCAGGATCGGCACCGCCAGTTGGATCACGTCCGCACCCTGGCAAGCGACCGCCAGATCGTCCTCGCAACGATCCACTACCCCCAGCTCCACCGCCAGCTTACGCGACTGCGGATCCAGGTCGACACCGACCACCTCACGACACAGGCCGCTTTCACGCAGCCCCTTGGCAAACGAACCGCCGATCAACCCCAGGCCGACCACCACCAGGCGACCGATCATAGGCACAGCAGGCTGCAGTGAAGTGACATCAACCACGTGCCAGGACCTTGCTCAACGCCCCAAGGAAACGGCTGTTTTCCGCCGGCAAGCCAATGGTGATGCGCAGGTGATTCGGCATGCCGTAGTTGGCCACCGGACGCACGATCACCCCTTCACGCAGCAAGCCCTGGAAAACCGGTGCCGCGACACGGCCGAGGTCGACGCAGATGAAATTGCCTTTGGATGGAATCCAACCCAGGCCCAGCTCACGGAATCCGGCTTCCAGTTGCTGCATGCCCGCCTCGTTCAAGCGCCGGCTTTCGGCCAGGTAGGCGTCATCCTGCAACGCGGCACAGGCTGCGGCCAGGGCCAGGCTGTTGACGTTGAATGGCTGACGTACGCGGTTCAGCACGTCAGCCACCACCGGCGTGGACAGGCCGTAGCCGACCCGCAGCGACGCCAGGCCATAGGCCTTGGAGAAGGTGCGCGAGACCAGCAGGTTCGGATAGGCCGCGAGGAAATCCAGACCGTCAGGCAAGTCGCTGCCCTCGGCGTACTCGATATAGGCCTCGTCCAACACCACCAGCACGTGCTCGGGCACATCCTGCAGGAAGTCGTCCAGAGCCTGGGCGTCGAACCAGGTGCCGGTCGGGTTGTTCGGGTTGGCGATGAACACCACACGGGTGTTGGCATCGATGGCGGCGAGCATGGCCGGCAGATCATGTCCCCAGTCCCTGGCCGGGACTACATGGGCGTCGGCGCCGACGGCCTGAGTGGCGATCGGATAGACCGCGAACGCATGCTCGCTGAACACGGCGTTGAGACCCGGCGCCAGGTAGGCACGCGCCACCAGCTCAAGGATATCGTTGGAGCCATTGCCCAACGTCACCTGGTTCAACTCGACACCACAGCGCTCGGCCAGCAGGCTTTTCAAGGCAAAGCCGTTGCCGTCGGGATAGCGGGTCAGCTCGGCCACGGCATCGCGAATCGCTTCCAGCGCCTTGGGGCTCGCGCCCAATGGGTTTTCGTTGCTCGCCAGCTTGACGATGCTCGCCGGGTCCAGGTCCAGTTCTCGTGCCAGTTCGTCCACCGGCTTGCCCGGAACGTAGGGCGAGAGTTGTTGTACGCCTGGCTGTGCCAGGGCGAGGAAATTGCCACTCATTTGCTATCCGCCCTTAAAGAACTGCCTTGGGGTAGGAACCCAGCACCTTGAGTGCCACGGCTTCCTGACTGATTTTCTCCAACACCCCCTTGACCAGCGGATCGCGGTGGTGGCCGACGAAATCGATGAAGAACACGTAGGTCCACTTACCGCTGCGCGACGGACGCGTCTCGATCCGGGTCAGGTCGATACCGTTGTCGTGAAACGGCACCAGCAATTCATGCAGCGCGCCAGGCTTGTTGCTCATGGAAACGATGATCGAGGTCTTGTCGTCGCCGGTCGGCGGCACTTCCTGGTTGCCGATCATCAGGAACCGCGTGGAATTGTCCGGACGGTCCTCGATTTTTTCGGCCAGGCGCGTCAGTCCGTAGAGACCGGCCGCCATGTCGCCGGCAATCGCGGCCGAGTTCCACTCGCCCTTGACCCGCTTGGCCGCCTCGGCGTTGCTCGATACCGCCACGCGCTCGACATTCGGGTAATGCGCGTCCAGCCACTTGCGGCACTGGGCCAGGGACTGGGCATGGGAATAGATCCGGCTGATGCTGTCGGTCTTGGTGTTTTCGCCCACGAGCAGGTGATGGTGGATCCGCAGCTCGACTTCGCCACAGATCACCATGTCGTGCTCGAGGAAGCTGTCCAACGTGTGGTTGACCGCGCCTTCGGTGGAGTTTTCCACCGGCACGACGCCAAAATTCACCGCGCCTGCCGCCACTTCGCGGAAGACTTCGTCGATGGCCGCCATCGGCTTACTGATCACGGCGTGACCGAAGTGCTTCATGGCGGCAGCCTGGGTAAAGGTACCCTCGGGCCCCAGGTAAGCGACTTTCAGTGGCTGCTCAAGGGCCAGGCACGAGGACATGACCTCGCGGAACAACCGCGCCATCTCTTCGTTGCTCAGCGGGCCCTTGTTGCGCTCCATGACGCGTTTGAGCACCTGCGCCTCGCGCTCGGGACGATAGAAGACCGGCACTTCGCCCTCGGCCAGGGAGGCCATCTTCACCCGCGCAACTTCCTGGGCGCAGCGCGCGCGCTCGCTGATCAGTTCCAGAACCTTTTCGTCCAGGGCGTCGATGCGCAGGCGCAGCGCCTTGAGTTCTTGCTCAGACATCAGCCATGTTCCTTCTCGAACTCTGCCATGTAGGCAATCAGCGCGTTGACCGCATTGATGTCCACGGCATTGTAGATGGAGGCGCGCATGCCGCCGACCGAACGGTGGCCCTTGAGGTTCAGCAGCCCGCGCTCGTCAGCACCGGCCAGGAATGGCTTGTCCAGACGGTCGTCGGCCAGGCGGAACGGTACGTTCATCCAGGAACGGTCGGCCTTGTTGATCGGGTTGCTGTAGAGGCCGCTGGCATCGATGAAGTCATACAGCGTGCGCTGCTTCACTTCGTTGAGCTTGCCGATGGCCTCGACGCCGCCTTGCTCCTTGAGCCATTCGAACACCAGGCCCGACAGGTACCAGGCCAGAGTCGGCGGGGTGTTGTACATCGAGCCGTTATCGGCCGCGACCTTGTAGTTGAGCATGGTCGGGCACAGCGAACGGGCACGCCCCAGCAGGTCTTCACGGATGATGCTGACCAGGATGCCGCTCGGGCCGATGTTCTTCTGTGCACCGGCATAGATCATGCCGAAACGGGAGATATCCACAGGGCGCGAGAGAATGTCCGAGGACATGTCGGCCACCAGCGGTACGTCGCCGGTTTCCGGGATCCAGTTGAATTCCAGGCCGCCGATGGTTTCGTTCGGTGCGTAGTGAACGTAGGCCGCGTCCTTGGACAGGTTCCATTCGTTCTGGCCGGGAATGGCGAAATAGTCATAGGGCTTGGCAGTGCCGGCCACATTGACGCGACCGTAGCGCGAGGCTTCCTCGATGGCTTTCTGCGACCAGATGCCGGTGTCGATGTAGTCGGCGTGGCCGTTTTCCGGCAGCAGGTTCAGCGGAACCTGGGCAAACTGCTGGCTGGCGCCGCCCTGCAGGAACAGCACCTTGTAGTCGGACGGGATGTTCAGCAGATCACGCAGGTCCTGCTCGGCCTTGGTGGCGATGGACACGAACTCGTCGCTGCGATGGCTCATTTCCATCACGGACAGGCCCTTGCCCTGCCAGTCGAGAAGTTCACCCTGGGCACGCTTCAAGACCGCTTCAGGAAGCGCCGCCGGGCCGGCACAGAAGTTATAGGCTCTCTTGCTCACATCCAATCTCGCTCTGATCTGGTGGTCACATAAATCTTCATTCAACACCACTGCCCCAAGGGAAGAACTGAATCCGTGGCGAGGGAGCTTGCTCCCGCTTGAGTGCGAAGCGCTCACAAAAGGCTGCTACACAGCCCAGCGGGAGCAAGCTCCCTCGCCACAATGATTCAGCCCCCCTCAGATGAGCAGTATTGGCTCCCACATAAGGGAAGGTGCAGTGTCGCAAATTTTCAAAAGGGACAAACAACAAGGGGGCGAATCTTCATCCGCCCCCCTGCGTGTCCGCTTACGCCTGCGGTTCTTCTTCGTCTGCGGCAGCGTCGAGCGAAGGCTCGTCGCCGGCTAGGTCGTCCGCACCGGCACCGAGGGTACCGTCGAATGCCTCCCCTTCTTCGCCCTCCAGCTCCCCGCCTTCGACTTCCGACGGTTCCTGGACCCGCTCCAGCCCTACCAGCGTTTCATCGCTGGCCAGCTTGATCAGCGTCACACCCTGGGTGTTACGGCCCAGGCTCGACACCTCGTCGACCCGCGTACGCACCAGTGTGCCCTGATCGGAAATCAGCATGATCTCCTCGCCATCAAGCACCTGAACGGCGCCAACCAGACGGCCGTTACGCTCGTTGCTGACCATGGCGATCACGCCCTGGCCGCCACGCTTGTACTCCGGGAACTCACTGATGGCGGTGCGCTTACCGTAGCCACGCTCGGATGCGGTAAGGATCTGGCTGCCTTCTTCGGGGATCAGCATGGAAATCAGCTTCTGCCCTTCTGGCAGGCGCATGCCACGCACACCGCGAGCGGTACGGCCCATGGCGCGAACGTCGGATTCCTTGAAGCGAGTCACCTTGCCACCGTCGGAGAACAGCATGACTTCACGCTCGCCGTCGGTGATGGCAGCGGAAATCAGCACGTCGCCTTCGTCCAGCTCCAGGGCGATCAGGCCCACGCTGCGCTGGCGGCTGAAGGATTCCAGCGGGGTTTTCTTCACGGTGCCGTTGGCGGTGGCCATGAAGATGTAGTGACCTTCGGTGTATTCCTCCACCGGCAACATGGTAGTGATGTACTCACCGTCGTCCAGCGGCAGCAGGTTGACCAGCGGACGACCACGGGCAGCACGGGACGCCTCGGGGATCTCGTAGGTCTTGAGCCAGTACACCTTGCCCTTGCTGGAGAACAGCAACAGCGTGGTATGGCTGTTGGCGACCAGCAAGTGGGCGATGTAGTCCTCGTCCTTGACGCCGGTCGCCGACTTGCCCTTGCCGCCGCGACGCTGGGCCTGGTAGGCGGCAAGCGGCTGGGTCTTGGCGTAGCCGCCGTGGGAAATGGTCACCACGCGGTCTTCTTCCGGGATCATGTCACCCAGGGTCAGGTCCAGGCGCGCATCGAGGATCTCGGTGCGACGCACGTCGCCATACTCGGCGCGGATCACTTCCAGCTCTTCGCGGATCACTTCCATCAAGCGAGTGGCGCTGTTGAGGATACGGATCAGCTCGCCGATCTGGTTGAGGATCTCCTGGTACTCGGCCAGCAGCTTCTCGTGCTCCAGGCCGGTCAGGCGGTGCAGGCGCAGTTCCAGGATGGCCTGGGCCTGTTCCGGGGACAGGAAATACTTGCCATCACGCAGCCCGTATTGTGGATCGAGGTTCTCAGGACGGCACGAGTCGGCGCCGGCGCGCTCGACCATGGTCATCACCGCACTGGACTCCCAAGGCGTGCTGACCAGTGCTTCCTTGGCTTCCGACGGGGTTGGCGAGGCCTTGATCAGGGCAATCACCGGGTCGATGTTCGACAGGGCAACGGCCTGGCCTTCGAGGATATGACCCCGCTCACGGGCCTTGCGCAGCTCGAACACGGTGCGGCGAGTGACGACTTCGCGACGGTGACGAACGAAGGCTTCCAGCAGGTCCTTGAGGTTCAGGATCCGCGGACGACCGTCGATCAACGCCACGATGTTGATGCCGAACACGCTTTGCAGCTGGGTCTGGGCATAGAGGTTGTTGAGGATCACCTCAGGCACCTCGCCACGACGCAGCTCGATCACCACGCGCATGCCGTCCTTGTCGGACTCGTCGCGCAGTTCGGTGATGCCTTCGAGCTTCTTCTCTTTTACCAGCTCGGCGATCTTTTCGATCAGACGAGCCTTGTTCAACTGGTAAGGGAGTTCGGTGATGACGATCTGCTGGCGACCACCGACTTTGTCGATGTCTTCCACGGTCGAACGCGCACGCATGTAAATGCGGCCACGGCCGGTGCGGTAGGCTTCGATGATGCCGGCGCGACCGTTGATGATCGCGGCGGTCGGGAAGTCCGGGCCGGGGATGTACTGCATCAGCTCATCGACGGTCAGCTCGGGATTGTCGATGAGGGCCAGGCAACCGTCGATGACTTCACCGAGGTTGTGCGGCGGGATGTTGGTCGCCATGCCGACGGCGATACCGCTGGAACCGTTGACCAGCAGATTGGGAATACGGGTCGGCATGACCGCCGGGATCATTTCGGTGCCGTCGTAGTTCGGCACCCAGTCCACGGTTTCCTTGTGCAGGTCGGCCAGCAACTCGTGGGCCAGCTTGGTCATGCGCACTTCGGTGTATCGCATGGCCGCGGCGTTGTCGCCGTCTACCGAACCGAAGTTGCCCTGGCCGTCTACCAGCAGGTAGCGCAGCGAGAACGGCTGCGCCATCCGAACGATGGTGTCGTACACGGCAGTGTCGCCGTGGGGGTGATACTTACCGATCACGTCACCGACGACACGGGCGGATTTCTTGTACGGCTTGTTGAAGTCGTTGCCCAGCTCGCTCATCGCGAACAGCACGCGCCGGTGCACGGGCTTCAAGCCATCGCGCGCATCGGGCAGCGCTCGCCCGACGATCACGCTCATCGCGTAGTCGAGGTAGGACTGTTTCAGCTCGTCTTCGATATTGACCGGGAGGATTTCTTTGGCCAGTTCGCCCATGAGAAGCCTGATTCCTTTTTCTGGTGAAACCTCGCACATCCAGACAGGACGAACGAAGCTCGCCGCTGCAGGACAGGTGCCGTGCAGCGACTTACGACAAATCAACGAGTTATGCCATGGATCTGCGCAGTAAAGGCCACCTCGCGAGGCAGCCCTGGAAACCGCCGGATGTTATCACAAGAGCCGCCACGCACCTATCCCCCAGATGCGCATGGTGCGTAGTTAGTTGACCGGTGACAGGCTGATATGCGGTCAGAGGGGCTTAGAGGGGTTGCGGGTGCAGAATCCGGGGGTAAATTCCGGTGATTTGTTGCCTGTAAGGGCCTCATCGCGAGCAGGCACGCTTCCACAGCGCGCTGCATGTGCGTGAAATTTCGTGCGCACCATCGCCCGATGTGGGAGCGAGCCTGCTCGCGATTGCGATATATCTGACGCCAGCTGCCTCAATGCAGCCGCTTGCGGCACATCAATTGAGCAATCTTCGCCGTATCAGGACGCTCGATGATGCCCTTCTCGGTGACGATGACATCGATCAGGTCCGCCGGGGTGACGTCGAACACCGGATCGAAGGCCTCTACGTCCGCGTCCAGGGACTGGCCGCCCACCTTGAGCAGTTCGCGCCCGTCGCGCTCCGTGATTGCCAGGTCTTCGCCGCTGGCCAGGTCCAGGTCGAAGGTGGCACTCGGCGCCACGACCATGAAGCGCACGCCGTGGTGCATGGCACAGACCGCCAGTTGATACGTACCGATCCGGTTGACCACGTCGCCGTTGGCCGCAATGCGATCAGCACCGACGATAACCCAGGTCACCCCCTTGGTTTTCATGATGTGGGCCGCCGCAGCGTCAGCGTTGAGGGTCACTGGAATGCCCTCGCCGGCGAGCTCCCACGCAGTCAGGCGCGAGCCTTGCAGTCCCGGTCGGGTTTCGTCGGCATAGACGCGCTCGACCATGCCTTCGCTGAACGCACCGCGAATGACCCCCAGGGCCGTACCGAAGCCACCGGTGACCAGCGCGCCGGTGTTGCCGTGGGTCAGGATGGCCTGGGCGTTGCCCTGATGCTTGCGGATCAGGTCGACGCCGAGCTGGGCCATGGTCAGGTTGGCTTCGCGATCGCTTTCATGGATCGCGATGGCTTCGGCTTCAAGCACTGTCAGCGGCTCGACATGTTCTTTCAAGCGCCCGATGCGGTCGCGCATCCGCTCCAGTACCCAGGCCAGGTTCGCAGCCGTCGGCCGGGCGTCGGCCAATAGCGTAAAGTCGGCTTCCAGCGCCGTTTGCCAGTCATCGCCCTGTGCGGCTCGGGCGCGCGCCGCCAGCACCACGGCATAGGCCGCACTGATGCCCACGGCCGGCGCGCCGCGCACTGCCCGGGAGCGAATCGCCTCGGCCACATCGGCCGCGCTGGTGCAGGCGATCCAGTTCTGCTCGAACGGCAACACGCGCCGATCCAGCAGGTACAGGGTGCCGTCCCGCCAATCGATGGCTTTCACTTTCTCCGCAGCCAACAGTCGGTCGCGCATCCTTCACTCCGCACTCATGAACAAAAGCCGCCGATTATAGCGAGCCCTCCGGGAAGACGCTCGGGTATACTTCGCCATCCTTTATACCCCATGGAACCCTTCCACGATGCCCAAGCCTGCCGTTGCGCTCGACTTATTATTGCTGCCGACCTGGTTGGTGCCTGTCGAACCCGCCGGTGTCGTGCTCAAGGATCATGGCCTGGGCGTCCGTGACGGTTGCATCGTGTTCATCGGCCCACGGGCCGAAGCCCTCAAGTGTGACGCAGCCCAGGTCCGCGAACTGCCCGGCATGCTGCTCAGCCCGGGCCTGGTCAACGCCCATGGGCATGCTGCAATGACCCTGTTCCGCGGGCTGGCCGACGACCTGCCCTTGATGACCTGGCTCGAACAGCACATCTGGCCGGCCGAGGCCAAATGGGTCGACGAGACATTCGTGCGCGACGGCACCGACCTGGCGATCGCCGAGCAGATCAAGGGCGGCATCACCTGTTTTTCTGACATGTATTTCTTCCCCAAGGTCGCCAGCGAATGCGTCCACGACAGCGGTATACGCGCGCAGATCGCGATCCCGATCCTCGACTTTCCGATCCCAGGTGCAGCCAACGCTGACGAAGCCATTCGTCAGGGCATCGAGTTGTTCGGCGACCTCAAGCATCATCCACGGATCAAAGTCGCATTCGGCCCGCATGCGCCGTACACCGTGGACGATGGCAACCTGGAGAAAATCCGCGTGATCGCCGAGGAGCTGGACGCCCCGATTCACATGCATGTCCACGAAACCGCCTTCGAAGTGCAGCAGGCCGTGGACCAGACCGGTGAGCGACCGATGGCGCGCCTGGGCCGACTGGGCTTGCTGGGGCCGCGCTTCCAGGCGGTGCACATGACGCAAATCAGTGATGAAGACCAGGCCTTGCTGGTAGAAAGCAACTGCAGTGTGATCCATTGCCCGGAATCGAACCTCAAGCTGGCCAGCGGTTTCTGTCCGGTGGAGCGTCTATGGCAGGCCGGGGTCAATGTGGCGATCGGCACCGACGGCGCGGCGAGCAACAACGACCTCGACCTGCTGGGTGAAACCCGCACCGCCGCCCTACTGGCCAAGGCTGTGGCGGGATCGGCCTCGGCCCTGGACGCTCATCGGGCGCTGCGCATGGCCACGCTCAATGGCGCCCGAGCCCTGGGTATCGAAGCCACGGTCGGCTCGCTGGAAGTCGGCAAAGCCGCCGACCTGGTGGCCTTCGATCTGTCGGGGCTGGCGCAGCAGCCGGTCTACGACCCGGTGTCACAGCTGATTTACGCCAGCGGCCGCGACTGCGTGAAACACCTTTGGGTAGGCGGCAAGCCGTTGCTCGAGGATGGCCGGCTGACACGCCAGGACGAAACGCAATTGACCGCCACGGCCCAGGCCTGGGGCCGCCGTATCAGCGGCCGCAACGAATAACCCGCCCCTCGAGCCACGGCTCGGGGCAACTGAATTTCCAAGTTTTTCGAGGATCTGCACATGAGCAACGTCGACCACGCCGAAATCGCCAAGTTCGAAGCCCTGGCCCACCGCTGGTGGGACCGGGAAAGCGAGTTCAAGCCACTGCATGACATCAACCCGCTGCGGGTCAACTGGATTGACGAGCGTGTCAACCTGGCCGGCAAGAAAGTGCTCGACGTCGGCTGCGGCGGCGGCATTCTCAGCGAAGCCATGGCCTTGCGCGGCGCGACAGTGATGGGCATCGACATGGGCGAAGCGCCATTGGCCGTTGCGCAATTGCACCAACTGGAATCGGGTGTCAGCGTGGAGTACCGCCAGATCACCGCCGAAGCCCTGGCCGAAGAAATGCCCGGCCAGTTCGACGTGGTCACCTGCCTGGAAATGCTCGAACACGTGCCGGACCCGTCGTCGGTCATCCGCGCCTGCTTCCGCATGGTCAAGCCGGGCGGCCAGGTGTTTTTCTCCACCATCAACCGCAACCCCAAGGCGTACCTGTTCGCGATCATCGGCGCCGAATACATCATGAAGCTGTTGCCCCGCGGCACCCACGATTTCAAGAAATTCATCCGGCCTTCGGAGCTGGGCGCCTGGAGCCGTATGGCCGGGCTGACCGTCAAGGACATCATCGGCCTGACCTACAACCCGCTGACCAAGCATTACAAGCTGGCCGCCGATGTCGACGTCAACTACATGATCCAGACCCTTCGCGAGGAGTAAGTCGATGCGTCTCAAAGCAGTTCTTTTCGACATGGACGGCACGCTGCTGGACACCGCGCCGGACTTCATCGCCATCTGCCAGGCCATGCGTGCCGATCGTGGCCTGCCGCCCATGAACACGCAGCACATTCGCGACGAGATTTCGGGCGGCGCCCGAGCGATGGTCGCGGTGACGTTTTCCATGGACCCGGAATCGCCCGGCTTCGAGGAACTGCGCCAGGAGTTTCTCGGCCGTTACCTCAAGGGCTGCGCGGTCCATAGCCATCTGTTCGATGGCATGGCCGAGGTGCTGGCGGACATCGAGGCGTCCAATCTGATCTGGGGGGTGGTCACCAACAAGCCGGTGCGCTTCGCCGAACCGATCATGCAGCAGTTGGGCCTGGCCGAACGCTCGAAAGTGCTGATCTGCCCGGACCACGTGAAAAACAGCAAGCCGGACCCCGAACCCCTGACCCTGGCCTGCAAGATGCTCGACCTGGACCCGGCCAGCGTGCTGTTCGTGGGCGACGACCTGCGGGACATCGAATCCGGCCGCAGCGCCGGGACCAAGACCTGCGCCGTGACCTACGGCTATATCCACCCGGACGACAACCCCCGGCATTGGGGCGCGGATGTGGTGATCGATCATCCATCGGCACTGCGCGAAGCGCTGGATAACGCATTGTGCAGTTGCTGAGCTGAGGAACGTGCGACTGCTGTTGTGGCGAGAGAGCTTGCTTCCGCTGGACCGCGAAGCGGGCCCTTTTTTGCGATTGCTGCGCAATCGAGCGGGAGCAAGCTCCCTCGCCACAAAAGCTAGCGCCACCGTCACAGCAATCCATCACCGCTCTAGCCATCGCTACCGTGCGCTTTAACTGTTGAGGTTTTCTATGTTTGATTATTCCGCCCGCCCCGATCTGCTCAACGGCCGGGTGATCCTGGTCACCGGTGCCGGTCGCGGTATCGGCGCCGCTGCCGCCAAGACCTATGCCGCCCATGGCGCTACCGTGCTGCTGCTGGGCAAGACCGAAGCCAACCTGACCCAGGTCTACGATGAAATCGAAGCGGCTGGCCATCCACAACCGGTGGTGATTCCGTTCAACCTGGAAACCGCCCTGCCCCATCAGTACGATGAACTGGCGGCCATGATCGAAACCGAATTCGGTCATCTGGACGGCCTGCTGCACAACGCCTCGATCATCGGCCCGCGCACGCCGTTGGAGCAATTGTCCGGTGAGAACTTCATGCGGGTAATGCACGTGAACGTCAATGCCACGTTCATGCTCACCAGCACTTTGCTGCCGCTGCTCAAGTTGTCCAGCGACGCATCCGTGGTGTTCACCTCCAGCAGCGTCGGACGTAAGGGCCGAGCTTATTGGGGCGCTTATGGCGTGTCCAAGTTTGCCACCGAAGGGCTCATGCAGACTCTGGCAGACGAAGTCGACAGCGTTGCCCGCGTGCGCGCCAACAGCATCAATCCCGGCGCGACGCGCACCAGCATGCGTGCCCAGGCCTACCCAGGGGAAAACCCGCTCAACAATCCGACCCCTGAAGAAATCATGCCGGTCTACCTGTATCTCATGGGGCCGGACAGCGCCGACGTCAACGGCCAGGCGCTCAACGCGCAGTAACGGCATCGGGCTGTGCGCGACATTTTACCGTCGCGCCAGCGCCCCCTGTTCGGGGTGCCCAGCCAGACGAACCGCCAAGACACTGGCACGCAAGGTGCCCGGTTTTTAACTCAACCGTTTGATTAGCCGGCAGTTTCTGTCCAACTGAACCGAATGGCACGACTTTCGCTCTAACCTTCCTCAAACACGCCATGTTCGGCGGGAAATGGACGGTGAGACGAGCACTTACGCCTGCAAAGAAGCGGACTAAACTCAATCATTGTCCTAAGGGACTGAAGGACCAGTAAGACGCGCAGCCCAAAGCCGCGACACCCTGCCTGTCGGGACAGATTCAGCTTAGGGGCTTACGCCATATGAAAACGCCCACCCAGTTCAACGCGATCGACTTCGACAGCGCCAAGTTGCAGCGCCTGGGCTTTGGCCAGGCCTCGCCGCTCGTCGCGCGGCCGATCAGTCTGTCGCAGCTGCGCCAGCAACTTAACCAACAGTTACAGACCAGCCTGGAGCCACAACGCATCCTGGGTCTGTTTTTCCGTGAGGTTCAGCGCCTGGTGCCCCTGGATGCGTTGGCTTACCAGCACAAAACCAGTGATCTGCGCCTGGAATTCGGGCAACGCGGGCATCACACTCTCTGCTACAACCTGCGCCATGAAGGCGAAGACTTGGGTGAACTGGTGTTCCGCCGCAACCAGCGCTTTGCCGAATCGGAGCAGAGCGACCTCGAAGCCGCCATGTCAGCGTTGTTGTATCCGCTGCGCAACGCCCTGCTCTACCGCGCCGCCACGCAAAGCGCCCTGCGTGATCCGCTGACCGGCACCGGTAACCGAGTTGCCATGGACCAGACCCTGGCACGAGAGATCGACATGGCCCGGCGTCATTCGCAGCCCTTGTCACTGCTGATGCTCGACATCGATCATTTCAAACGGATCAACGACAGCCATGGGCATGGCGCCGGCGACGAGGTGCTCAGGGCGGTAGCCGAGTCGATCAAGACTGAGCTGCGCAACGTGGACATGGTGTTCCGGTTCGGCGGTGAAGAGTTCCTGATCCTGCTTGCCAACACCAGTCGGGAAGCCGCCGCCCTGATCGGCGAACGCCTGCGCTACGCCGCCCAAATCCAGGATTACTTTGCCGCGGGCACGAGGATTGAACTGACCGTCAGCCTGGGGTGTGCAACGCTGCTGCCGGGTGAGTCGGCGGAAAGCCTGTTGCGTCGGGCCGACAGTGCACTGTACGTAGCCAAGCGCGAAGGCCGCAATCGGTTGGCAATGGCGGGCTGAGGGATATTCTCAAAAAGCCCGCCTACGGCTATCGCGAGCAGGCTCGCCCCCACAGGGGGCGTGGGGCGCTGAGCAAATCAGTGTCTATCGCAGGCCCAATGTGGGAGCGGGCTTGCCCGCGAAGGCGGCGGCACATCCGGCACCTTTGCAAGCAGCCCCACCGTTTTCGCGAGCAAGCCCGCTCCAACAGGAGTTGGGTGGCCGAACATATCTCTCGAAACAACTGTGGGAGCGAGCCTGCTCGCGATGAGGGCCTGGCGGTCAACCTCCCCGTTGACTGCACAACCCCCTCGCAAGCTGACTCACTCCCACAGCAGATTACTTATTCCAAGCGTACCGAATCAGCTCCCGGCCAGCGCCAGGCGCTCGCGGTTGGCGGTGGTCTTGCCCACCGACTCCGCTTGTTCCAACTGCATGCACCGCTCCAGGAACAGATACATGTAGTCATAGCTCTTGCACACGGCCTGGCGCAGCTCGGTTTGCAGGGCCTTGCTCGGATTCATGCCACCCAGGGTGCAGATGATCTCCAGGGCTTCCCACGGATGAGCATCGTCGTATTGGGCATGCATCTTCAGCCATTTCATGGCCCGCTTGCGCTCTTCCTCAGGGAAGGCCGCCGCGTAGACGCCAGTAGAGCACACCAACGCCGACCACTCCCCGGTCGCGCCCTCGATGGCGTAGTTGGTCGCGGCGATGGCCACGATCAGCGAATCCGACGAGCTGGTGTGCCAACACCAGTGGCTCAAGGCATGAAGCTCGGGCGGCACCTGCTGGGCTTGCAGCTCCTCCAGGGTCACGCCGTGGGCGGCGCTCCAATTGACCCAGTAGTCGGCATGGTTGAGTTCGACACGGATGTTGCGCATCAGCCAGCGACGCGCCATGTCCTCGCCAGGATGGCGGGCAAAGCGGGTCTTGGTGAGGTTCTGTGCCATGTATAAAGCGAACTGTTCTACGACCGGCCATCCCCCAATGAGGTAATGACGCATGGTCTTGGCGCTGAGCTTGTTATCGCGCATGCGCTGATACAGCTCGTGTTCGACAACCCGGCGCTTGCTCTCGCTGCAATCGGCAATGAGCTGTTGGGCCCATTTCGGATAGCTTGTGGCGTCCATGAGCGGGCCTGTTCGGTTGAATGTGTCGATCACTGTCGGGCTCCTTTTGATTGTGATTTTTTCCGGACCAACAAGAGTTTCAGCGGAACGTGCCGGGGGCCTTGAATAACAGCGGCTGGGGCCGGGCCGGCCTGCATGACAATGTGTCACAGGTAAACAATTGCGGACGCTCGATCACATACCCTTGGGCATAATCCACCCCGATCTCCAGCAATGCCTGCTCGATCTGGGTGGTTTCAACAAACTCGGCAATCGTACGCTTACCCATGACGTGGCCGATGTGATTGATCACCTCGACCATTGCACGGTTAATCGGGTCGTCCAGCATATCCTTTACGAAACTCCCATCGATCTTCAGGAAGTCTACAGGTAAATGTTTCAGGTAAGCGAATGAAGACATTCCGGCGCAAAAGTCGTCCAGCGAGAAGTAACAGCCCAAGCTCTTGAGTTCATTGATAAAGCGGATCGCACTGCCCAAATTCGCGATAGCGCTGGTTTCGGTAATTTCAAAACAAATCATTTCCGGCGGAATCGAATACGCCGCGAACTGTTTACGCAGGAAGTCGAGGAACGCCTGATCTCCGATAGTCGTGCCTGACAGATTGATCGCACACATCGCCATCGGTCCTTGGGGCGAATCATCCAGGCACTGGCGGATGATCCTGAATACATTTTCCACCACCCAACGATCGAGCGATGTCATCAGGCCATAGCGTTCCGCCGCGGGAATGAAGCTGTCCGGCAAGATCATCCGCCCGGCTTCATCGTGCAGGCGCAGCAGGATCTCGATATGCCCGCCGCCATGGTCACCCGGGCCCAAGGCAGCGATTTCCTGGGCATAAAGACAGAAGCGGTTTTCTTCCAGGGCCATGTGCAAACGCTGCACCCAGGCCATCTCGCCAAAACGCAGCGACAGTTCCGAATCGTCGGCATGGTAGACCTGGACCCGGTTGCGGCCTTTCTCCTTGGCCATATAGCAGGCCATGTCGGCGGCACGCAGGGAGGCCTCCAGAGTGGTCGGCGCGTGGGCGATGTGCACCAGGCCGATACTCACTGTGGTCACGAATGGCCGGCCTTTCCAGACAAAGTGCAGGTTCTGCACGGTCTGGCGCAGTCCCTCGGCGATTTTTTCCGCCGCCTCGGGCGAACAGTTCTCCAGCAAGATACCGAACTCATCCCCGCCCAGCCGGGCCAGGGTGTCGTTTTCCCGCAGCCCCGACTGCAACAAGGCGCAGATATGACGCAACAGCTCATCGCCCGCCGCATGACCACAGGTGTCGTTGACTAACTTGAACTGGTCCAGGTCGAGGAACATCAAGGCATGCCGACCGGCCTGGCGCGAGAGATTATGCAAGGCCTGCTCGAGGCGATACTCGAACTCCCGGCGGTTGGCCAGGCCCGTCAAGGCATCATGGGTGGCCTGCCATGACAGGTTGGCGATGTACTGGCGCTCCTGGGTCATGTCGTGCAGCACCAGGACCGCGCCACTGACCTTGCCGGCATGACGGATCGGCGCCCCCACCAACGTCACCGACACGGTGCTGCCGTCCAGGCGCTGGATCAGCTTGGAATGCTCGCTGGCACCACTGAGGCGGCCGCTGAGGATGTGCTCGATCAGGGTCAGACCTTCGGCCTGTGCGTTGTCATCGAGCAGATTGAACAGCGCCCCCAGGGGCAACCCCGTGGCGTGTTCGGCCTTCCAATGGGTCATCGCCTCGGCGGCGGGGTTCATGTAGGCGATAGCGCCTTCGACGTCGGTGGTAATCACCCCATCGCCGATGGATTGCAAGGTAATCTGCGCCCGCTCTTTCTCCAACTGCAGCGCATTGGCGAATACCTGGCGCTGAGCCAGTAATTTGTGCGTGCGCAACAACGCCAGGACGATCAGACCCAGGGCGGTGGCAAAGTTGGTCACCAGCAGCAGCCGCAAGATGAAGCGCGACCCCTCCCCCAGTGCATCACTGAACGCCTTGGCCGCCGGGGTGACGGAGTCGTTGATGGCAAAGATCCGCGCTTTCCAGCCGCGGACGTCGGTTTGAGAAGCCGAGCCAGCGGTAATACTGCGGTGCATCTCCTGGGCGACATTATCCAGTTCGATCAGGTAACCGTCCCCCACCGTCCAAAGATCGATGGCTTCTTCCAGGTAACTGAAATGACGAAAGTTCAGGTACAGCCAGATCAGGCTGGCGACGTCGTCCGGGTGATTGCCACCCTTGAGGATGCCGGCCCTGGCCGCTTCCAGGTCCGGCGGCTCGCGGTCCAGCGCTACCCGCAGTTCATGACCGCCCTCGGGCACGGCGATGGCTTGCTGATACTTGCGAAAGATTACCTCGTCGCGACTGTCCGCATAGAGGTTGAGGTAATAGATGGCGTCTTTCTGGCCCTTGGACCAGAGACTTTCCCCCGCTACATAGCCGCGAACCGCAGACAACACATAAAGGCTGACGCCTCCCAACAGCGCCTGAAACAGGACGACGGCGATAAAAGGCCACACGATGCCCAACAACCGGGGGGTTCCGAGAGTCCGCGCTTGATTCATGAGTTCCCTGTATAGGCTCGTCGACCAGCCATCAGACCGATCATTCCAGCAAGACTAGGAGTAGCAGCAGTTCCCCGCAAGAGGTCATACAGGATTTAGCGTTGGGCCTGCCCGAATGCCTGAATCACCACCGGTGGCTGACAGTGAAAACCGCCAGAAAGGTTACAACCTGCCGCAAGTCCATACATATCTACCGCCCCTGATTCTCCTGGACTGATCGAATAAGAGCCCTCTGCGCTCCTCGCCATTTTTAGCGACTGGAGCTTCGTTAGTTATCAGGGACGTCACTATGCAGTCTTTACCCACTACTGATCTTTCATTACTTGACCAACGGCCATCCCATGTCCAGGTTCACCAAGGTCTGCTGGATGAATACGACGCGCTGTTGGCATTGATGCGAAACAATGAAACATCCCCAGACAGATTCGTCGACAAGCTGGTTACACCCAAGCCTCACTCACCCATGGCCCTGGAAAATGAAATCGGGCAGCGTGCATTACAGGCGCTGATCGAAGACAAGGCATACCAGGCACTGTGCGGCACGCTCAATGCGTTACACGACACACTGACGGTCACGCTGAAAGAGGGCAGAGTCTTTTACTCGGCACGCCAGAAGAACGGTCCGGACATTGTCCAGCTTGAACTCGACAAGAAGCCTGCTTTAAGTGAGTTACTGAAAGGCATTGAAAAATCCGTCCTGAGACTGGCGGGAAAGATCCGCTTCGACGGCCGGTTCTCACTGATCAGAATGACCCGATTCTATGGGATCGCCCCTTGGGATCCGCAAGACGCCGCACAACGCCAAGCCACGATCGATGCATTGGAGGAGCAACGTGCTCGCCATTCGCTGGGACTGTGGCATGGCGTAAATTTCGACGAACCGAGCCAAGAGCCAACGGCCGCGCAGGCCTTGGTCGACAGTCAGATCATCGGTACGGTGGGCCAATTGCTCCCCCCATCGCAGACGTCCTTGCTGGCTTACCTCGACTCCGTCGATATCGGCAACCTGTCAGCGACAACGGTCCGCGCGAAACCGTCGATGTACCTCGAAACGATCCTGCAATCTGCAAAAGCCCAGGCGTTGGCAAACAAACTGCTGCAAGCTCTGGGTTGGTACGGCGGCCAGGCCGGCGAAGAAACCGCTCCGCAAATACGCTACCAGTTGCTGATCAAGACCCTTCGCCTGTGGATCACCTCGACAGGAACCGACAACCCGGACGGCATCGCCGGCTACCGTTGGCAAAAGTCGTCCAATTGGGGGAAAAGCTACCAGCAGATCCTGACCGCGTTCGAAGCCCACCTGGTCACGACAAAACGCGCCGCGTCCGCGAATGAATCCGTTCTGATTGCAGGCCTTTTCCTACCATTGTTCCCGGCAGAGTTCCAGGTTCGCGATATACCGCCGCAATTGCCCTACCGAAGCTCCACCGTTTGGGTGAATTTTGTCCATGGGGTCCATCTCGCCAAGGCCATTGATCCGCTGTTGCTGCAACGACTGAATTTCCAACAATTGGTCGATCTCCCTATCAGGCAGGCCGCAGAAGCAACGACTGAAGATTTGAAGCTGATCACGCTGACCCGACTGAAACCGATGCAGGAATGGGCGGTGACAAATGGCGTGCTTGCCTACAACGCCGACGCCAACTATACGACGCAAGACATGCAGGACGCCGCGCAGAAGCTCGACGCTGTAATCGACAGCCTGAACAGCGCCATCCGCTGGCTCGATAGTCCCCCGCCCGAAAGACTGAACATTGCCAAACTCAGAATGGCTCGGCTTTTTGGTGAAGGCCGTTTCGTGTCGGACGGTATAAAGCTGATCAAGGAAGCCGATGCTGCATACACCGGTACACAGTTACGCCTCATGGCCCCCATTGGTAAACGTGTGCCTGACGCCTATTCGTTTGTGGATGTCTATGCCTCCGGGCAGCTCTATGAAAGGAAATGGTTCTTTACTGGCCCGGATGGAAAATCTCCAACCGATCTCTGGTTGAAAATCGACGGTGATCGAACCGTACAGACGAATCTGTCGTGGCCGGAGCTATTTGCTATCCCTCCTGAGCGCAGAACATTGCCAGATATCGAGCAGACGTTCACGACTCACTTCAAGATCCACATCAATTGGATCAGGAGCGCCTATAGAACGCTGATCACTCATCTACTCGCTTCCCTTCCCTTGGCTGGTCGCCACCGCTTGGAATATGGGTCGGTCAAGATCTATACGTTAAGAAAAGCAACTACGGGTATTGAGGCGGCGAACGAAACACAAGACGACACGCTTTCCCTGCGGGCGCGTAATGGTTTCATCCTCTCAGCGACCCGGGACAATGAAACGTCCTACTTTGAACTCCTGCCCAAGGCGGGAATCATTCGATGCCGAACAGATGTCACTCCCCAGCATATTGGCGCAGAACCAAAGACAGAAAGGTGGAGAATCAGTCACGGTTCGTCCGTGACCGTGACCGTGGCAGGTCATAAAAGCCTCCCGTTCGACTGGGATGCCCATGAGAAAGGAACCGCTCCGCGCGCTGACGCAGAATGCCTCGCCATCATGGATCAACTGGGCGACACACTTGAACCGGTTGATAGCAACGATATCAACGCCCTGCCGTATACATTGGAATCGAAGACCACCCAAAGAATCACGCGGCACATCGCCCAGCACCTGCTGTTCCTGGATGAGAAAGCACTGCGCGATAGCTGTTATGGGGAGACCGAATTCGATCGTGAAGAAGCCAATCGCAAGAAAGTCCTCGAAGTGGCGAAGACGGTCGTGCCTTTCTGGAGCAGCATCGAAGACCTGAGTTCAGGAAGTCGTGAGCGACTGGCCAGGGGTGCGTTTGGTCTTTTCATTGATTTGGCCTCCTTCGTCCTTCCCATCGGAAAGTTCGCCTCAGGCTCATTGAAGCTGGTCAACACAGTAGGCAAATGGACCATCCGCGAAACACTTCCCGCCTTCGCGAAACTCACGGGCACCTTGCTCAATGCCACTCTGAACCCCCTCGATGGCATTCCAGGCTTGCTGCGTGCCGGTAGCCAAAGCGCGTACCGGCTCGGTAAGAGCGGTTATCTGAATCTCAAGACCTTGACCGGCAGAGCGGGACACTATGACTTTGTAAAGGGCACGAGCCAGGTCACTGATCCAGGACGATGGCGGCCTCTGCTGCCAAATGACCAACTCAGTACAGTACGAGGGGTTGATGATGTTCCGGTACGCAATATCGGCTCCTCGGATAGAACCGACTACCGCCTGATCGACCCGCTATCGTCCAGACCCTACGGCCCATCATTGACCGACGACTCGGACGAATTGTCGTTAGGACGCTCCTACTACAACTCGCGGGCCACGACCGACACCGAAGTCATCGTCGAAGTACCTGAAACAACGCGCGTGCGCGAACGGCTGGAAGTCGATGGCAACCGCACGCTTTATCTGGATGATGTTCCTTACCGGTTGAACAAGGGAGTCCTGCGCCGCGCCAGCCACCTGGATGCCAGTGAAATACTCCAGAAGCGCCCATGCCGGGTACGCCGCGCACCCGGTGAGGTGTGCAAGACAAAATATGTATTGCCAGGCAAGCCGGCCGAACGACCGCCTGCCGGGGAGTTTGAAACCGAACTGAGCTGGGCCCCCTGGTTTGGCGATACGACGCTCTATCCTTCCGTGCCGAAAACTGCCGACGAGCGTGCCCTGTTGGCGTTTGAAGGAAAGATCTATGAGCTCAAGGACGGTAAGCTCAACACCTACAAAGGACGACCCGAATGGATTGGCCTGAAGAGCAAAATTCCCATCCCCAGGGAAACGATCTGCGCGACAGTGGAGTTCCAGACCGGTCTGTATGGAGGAATCAAAGTCACCGGCACAGCAGAAAAAATCGACGATATACACGAGACGGGCGCGCTTATCATCCGCTCCATCGATGAAAAATATACGTACGTTTTCACGCGATTGAATTTCGACGACTACTACATGACGAAACTGTCCTCTACGGACAGCATCGAGTCCCCGCTTACTCTGAAGAAACTGGGGCCCGACGACCTGGTGCCAGGCTCTGTGGGTGAGGAACTGCATCGGGTGTACATCGGCTCACTGAATGCAAACAACGCCGCGAGGATTTACGGAAGAGAGCAGGTCGAACTGGCGCTGGACAAGATTGATGAAATTTCAATCCCTATCGGCGCACCGGACCACCCGCCTTCGAACATGAAGTGGGTGAAGGTCAATACCTACCCCGCAGAAGCCGTGTTGTTTGATCGCAGAACCCGCATGATTGTCTCTGACTTGCCCAACGGCGCCGCCGTATGGAAGCCCTCCAGGCAGGCGCCCGAAGCACTGCAAACGTCAACAGCGGACATTTTCAATGCGCTCTTTACAACTCCTTCCGGCGGCGCTTCCGCGCAATCGACCGTTCGAACAGTCACTATCCATGACGCCATGCTGGAGCTGCAAAAGATCCTCCCGACCCAGAATCAGAAGAACATTGCGTTCGCCAGCGTTACCACCACGTCGGGGCACAAGGAAATTTATGTCAGTGTCTCCGGCATCGAGGACTACACCCGGCATCTGCCACTGTTCAAGTCCAATAGCGGACTGACCGAGATCACAGTGGGTGATGTCACTTACTTCAATGTCGATGGGCTCAGGAACCCTATCGACCCGGCCGCCCTTAGCCTGAGTCCCGACGGCAAACTGCTGGCTATCCCCCACCTCATGGATGCTCCTGGCAGCTCGGACAGATTGAGTCGGATCACTTCCGGGGACAGTGAAAGCAAGTTGATTGGCTACCTCAGTGAAAAATATCCGGGCCCCGAAGACATTAAGTCAATCACCGTGGCGACCACCTTGCCGCCCTGCGAATCCTGTTCGATTGTCATGAAGGAGTTCGGCCATGAGCGCGGGGCCGATGCGCTGAACGTCATCTGGGGACAACGACGCAAGCGTCCGGCCGAAGAGATGAGCACCTCTACCGACTCGGACTGAACCTGCGTCATCAATGCTGTTGCAGGTGCCCATAGAGCCTGGCATAGAGGCCGCCATCAGCGATCAGCTGCTGGTGGCCGCCGTCCTCGGCGATCCGACCACCATCGAAGACCAGCACTCGGTCAGCCTGTTTTACGGCCGACAACCGATGAGCGATAACCAACGTGGTGCGGTTGCTCAGGAACCGGGCCAGCGCCTGGTGCAGGTTATATTCGGTGGCGGAGTCCAAGGCGGATGTCGCCTCGTCGAGAATGACGACTTTGGGCTCGGCCAACACCATGCGTGCAATCGCCAGGCGCTGGCGCTGCCCGCCCGACAGGCGCACCCCGGAACGCCCCACCACACTGTCCAGTCCCTGAGGCAAAGCGCGTACCGTGGAATCGAGCTGGGCGATTTCCAGCGCTCGCCAACAAGCGTCGTCGCCACACTCGCGGCCCATGGCAAGGTTGGCGCGTACCGTGTCGTTGAACAGCGCCGGGTGTTGCAGCACCACCGCG
Organism: Pseudomonas sp. SMN5; assembly: GCF_052041925.1. Taxonomy (NCBI): domain Bacteria; kingdom Pseudomonadati; phylum Pseudomonadota; class Gammaproteobacteria; order Pseudomonadales; family Pseudomonadaceae; genus Pseudomonas; species Pseudomonas sp. SMN5. The sequence continues at coordinate 271,327 of NZ_JBKGGX010000002.1, forward strand.
ACGTTCTCCCGGATGGTGTCCAGGCCGATCTCTTGCTGCGTGGCCCCGCCAAAACGAATATTGCCTGACTGCGGCGTGTACAGCCCCAGCAACAGTTGCACCAGGGTGCTCTTGCCCCCGCCGCTGGCGCCAACGATGGCCACCTTCTCCCCCGGCGCGATGGACAGGTTCAGTTGGTTGAGCACCGGTTCCTCGCCGTAGCCGAAACTCAGGCCGTGGATGTCGATACCCACGGTGTCGCGCCCCTTGAACGGATCGATGCCACCGGCGTACTGAGGCTCGTCGGCTCGGGCCAGCAGCTCATTGATCCGGCTCAACGCACCGCCAGCCGCATAAAACGCGTATTGCAGATTCAGCAGCTGCTCGACGGGGCCGATCATGAACCAGAGGTAACTGAACACCGCCAGCATCTGGCCGATGGACAGGTCGGAAAACACCACGGTGAGCATGGCCGCGGCGCGAAAAATGTCGATACCGAACTGGAACAGCAGGCCACTGGCGCGGTTCGAGGCGTCGGTTTTCCACTGCGAGTTCACCGCATAGTCACGCACTTCACGGGCGCGCGCGCCCAACCGACCGAGAAAGTAGCCCTGGCGGTTGCCGGCGCGCACTTCCTGGATGGCGTCCAGGGTTTCGGTCAGGGCCTGGGTAAACCGCGAGGTGCTGTCGTTTTCCAGTTTCTTGAGGTGCTTGACGCGCTTGCCCAATTGCACCGTGGCGTAGATCACCAGCGGATTGAACAACAGGATCAGCAGTGCCAGCTTCCAATGCATCCACACAAGGATGCCGGCAGTGCCCACCAGCGTCAGCATCGCCACCAGAAAACGACTGAGGGTCTCGCCGATGAATTTGTCGAGAGTCTCCAGGTCGGTGACCAGGTGGGCCGCCACCGTGCCGCTGCCCAGGCTTTCGTATTCGCCCAGGGAGATACGCTTGAGACGCTCGATCAAGCGCACGCGAATGCGATAAACGATGTCCTTGGCCAGGCTGGCGAATAACCGCGCCTGCAGCACGTTGAAGAGCAAGGCAGCGCAGCGCAGCGCCAGGGTCACCAGCAGCATCAACCCGATGTAGCCGGCAGCCCGTTGCCAGCCGGTCGGCAACGCCAGGTCCATGATCTTCAAGGCTGCATCGCCGCGCCCCAGCAGCACTTCGTCCACCAACAGCGGCAGCAGCAATGGAATGGGTACGCTGCACAGCGTCGCCAGCACGGCCACGCCGTTGGCGATCCACAAGGCTTTTTTATGTTTGAAGGCCAGGCGACGGATTTGCGCCCAGCTCAATCGATCGATGTGCTGCGGGGCGGACGCGCCCTCGGGTCGGTCAGGCACAGGCGGCGCGCTCCAGCCAGCGCCCGAGCAAGGGCGACAACTGGCTCAGCGGCTGATAGCCGTTGGTGAGCAGGGCCAGTTGGCCGTCACGCTCGGCCAGCAGCGTCGGGAACCCGGCGATGCCCAAGTCCTGTACCCAGGTGAAATCCGCCGCGGTGGCCGCGTGTTGATCGGCGCGGTCGAACGCGGCGGCGAATTCGATGCGCGGCAAGCCGGCCTGTTCGGCCAGCTCCACCAGGACGCTGGCGTGAGTGACGTCGCGGCCTTGCACATAAAAAGCCTGCTGAATCAGTTTCACCAGGCCCCAGGCCAGGTCCGGCGCCAGGCTGCGAGCGGTGACCACCGCCCGGCACGCCGGTTCGGTGTCGTAGACAAAACCGTCCGGCAAGGCGCCTTCGAATTTGAAAGGCTGGCCGGTGGCCTGAGTCACGGCCTGCCAGTGTTCAAGAATGTAGCGCCGGGTCGTCGGCTCCAGCGCCGAACCACTGCCAGTGCGCAAACCGCCCACCACCAGATGCAGTTCGACGCCAGCGGCGTGCGCCTGCTCGACCAATGCGTCAGCCACTGGCGCGAAGCCCCAGCACCAGGAACACATCGGGTCCATCACATAGAGCAGGCGTGACGCCATGGGTTCAAGCCTCGGAAGATTGCTGCTTGTAGTTGTAGCCGATCGGGTGCGGCATGTTGCGAGCCTTGGCCAGCTCGATCTGCTTCTGCCGGTCGATAGCACTGCGTCGGGTTTTCTCACTCAGCTTGTCCCAGCAATGGGGGCAACTGATGCCGGGCACGTAGTGCTCGGAGGCACGGTCTTCGACACTGACGGGCGTGCGACAGGCGTGACATTGATCATAGTCGCCCTCGCTGAGGTCGTGGCGAACCGTCACGCGGTTGTCGAACACGAAGCAGTCACCGCGCCACTTGGTTTGTTCCTGGGGCACCTCTTCGAGGTATTTCAGGATACCGCCCTTGAGGTGATAGACCTCGTCAAAGCCCTGACTGAGCATGTAGCTGGAGGCTTTTTCACAGCGAATGCCACCGGTGCAGAACATCGCCACTTTCTTATGTTTGGCCGGATCGAAATTGGCCTTGATGTAATCGGGAAACTCGCGAAAGCTGGTGGTCTTCGGGTCGATGGCGCCTTCGAAGGTGCCGATGGACACTTCGTAATCATTGCGAGTGTCGATCAACAGCACCTGCGGATCGCTGATCAGCGCGTTCCAGTCCTGCGGCTCGACATAGGTGCCGACCTGCTTGTTCGGGTCCACGCCTTCGACGCCCAGGGTGACGATTTCTTTCTTGAGCTTGACCTTGGTGCGATAGAACGGCTGTTCGTCGCAGTACGATTCCTTGTGGTCGATGTCGACCATGCGCGGATCGTTGCGCAGCCAGGCCAGCAGGCCGTCGATGCCCTCGCGGGTACCGGACACCGTGCCGTTGATGCCTTCATGGGCAATCAGCAAGGTGCCTTTGATGCCATTGTCGAGCATGGCCTGAAGCAAAGGCTCACGCAGCTCGACGTAATCTTCAAGGGTGACGAACTTATACAGTGCCGCCACGACAATGGGTTGTGTCATGGGTGTTTCTCCAGGTGGCTACCCTCGCAAAGGGTGAACCGGATGCGAAAAAAAACGCGCCGGGTCAGCGGCGCGTTGCGGATTCTAACAAATACACGGTGGCTTTAGGAGCACACCTGTGGCGAGGAGAGCTTGCTGTGGCGAGGGAGCTTGCTCCCGCTCGGCGGCGAAGCCGTCGCCTGCGTCATTTCAGGGGGACCGCTTCGCGGTCCAGCGGGAGCAAGCCCCCTCACCACGCAAAGCGCTTCACCACTGCACGCTCCCTGCCACAGCGCCTGAATCAGTGCTTACTGCCACCGGCACAAGTCGGCGAGGCCGGGGCCGCATCGACCTGGGCCCATTCTTCGGGGGTGTAGGTGTGCAGCGCCAACGCATGGAACTCGCCCATCAGCTCGCCCAGCGTGCCGTAGACCTTCTGGTGGCGCTTGACGCGATTGAGCCCCTCGAACTGCCGGCTGACCACCACGGCCTTGAAGTGGGTCTGTAGCCCACGGCTGTGCATGTGGCTTTCATCCAGCACTTGCAGATGCTCGGGCTGCAACAGCCCGAGGGTCGATTCGATGCGTTGTTGCATGCTCATACCGGGCTCCGCTTACGGCTTTTTCTTGGCTGGGGCGGCGGCTTTTGGCTCAAGCTCGGCGGTCATGTCGGCCAGCAGCTTGTTGACCACCGGCACCGCGCTTTCAAGCTTGGCCTGGGTCAGTTGGGCGGATTGCTGGGTCAGCTGCGGCATCTTCTCCAGCACCTTCTTGCCCAGTGGCGACTGGTAGAACGCTACCAGGTCCTTGAGCTCCGATTCGCTGAAGTTGCTGGTGTAGAGCTTGACCATGTCCGGCTTGAGCTTGTTCCAGCCGATGGCCTGGTCCAGGGCGGCATTGGCCTTGGCCTGGTAGGTTTCCAGGGTGGCTTTCTTCGATTCGGGGGCCTTGGTCTGTTCAAAGCGCTGGGCAAACATCTGTTGCACCTGCATGTATACCGGGGTGCCCAGCTTGTCGGCGTGCGCCAGGGTCAGGAACGCTTCGGCGCTGGCGTTGTGGCTGGCGGTATCGGCGAAAACAGGGCCGCTGGCACACACCAGAGCAACTGCGGTACAGATGGCACGAAGACGGGTCATCGAGTTTCCTTTCATAACAGGCGAGGTAAAACCCCAAGGGCGACCATTCTGCGCCTAAAAAACGCCGGGGCTCAACCCTCAGGCTTGCCGGGCCCGATTGACGGGCCCGACCCACCACTCCTAAATTGAAGGACGATTGAAGGAACCGGCGCAGCCCGTCAGGGCCTAAACTGCGCATTCAGCCCTTGAAGGAGTTTGACCCGATGAGCCGTATCGAAACCGACAGCCTTGGCCAGGTTGAAGTCCCGGAGCAGGCCTACTGGGGCGCCCAGACCCAGCGCTCGATGATCAACTTTGCCATCGGCGAGGAGCGTATGCCGCTGTCGGTGCTGCATGCCCTGGCTCTGGTCAAGAAGGCCGCCGCCCGCGTCAATGACCGCAATGGCGACCTGCCCGCCGACATCGCCCGCCTGATCGAACAGGCCGCCGACGAAGTGCTGGCGGGCCAGCATGACGACCAGTTCCCGCTGGTGGTCTGGCAGACCGGCAGCGGCACCCAGAGCAACATGAACGTCAACGAAGTCATCGCCGGCCGTGCCAACGAGCTGGCCGGCAACCCTCGTGGAGGCAAGAGCCCGGTGCACCCCAACGATCATGTCAACCGCTCCCAAAGCTCCAATGACTGCTTCCCGACCGCCATGCACATCGCGGCGGTCCAGGCGGTCTATCAGCAGCTGCTACCGGCCATCGCCGAATTGTCCGGTGGCCTGGCGGAACTGGCGGCGCGCCACATGAAACTGGTCAAGACCGGCCGCACCCACATGATGGACGCCACGCCGATCACCTTTGGCCAGGAACTGTCGGCGTTCATTGCCCAGCTCGACTATGCCGAACGGACCATCCGCGCGGCGCTGCCGGCGGTCTGCGAGCTGGCCCAGGGCGGTACGGCGGTGGGCACCGGGCTCAATTCGCCCCATGGCTTTGGCGAAGCGATTGCCGCCGAGCTAGCAGCGCTGTCGGGCCTGCCGTTTGTCACCGCGCCGAACAAGTTTGCCGCACTGGCCGGCCACGAACCCCTGACTGCTCTGTCCGGCGCGCTGAAAACCCTGGCCGTGACCCTAATGAAAATCGCCAACGACCTGCGCCTACTGGGCTCGGGTCCACGCGCGGGGTTCGCCGAGGTGAAATTGCCGGCCAACGAGCCGGGCAGTTCGATCATGCCGGGCAAGGTCAACCCGACCCAGTGCGAAGCCTTGTCGATGCTCGCCTGCCAGGTCCTGGGCAACGACGTGACCATCGGGTTCGCCGCCAGCCAGGGCCATCTGCAATTGAACGTGTTCAAGCCGGTGATCATCCACAACCTGCTGCAATCGATCCGTCTGCTGGCCGACGGCTGCAGCAACTTCCAACAACATTGCATTGCCGGGCTCGAGCCGGATGCCGAGCAGATGGCCGCGCACCTGGAGCGCGGATTGATGCTGGTGACCGCGCTGAACCCGCATATCGGCTACGACAAATCGGCCGAGATTGCCAAGAAAGCCTACAGCGAGGGCCTGACCCTGCGCGAAGCGGCCTTGCAGCTAGGCTATCTGACCGATGAAGAATTCGATGCCTGGGTAAGGCCGGAGAATATGCTGGAGGCGGGTAGCCAGGGCTGAGTGTGGCGTGACTGACGGGCCCTCATCGCGAGCAGGCTCGCTCCCACAGGAGATCCCGCTCGGACACAAAATATGTGCGCGCTGAAGATCCAAATGTGGGAGCGAGCCTGCTCGCGATGGGGCCAGTGGGTTCGACATCTTCTGCGCCTGCCATGGCGCCATCGCGAGCAAGCCCGCTCCCACAGGGGAACTGTGCCCCCTATCGCTCTACAACCATCCGCTGCCGTCGGGCCCTGAGTCCGGCGATCAGCGACGGCCCCAGCGCGACCAGGGCCGACCCCAGCACCACCAACACCGCCCCGCCATACCCCAACAGGTTGATCTGCTCGGCATGGACGTAGTCGGGCCACCACCAGGCCGCGATGGCTACGGCGGCGAAGGTCACCAACGGGGTGATCGCCAGCGTTGCGCTGACCCGCGAGGCTTCCCAATGGGCCAAGGCCTCGGCAAACGCGCCGTAGGCAATCAGGGTGTTGAGGCAACAAGCGAGTAACAGCCAACCTTGCAACGGGCTCAGTTGCAGGGCCTCAAGCGGATGTACCCAAGGGGTGAGCAACAAAGCGCAGAACAGGTAGATCACCATCATCACCTGCAATGAATTCCACACCGTCAGCAATTGCTTCTGGCCCAGGGCGTAGAAGGTCCAGACCGTCGACGCCAGCAACACCAGCAGCACCCCGGCGGTGTACTCGCTCAGGGACGTCAGCAATTCAACGAGACGCTGGTTGAAAAACAGCGCGAAACCGATCAGCAACACCGCCAGGCCGATGCCCTGCCCGACGCTGAAGCGCTCCTTGAACACGAACAGGCTGGCGACCAGCAACATGATCGGGCCCATCTGCACCACCAGTTGCGCCGTGCCGGGACTGAGGCGGTTGAGTCCCATCAGGTACAACACGTAGTTTCCCACCAGCCCGAGCACTGCCATCATCACCAGCCAGCCACCACGAGGCCCCAGCACCTTGCGACTGGGCAAGCGCCGGGTGGCCGCCAGGTAAATGAACAGCATGCCGCCCGACACCAGTAGGCGAAACCAGGTCACGGTCACTGGATCCATCACTTGCAGCACTTGCTTGAGCTTGATCGGCAGAATGCCCCACAACAAAGCGGTCAACAGGGCGAGAAACAGGCCGTAGACCCAGCGACCGGACGAAATGTGCATGCAATCCTCGAAGCTCAAGACATGAGCGCCCATTCTAGGCATGGATCCGCAGGCACCACAGACACAGTTGGCGATTAAATTCGGAACGACGATGGCACTTTGCCGCCTATCGGCTGGATAAGCAGCAATCGATGCCAGCGTCTACACTCCCATTCAGCCGACTCAGCCGCTTTTTCTGGAGCCCCTTCATGCTTGGCAAACGTGCCCAGGACCCCGCCTCCGCGATGGTCTTCCCCAGTGACCGAATTTGCCGGATAAATGGCGAGTTCTACTTCAGTACCCGCGAAGGCACCCAGGAAGGCCCGTTCGTCAGTCGCGAGGCTGCCTTGCTCGAAGTCGAGGCGTACATCAAGCGGATGCTGCAGGTCGATAAGGTCGCCAGCTAGCCCCATTCGAAGGAACAACCCGTATCCCGTGGCGAAGGAGCTTGCTCCCGCTGGACCGCGAAGCGGTCCTCCTCACCTCCGACACTGCACCAATCCGGCGGACGACTGCTTCGCAGCCGAGCGGGAGCAAGCTCCCTCGCCACGATGACCATAGCCTCAGCAATCAGCGGCTATGGCAATCCCCAGCCACAAAAAGCCAATCGGCTCGCCGTTACCTCACCGACTCGAACAACCCCGTCGCCCCCATCCCGCCGCCCACGCACATGGTCACGATGCCATAGCGCAGGTTGCGTCGCTGCAGTTCGCGCACCAGATGCCCGACCTGCCGCGAGCCGGTCATGCCGAACGGGTGGCCGATGGAGATCGAGCCGCCGTTGACGTTGTACTTCTCAGGATCGATCTCCAGCCGATCGCGGCTGTACAGGCACTGGGACGCGAACGCCTCGTTGAGCTCCCACAGGTCGATATCGGCGATCTGCAGCCCCTTGGCCTTGAGCAGTTTCGGCACCGAGAACACCGGGCCGATACCCATCTCGTCCGGCGCGCAACCGGCCACGGTAAAGCCACGGAAGAATGCCTTGGGCTTGAGCCCCAGCGCCTGGGCTTTTTCCAGGCTCATCACCAGGGTCATCGAAGCCCCGTCGGACAATTGCGAAGAGTTACCCGCCGTCACCGAACCGTCTTCGGCAAACACAGGCTTGAGGCCAGCGAGGCTTTCATAGGTGGTGTCCGGACGGTTGCAGTCATCGCGGTCCACTACGCCATCGAGAATCTGCACCGCGCCAGTGTCCTTGTCCTCGACCTTGTACTTGACCGTCATCGGGATGATTTCGTCATTGAACAGGCCAGCCGCCTGGGCTTTGGCGGTGCGTTGCTGGCTCTGCAGAGCGTAGCGGTCCTGCGCCTCGCGACTGACCTGATAACGGCGGGCGACGATTTCGGCGGTCTGGCCCATGGGGAAATAGATCCCCGGCACCTGCTCCTTGAGCAGCGGGTTGATCAGGTTGTCGGTGTTGACGCTTTTAAGCGTCAGGCTGATGGATTCCACGCCACCGGCGACGATGATGTCACTGCAACCGGAGGCGATCTGGTTGGCCGCGATGGCGATGGCTTGCAGGCCCGAGGAACAGAAGCGGTTGAGGGTCATGCCGGCGGTGCCGATACCCAGTTGCGAGAGCACCGCCACGTTGCGACCGATGTTATAGCCCTGGGCGCCCTCGTTGGACCCGGCACCGACAATACAATCCTCGACGCTGGCCGGGCTGATGTCATGGCGCGCCAGCAGCGCGTTGACACAATGCGCCGCCATGTCGTCCGGACGGGTGATGTTGAACTTGCCGCGAAAAGACTTGGCCAGGCCGGTTCGCACGCTGTCGACGATTACCACTTCACGCATGGCTGTTCCTCATTGTTGGGTCGGTTAAGTGGAACCGAGCATAGGTCCACTGCATAACCGACCGCGACAATCATTCACCCCGCGTATGCGTCCCCATCGTCTCAGTGCTTGCCTTTTCCTTTACGGGCCTGTTTATCGCTGCGTTCAAAAGCCGCCTCCAGCGCCTGGTTGAGGGTGCGCAACACCTTGACCCGGGCCCAACGCTTGTCGTTAGCCTCCACCAGCGTCCACGGGGAAATCTCGGTGCTGGTGCGATCGACCATGTCGCAGACCGCCGACCGGTAGGCGTCCCACTTGTCGCGGTTGCGCCAGTCGTCTTCAGTGATCTTGAAGCGTTTGAACGGGACCTCCTCGCGCTCCTGGAATCGCTCCAGCTGAGTCTGCTTATCGATCGCCAGCCAGAACTTGACCACCACCACGCCGGCATCGGCAATCTGCTCCTCGAAATCATTGATCTCGCCGTACGCCCGCTGCCAGTCGGCCCGACTGCAAAAGCCTTCGACCCGCTCCACCAGCACCCGGCCATACCAGGAACGATCGAATACGGTGAACTTGCCCCGCGCCGGAATGTGCCGCCAGAACCGCCACATATAGGGATGGGCGCGCTCCTCTTCAGTGGGCGCGGCAATCGGCACGATGCTGTACTGGCGCGGGTCGAGGGCCGCCGCGACCCGCCGGATCGCCCCGCCCTTGCCCGCCGCATCGTTGCCTTCGAACACCGCTACCAGGGCGTGCCGGCGCATGCGTTTGTCCCGCAACAGACCGGCGAACCGCGCCTGCTCGGTGATCAGCTGCTCTTCGTAATCGTCCTTGTCCAGGCGCAAGGTCATGTCCAGGCTGTCGAGCAGCGTGACCTGGTCATCCAGCGGCGGCAGCGGTGCCACGCTGGTCTTCTGCGGCTTGATCTTCGCCCGGTCCAACGCCTGGCGCAGGCCTTCGACCAGGATCCGCCCGACGGTAAGGCTGCGATAGCAACTGTCCACGCCTTCGATCACATGCCATGGCGCGTAGTCGCGACTGGTGCGGCGCAATACCCGTTCGCCGTATTTGACGAACTTGTCGTAGGTCTGGGACTGCTGCCAGTCCAACGGGCTGATGCGCCAACTGTGCAACGGGTCATCCTTGAGGCTCTTGAGCCGGGCCTTCATCTGCTTCTTGGACAGATGGAACCAGAACTTGAAGATCAGCGCGCCTTCATCGCAGAGCATTTTTTCCAGGCGCTCCGCCGCGTTGATCGCCTGGTCGAGGCGCGGGTCCTTGAACTCGCCATGCACCCGCCCCTGCAACATCTGGCTGTACCAGTTACCGAAGAAAATCCCCATGCGCCCCTTCGCCGGGAGCATCCGCCAATAGCGCCACGCCGGTGGCCGCGCCAGTTCTTCGTCGGTCTGCTGGTCGAATGTACGCACTTCGATCAGCCGCGGGTCCATCCACTCATTGAGCAACTTCACCGTCTCGCCCTTGCCCGCGCCTTCGATACCGTTGATCAATACAATCACCGGAAACCGGCCCTGCTGCTGCAATTCGAACTGGGCCTCGAGCAGCGCTTCACGCAACGCCGGAACCTCGGCCTCGTACGTATCTTTATCAATGAAATGACCGATTTCAGCGGATTCGAACATGGACAGCTCCTTCCAGGGAATGGGGCAAGACTAGCGGATTGGACGCGGCGCAGTGCAGCAGATTCCATACGGATCGACGCGCCCTTGCCTTGGATCAGGCAAGCGCAGACCGATCGGCTAGAATGGCCCTCCCGTTCGCACCGAGCCCACCATGCCACCCATCCAGCACCACGCCCAGCTCGACTGGGACGAACACGGTCGCCCGCGCTCGCGGGTATTCGACGATGTGTATTTTTCCGACCAGTCAGGGCTGGAAGAAACCCGCTACGTGTTCCTCGAACAGAACAATCTGGCCGAGCGCTTCGCGGCGCTGCCGGAGAACGGACGGTTGGTGATCGGCGAAACCGGGTTCGGCACCGGCTTGAATTTCCTCTGCGCCTGGCAGCTGTTCGAACAATGCGCACCGGCCGGCGCGCGGCTGCACTTTGTCAGCGTCGAGAAGTATCCCCTGAGTCGGCAAGACCTGCAGCGGGCCCTGGCATTGTGGCCGGGACTCAAGCTGCAAGCCGACCAATTGCTCGCACAGTACATAGCGATCCACCCGGGATTCCAGCGCCTGACCTTGGCCGATGGCCGAGTGACGCTGACCTTGTTGATCGGCGATGCGCTGGAGCAATTGCCGCAGCTGGACGGGCAGATCGACGCGTGGTTCCTCGACGGCTTCGCCCCGGCCAGGAATCCTGAAATGTGGACCTCCGAGCTGTTCGCCGAACTGGCCCGGCTGGCGGCCCCCGGCGCGACTCTCAGCACCTTCACCAGTACGGGCTGGGTGCGCCGCTTGCTGAACGCGGCAGGCTTCAAGATGAAGCGGACGCCGGGCATCGGCCATAAATGGGAGATCCTGCGCGGTGTGTTTCTCGGCTGGCCGGAGCAGACCCCGGCGCCGGTTTCGGCGAAGCCCTGGTACGCCCGCCCCACTGCGCCGAGCGGCGAGCGCCGGGCATTGGTGATCGGCGGCGGACTGGCCGGTTGCGCCAGTGCGGCGAGTCTCGCGGCCCGGGGTTGGCAGGTCACCCTGCTGGAGCGCCACGCCGCGCTGGCGCAAGAAGCCTCCGGCAATCCCCAGGGCGTGCTGTACCTGAAGCTGTCCGCCCACGGCACAGCGTTGTCGCAGATGATCCTCAGCGGCTTCGGCTATACGCGACGCCTGCTCGAGCACCTGCAACGGGGTATCGACTGGGACGGCTGCGGGGTGTTGCAGCTGGCCTTCAACCAGAAGGAGGCCGAGCGCCAGGCGCAACTGGCCGCGGCATTTCCAGCCGACCTGTTGCACGGCCTGGATCAACCCGAAGCCCAGGCCCGATCCGGAATCGGCCTGACGTGTGGCGGACTGTTTTATCCCGAAGGCGGCTGGGTCCATCCGCCAGCGTTGTGTGCCTGGCAAGCCTCGGGTTCGGCGATTGAAGTGCTTCCCCACCACGAAGCCCTGGAACTGCGCCGCGTGGATGGCCAGTGGCAGGCCTGGGATAACGAACGCTGCCTCGCCAGCGCCCCTGTGGTCATCCTCGCCAGCGCCGCAGAAATCAAACGCTTCGAGCCGGCCGCCGAGCTGCCGCTCAAGCGCATTCGCGGGCAAATCACCCGCCTGCCGCAAACCGCTCGCAGCCAGGGCCTGGCGACGGTGGTCTGCGCCGAAGGCTACGTGGCTCCGCCGCGTCTGGGCGAACATACACTGGGCGCGAGCTTCGATTTCCACAGTGACGACCTGACACCCACCGCCGCCGAACACGCCGGCAACCTGCAAATGCTTGAAGAAATATCAATGGACCTGGTACAGCGCCTGGACGCCGATGCCCTGGACCCGAAACGCTTGGAAGGCCGGGCGGCATTTCGCTGCACCAGCCCCGACTACCTGCCGATCGTCGGGCCCTTGGCCGACCGCCAGGCCTTTACAGAGGTCTACTCGGCCTTGAGCAAGGACGCCCGCCAGGTTCCAGACCAGCCCTGCCCCTGGCTCGATGGCTTGTACGTCAACAGCGGCCACGGCTCGCGCGGCCTGATTACCGCGCCATTGTCCGGCGAGCTGATCGCCGCCTGGCTCGACAACGAGCCCCTGCCGTTGCCCCGCAGCGTGGCCGAGGCCTGCCACCCGAACCGGTTTGCGTTGCGGGCGCTGGTCCGCGGCAAGTCCTGAGCCCGATTGCCGACACGCCACGAACCCTGTGGGAGCGAGCTTGCTCGCGATAGCGATGTGTCAGGTAACCAAGATGCAGCTGATCTACCGCTATCGCGAGCAAGCTCGCTCCCACAAGGAAGCCCGGCTGGACACGCGCGATAGCGGGATTTCAGCCAACCAAGATGCAAGCTGACCCACCGCCATCGCGAGCAGGCTCGCTCCCACAAGGGTAGTGCTGTTCTTTTGGTTCGTACTGCGGAGCAGACAGCCCCACCCGTCGGCTTATAACGCATCGATATAAAACTCGCGGCAATCCCCCCGGTCAGTTTCAGAGTACCCGTCATTTCGGCGCGGTGTCTGACCCCTCCCCAACGGAAAAACCGGTAAGGACTTATGTGCGGATTAGCTGGAGAGTTACGTTTCGATCAACAACCTGCGGACCTTGCGGCCGTAGAGCGAATCACCCATCACCTGGCCCCTCGCGGCCCTGACGCCTGGGGTTTTCATAGCCAGGGGCCGATTGCCCTCGGTCATCGCCGCCTCAAGATCATGGATTTGTCCGACGGCTCGGCGCAGCCGATGATCGACAATCAACTGGGCCTGTCCCTGGCCTTCAATGGCGCGATCTACAACTACCCGGAACTGCGGGCCGAACTCGAAGCCCTGGGCTACACCTTCTATTCCGGTGGTGACACCGAAGTCTTGCTCAAGGGCTACCACGCCTGGGGCGAAGCGCTGCTGCCCAAACTCAACGGCATGTTCGCCTTCGCCATCTGGGAGCGCGACGCCAAGCGATTGTTCATCGCCCGTGACCGCCTCGGTGTCAAACCGCTGTACCTGTCGCGCACCGGCCAGCGGTTGCGCTTTGCCTCCGCGTTGCCGGCGCTGCTCAAGGGCGGTGACATCAGCCCGATGCTCGACCCGGTCGCGCTCAATCACTACCTCAATTTCCATGCGGTGGTCCCGGCGCCGCGCACGTTGCTGGCAGGCGTTGAAAAACTGCCGCCGGCGACCTGGATGCGGATCGAAGCCGATGGCACCACCGAGCAGAAAACCTGGTGGACCCTGCCCTACGGCCCCCACGCCGACGAACAGAACCTGAACCTGGAAGACTGGATCGACCGCGTGCTGGACAGCACCCGCGAAGCCGTCGCTATTCGCCAGCGCGCCGCCGTGGATGTCGGCGTGCTGCTGTCTGGTGGGGTCGATTCGAGCATGCTGGTAGGCCTGCTGCGCGAAGTCGGTGTCGAAGACCTGTCGACGTTTTCCATCGGTTTCCAGGATGCCGGCGGGGAGCGCGGCGACGAGTTCCAGTATTCGGACCTGATCGCCAGACACTACGGCACCCGTCACCATCAGTTGCGCATCGACGAAAAAGAGATCATCGAACAACTGCCGGCAGCGTTCCGCGCCATGAGCGAACCGATGGTCAGCCACGACTGTATCGCCTTCTACCTGCTGTCGCGGGAAGTGGCCAAGCACTGCAAAGTGGTGCAAAGCGGCCAAGGCGCCGACGAACTGTTCGCCGGTTATCACTGGTACCCGCAGGTGGATGGCGCCAGCGCCCCCTACGCGGCCTACCGCGCGGCATTCTTCGACCGCAGCTATGAAGAATATGCCGCCACCGTGCAGCCCCAGTGGTTGATCGACCATGATGCCGCGGGCGACTTCGTCAAAGAACATTTCGCCCAACCGGGCGCCGATGCGGCGGTGGACAAGGCCCTGCGCCTGGACAGCAGCGTGATGCTGGTGGACGACCCGGTCAAGCGGGTCGACAACATGACCATGGCCTGGGGCCTGGAAGCGCGCACGCCGTTCCTGGACTACCGATTGGTGGAACTCTCGGCCCGGGTCCCGGCGAAGTTCAAGCTGCCCGACGGCGGCAAGCAGGTGCTCAAGGAAGCCGCACGCCGGGTGATTCCTGGCGAAGTGATCGACCGCAAGAAGGGCTACTTCCCAGTGCCGGGCCTCAAGCATCTGGAAGGCGACACGCTGGCCTGGGTCCGTGAACTGCTGCTGGATCCGAGCCAGGATCGCGGCCTGTTCAACCCGGCCATGCTCGACCGCCTGTTGTCGGACCCCAACGGCCAACTCACGCCATTGCGCGGCTCACGGCTGTGGCAACTGGCGGCGCTGAACCTGTGGCTCAGCGAGCAAGGAATCTGATTGATGAAACCTCACCCAACCGTTCACAACCAACGGCTGCTGCGCGGCCAGGCGCCGTCATACGAGCGCTTACAGGCACGCCTGGCCGAAGACGGCAGCGAACTGGGCACCGACCCGATCGTGGTGCATTGCGGCTGGGGCCGACTGCTGGTCGGCCACACCTTCCCCGACCCGGCGACCCTGGCCGGGGAATTGCTCAACGAACAGCCTGGCGAACGCGACATCGCTTTGTACGTGGCCGCCCCCCAACAAGTGCTGGGGCTGGAGCCGATGCATCTGTTCCTCGACCCTTCCGACACCCTGCGCCTGTGGTTCAGCGACTATCGCCAGGCCACGCGGGTGTTTCGCGGATTCCGGATCCGCCGGGCCCAGAACGAAGTCGACTGGCAGGCCATCAATCATCTGTACCAGGCTCGTGGCATGTTGCCCATCGACCCGCAGCGACTGACCCCACGCCATGAAGGCGGTCCGGTGTACTGGCTGGCCGAAGACGAAGACACCGGTGCGGTGATCGGCAGCGTGATGGGCCTCAATCATCGCAAGGCCTTCAACGATCCGGAAAACGGCAGCAGCCTGTGGTGCCTGGCCGTCGATCCGCAATGCTCACGGCCCGGCGTGGGTGAGGTGCTGGTGCGGCACCTGATCGAGCACTTCATGAGCCGTGGCTTGAGCTACCTGGACCTGTCGGTGTTGCACAACAACCGCCAGGCGAAAAACCTCTACGCCAAGCTCGGCTTCCGTAACCTCTCGACCTTCGCCATCAAACGCAAGAACGGCATCAACCAGCCGTTGTTCCTGGGGCCAGGCCCCGAGGCGCAGTTCAACCCCTATGCGCGCATCATCGTCGAGGAAGCGCACCGCCGGGGCATTGAAGTGCAGGTGGACGACGCCGAGGCGGGCCTGTTCACCTTGATCCACGGCAGCCGCCGGGTGCGATGCCGGGAATCCTTGAGTGACCTGACCAGCGCCATCAGCATGACCCTGTGCCAGGACAAAAGCCTGACGCACAAGGTGCTGAAGAACGCCGGGCTGAAGCTGCCGGTCCAGCAAATGGCAGGTAACGCCGACGACAACTTGGCATTTCTCGATGAGCACGAGCGGGTGGTAGTCAAGCCGCTGGACGGTGAGCAGGGTCAAGGCGTGGCGGTGGACCTGCGCACCATCGAGGAAGTCCAGAGCGCCATCGAGACCGCCCGGCGCTTCGACAGCCGGGTACTACTGGAAAGCTTCCACGAAGGGCTGGACCTGCGGATCCTGGTAATCGGCTTTGAAGTGGTGGCGGCAGCGATCCGGCGCCCGGCGGAGGTGATCGGCGACGGCCAGCATACCGTCGGCCAATTGATCGAAGCCCAGAGTCGTCGACGCCAGGCCGCTACCGGAGGCGAAAGCAAGATCCCGATGGATGCCGAGACCGAACGCACCCTGAGCGCGGCGGGCTACAGCTACGACAGTGTGTTGCCGGCCGGCGAACACCTGTTCGTCCGGCGCACCGCGAACCTGCATACCGGCGGCGTGCTGGAAGATGTCACCGGTATCCTGCACCCAACCCTGGCCGATGCGGCAGTGCGCGCCGCCCGGGCGCTGGACATTCCCATGGTCGGGCTCGACCTGCTGGTGCCCGCTGCCGATCAACCGGAATACGTGTTTATCGAAGCCAACGAACGCGCAGGCTTGGCCAACCACGAACCGCAACCCACCGCTGAACGCTTTGTGGATCTATTGTTTCCCCATAGCCAGGCGGTGGCCTGAACACCATTTACCTGTGGCGAGGGAGCTTGCTCCCGCTGGGTCGCACAGCGGCCCCATTGGATGCGAGTTGTCCCGGATTATTCAGGGCAAGCGCTGCGACCGCTTCGCGCTCGAGCGGGAGCAAGCTCCCTCGCCACAAGGCTCTTATGCTTAACCCTATCGTCCGAGAGGAGTTTCCATGATCAGCAAAATTCCCGAACCGGATCTCGAATACCTGCAGAAAGTCCTGCTGGAAATGCTCGCCATTCCCAGTCCGACCGGCTTCACCGACACCATCGTGCGGTATGTCGCCGAGCGGCTGGAAGAGTTGGCTATTCCCTTTGAAATGACCCGTCGCGGCACGATCCGCGCTACGCTCAAGGGGCGCAAGAACAGCCCCGACCGGGCCGTGTCGGCCCACCTGGATACCATCGGCGCTTCGGTGCGGGCCATCAAGGACAACGGCCGCCTGACCCTGGCCCCGGTGGGCTGCTGGTCCAGTCGGTTTGCCGAAGGCAGCCGGGTCAGCCTGTTCACCGAGACCGGCGTGATCCGTGGCAGCGTCCTGCCGTTGATGGCATCCGGGCACGCATTCAATACCGCCGTAGACGAGATGCCCATCAGCTGGGACCACGTCGAACTGCGCCTGGATGCCTACTGCGCCACCCGTGCCGATTGCGAGACCCTGGGCGTGGGCATCGGCGACTATGTAGCCTTCGATCCGTTGCCGGAGTTCACCGAAAGCGGGCATATCAGCGCCCGTCACCTGGACGACAAGGCTGGCGTCGCGGCGCTGCTGGCGGCGCTCAAGGCAATTGTCGACAGTGGCGAAGAACTGCTGATCGATTGTCACCCGCTGTTTACCATCACCGAGGAAACCGGCAGCGGCGCGGCGGCCGCCCTGCCCTGGGACGTCAGCGAATTCGTCGGCATCGACATCGCGCCGGTCGCCCCCGGTCAGCACTCGAGCGAGCACGCGGTCAGCGTGGCGATGCAGGACTCTGGCGGCCCTTACGACTACCACCTGTCCCGGCATCTGTTGAAGCTGGCCAAGGAGAACGAATTGCCGGCGCGCCGCGACCTGTTCCGCTACTACTTCAGCGATGCCCACTCGGCCATCACCGCCGGCCATGACATCCGCACCGCCCTGCTCGCCTTCGGCTGCGACGCCACCCATGGCTACGAACGCACCCACATCGACAGCCTTGCCGCCCTCAGCCGCCTGCTCGGCGCCTACATCCTCAGCCCGCCGGTGTTCGCCAGCGACGCACAACCGGCCCAAGGCTCCCTTGACCGTTTCAGTCACCAGATCGAACACGACGCGCAGATGGAAAGCGACACCCGCGTGCCGTCGGTGGACAGTCTGATAGGGCAGCGTTCGGAGAGCTGAACCTGCCCGTATCCCTTGTGGGAGCGAGCTTGCTCGCGAAGGCGGTCTGACATTCAAAATTGATGTTGACTGATCTACCGCTATCGCGAGCAAGCTCGGCTCCCACAAGAATCCGGGAGCCAAACAGGCTAGCCGCCAACCCCCAATCGCCGTAGCATCGCGACACTGCCTAACCCGAGATGCCCCATGCTGATTCCCCACGACCAACTCGAAGTCGACACGCTCACCCGCCTGATCGAGGACTTCGTGACCCGCGACGGCACCGACAACGGCGACGACACGCCCCTGGAAACCCGCGTATTGCGGGTCAGGCAGGCCTTGACCAAAGGCCAGGCACTGATCGTCTTCGACCCTGAAAGCGAACAGTGCCAGCTAATGCTCAAGCACGACGTGCCCAAGCATCTATTCGACTGAACACGCCGCCTTGCGAGCGACATTGGCCTTTTTCCTCTGGATCTTTTCGTAGATTTCGGAGCGGTGAACATCGACGTGCCGTGGTGCTTCCACACCAAAGCGCACGGTGCCGCCGGTAATCGACAGCACGCGGACGGAAATATCGTCACCGATGGAAATCAGTTCACCCACAGCGCGGCTAAGTACGAGCATGGTTCTTGTCCTTAAGAATGTCTGGACCTTGACCATGCCCGGCCTGCCCACAGTTCTCAAGAGAGCCGCGAGAATTCAGTAAGGCCCTACAAGCAAAGCTCTGACGGCTGACGGAAATGTCCTGCAAAATCCACCCAAACCGCAATGCCGTTCACTTAAGGAACGTCATCGCCCCGTGACGAGGGAGCTTGCTCCCGCTGGGCCGGTCCGACGCCTCGGCGTAGCGGTCCCAAGCTTCTGGGGCTGCTATGCAGCCCAGCGGGAGCAAGCTCCCTCGCCACGACATGTGATAAACCTTAAGTGAACAGCATTGCGCCCGAACCGGGCCGTTTCATGAGGCCGAAAAGCGCGGACCGAACAGGATCACACTCGCGCCCAGCACACA
Source organism: Pseudomonas sp. SMN5 (assembly GCF_052041925.1). NCBI lineage: Bacteria > Pseudomonadati > Pseudomonadota > Gammaproteobacteria > Pseudomonadales > Pseudomonadaceae > Pseudomonas > Pseudomonas sp. SMN5. The sequence goes on from NZ_JBKGGX010000002.1 coordinate 289,901, forward strand.
GAGCGCCACGCCGATCCAGTCCGAACCCAGTGGCCGCACCCGCTCGACCACCGCCAGCCAGCTGATCGAAGCGATGATATAGATGCCCCCGTAGGCGGCGTAGGCGCGTCCGGCATAGGTGGCTTCGATGCGGGTCAGCAACAGGGCGAAGAGCGTCAGGCTCAGCAGCGCAGGGATGATCCACCAGGCACTCTTGCCCTGGCGCAACCACATCCAGAAGGCGTAGCAGCCGGCGATCTCAAACAGCGCGGCGAGAAAGAACCATACGTAATTGAGCATCCAGGTGTCCGTCAGGAGGGCCGAAAGGCGCCATCCTGAGGGCACGGGCCATGCAGGTCAACTTCGCGGGTCAGGCCGGATTCTGCCGGGCCTTGGCGCGCATCTTGTCGGCCATGGCGGTCATTTCGTTGTACAGCAACTGCGGATTCTTCTGCTTCATGGCCCAGGCCATACGGCCCTGTTCATGAGGCAGGATCATGAATTGGCCTTCGCCAACCTGTTGGTAGATGTAGTCGGCGATATCGGCGGCGGTGATCGGCGAGCTTTCCAGCAACTTGCCGACCTGGGCTTTCATCGCCGGCGTCGGGCCACGGAATGAATCGAGCAGATTGGTCTGGAAGAACGACGGGCAGACCACATGCACGCCGATCTCCTGCTGCGCCAGTTCCACCAGCAGGCTCTCGGACAACGCCACCACACCCGCCTTGGCAACGTTGTAGTTGCTCATGGCCGGGCCTTGCATCAGCGCCGCCATGGAGGCGATGTTGATGATCTTGCCGCGGCTTTTTTCCAGCAACGGCAGGAACGCCTTGCAGCCCTTGACCACGCCCATCAGGTTGATCGCGATCTGCCAGTCCCAGTCTTCCAGGGAAAGTTCGCTGAAGAACCCGCCCGAAGCCACGCCGGCATTGTTGACGATGATATCGATACCGCCGAGCTTCTCTTCGCAGGCCTGGGCGAATGCGGTCAACTGGCTGTAGTCGCGTACATCGCAACGCTGGATGAAACCGTCACCGCCGGCCTCGCGCACCAGCCTGAGGGTTTCCACCAGGCCAGGTTCGGCGACATCCGACAAGGCCAGTCGCCAGCCTTCGCGGGCCCAGCGCAGCGCGATTTCGCGCCCCAAGCCAGAGCCGGCACCAGTGATCATCATGCGATTTTGCATAGCAGACAGCCTTGTTGTTCCGGGAGAGATGGGCGAAGTGTAGCGAAGGCCCCTGGCCGACCCACGCTCCATCAGATTGCTGAATGGCGGGGGCAAACCGCGACAACCTTTGATACCTGGGCTGGTTCTCGTGGCGAGGGAGCTTGCTCCCGCTCGGTTGCGCAGCGACCGCAAAAAGCTTGCGAGCGCTGCGCACTCGAGCGGGAGCAAGCTCCCTCGCCACAAGGTATCGCCGGGCACCTGCACTTCCTAGACCAATAAAAAACATTGAATTTTTTACAGGACGTTACGGTCGGACTTATTAAGCCGCCCGGATTCAATGCATGCGCGCTGGCAGTTAAAAGTTGCATCAACCCAGAACTGACCAATAAGGAAATCTACCCATGGGCACAATTCTCATCATTATTCTGATCCTTCTGCTGATCGGTGGCCTGCCGGTCTTCCCGCACTCCAGAAGTTGGGGTTACGGCCCGTCCGGTATCATCGGTGTAGTGTTGGTGGTGCTGCTGGTCCTGTTGTTACTGGGCAAGATATAAACCACTGAGCAAAAAAAAGAGGCCTTTATAAGGCCTCTTTTTTTATGCTCGCCAACTGTCAGTCCGGCTTGCCATCAACAACGCCAGCGGTGTTGTCCAGCAGGCTCTTGGTCGCCGTTTGCAGGAATGATTCGAGCTGGAGCTTCATCTGCGCGGTGTCCGGTGCATCGGGAATGACTTCGGCACGTGGATGGGCCCCCAATTCATAGCGGTACATCTTGGGCGGCATGTCCTTTTCCTTCTGCAGGACCAGGATGCGGTCGTCGCGCAGGATGGCGGTGGTCTGGTCACTGCCCGACGGCTTGATCACACCAAAACCGGTATCACCTTGCGGCAGGTTCAACAGGTCACGCCCCCAGCATTGGTGACGCACTTGCCCGCCGATGCGGCCCATGATGGTCGGTACGATATCGACCTGGGTGCCGACAGTATGGTTACGCTGGCCGAATTTTTCCTGCACGCCCGGGCCAATCAGCAGCAGGGGTACGTTGAAGCGGCCCAGGTCCATGCCGGTAATCTGCCGCTCGTTGCCGAAACCATGGTCGCCGACCACCACGAACAAGGTTTCCTTGAAGTAAGGCTCCTTGCGCGCCTTCTCGAAGAACTGGCCCAACGCCCAGTCGGCGTAACGCATGGCGGTCAGGTGTTCGTTGAGGTTGCCGCGATCAGTGACCCGCTCCACCGGCAATGGCGTCGGCAGGGCATAAGGCGTGTGGTTGGACAGGGTTTGCAGCAAGGCATAGAACGGCTTGCCGTTTTCCCGCGCCTTGAGCTCGATCAGGCCCCGGTCGAACATGTCCTGGTCGGACACGCCCCAGGTCGGGTCGGAGAACACCGGGTTCACGAAGTCGTTACGCCCGATGAAGTTGGTCATGCCCTGGCTGCTGAAGAAGCCTGACTGGTTGTCCCAGGCAAAATCGCCGTTGTAGACATACACGTCATCGTAGTCGCGGGCACTGAGCAGTTGCGGCAGGCCGGACAGCTTGTGGCTGCCTTCCGGCGTCTGCATCAGGTATTCGAAACCCGGCAGGTTCGGGAAGCACGCCATGGTGGCGAACATGCCTTGGTGGGTGTGAGTGCCGTTGGAGAAGAAACGGTCAAACAACAGGCCTTCCTTGGATAACTTGTCCAGGTAGGGCGTGATGTTGCCCGGTGCGCCCAACGCGCCGACCGAATGGCCGGCCATGCTCTCCATGAGGATCACCACCACGTTCTTGATCGGCAGTGTCTTTGCGGCAGGCGGCGTATAGTCGCGACGCACTGCGGCGGTACCGGTGTCGACGAGCTTGTCGTCGGGCAACACCAGCATGTCGCGCACGGTCTGCTGGGCCAGCGGCTGCTCTAGAGTCGCCTTCCAGATGTTGTCACGGTCCTCGGACATCCGGCTCTTGGCCGCTGCCACCAGCGACAGCGTACCGTTGAGGCCCAGCTGGTTGGCGAAGTTCGAGTCGGTGGTGTAGACGTCACCCCAACGCAGCGGAGGGCCCTGGCGCAGGGTGCCACGGGCGGCCACCACGGCCACCAGCAGGCAGACGATGAATACCGCGACGCGTCCATACCACGGCGCGACCTGGCGGGTGCCGATGCTGCCGCCGCTGAACGGGCCGCGCGGACGGGTCGCCCGGTCGGCGCCCTTGAACGCCAGGCTCAGGATGAGAGTGCCGCCGGCCCAGGCCAGCAGGTAGCGGACCACGGGGAAACCGTACCAGAGCATGCTCATCACGGTTTTCGGATCTTCCTTTACGTATTGGAAGACCAGGCCGTTGAGGCGCTGGTGGAACTCGCGGTAGAAGTCCATCTCCATCAAGCCGAGGAACAGCGCGATGCTGGAAGTGACGGTCAGCCAGAAACGAAAGAACCCGCGTGCCGCCATGGCCCGGGCGCTGAACAATGCCAGCAGCAGCGGGATGCTGAGATAGACCACCAGCCGCAGGTCGAAACGCAGGCCGTTGGCGAATGCCTCAACGAAGGTCGAGGCCGGCGTGTCGAGGATCATCTCGCGGTTATAGACCAGCAGCGCCAGGCGCAGCAGGCTGAACATGACCATCATCACCAAGGCACAAAGCAACGTGTAGGCCAGGTGCGATTTGACGGTCGGTTGCAGCAGGCGATGCGTAGTGCGCTGCTGACTCAGGGCGTCCGGGATTGCCATGTCGTTTTAGGACCTATTGGAGTTTGAGTGACAAAAAAAGAAACAGCGGCGCACCCTCTATCGACCCATGCCAGGTCCGGGGCTTGCGCGAAAGCGCAAATGTTGCACGAACGGCCACGGCATTGCCATTAAATAACCGGCTGCAACTAAAGCGCGGGGATTGTCCGCAAGATTTTGTGAAAATTTTGTTCAATGAATATTCGGAAACACAAAAAGCTGGGGATGCACTTTGGCAAGTGAAACGAACTTCATTGTGGCGAGGGAGCTTGCTCCCGCTCGACTGCGCAGCAGTCGCAAACAGACTCATGAGGCATGCCTGATCGAACGCGATAACCGGATTGGGGCTGCTCGCCCTAGGCGTCGGACCGGCCCAGCGGGAGCAAGCTCCCTCGCCACAGAAAGCGCCTTCACCACAGCAGCTCTTCTGCCACAGCAGTTCGGCGTACTCAGTGAAACTGACGCCCCAGCCCCGCCGGCACGCCTTCGATGGTGGTGTCTTCCCACGGCCCGTTGGGGCTGACGGAGCGGCTCCAGCCGTTGTTCCAGCGGTAATAGGTGCGCTGGCGATAGAAGGTGTTGGTCTGGTTATCCAGCACATAGACCCCAAGCTTGGCGTCCCAATGGCTGTTGCCACCCGGTGGCGGAGCGAAGCTGGCGGAGGTGCGCGGCACCGGCTTGGCCGGTTTGTTCGGGGTGACGGGCTTGCCCGGCGGCGTGGACGGCCCCGGCTTGGTGGTCGGAGTCGAAGGCGGGATCGGTGGCAGCGGCGCCGAAGGCTCGGGCGGACGCTGGACCGCACAAGCGCTCAGGCCCAGGACGAGCGTGAGCAAGGTGATACGAGCGATGGCGGTCATGGTGCGGGCTTCCTGTTATTGGTCCGGGCTGTCGATGGTCAGTTGCTGCGGCGCGGTGGTGCTGCTCGCCAGGGGTTGGCTGCGGCCGATCCACTCACCGGCGGTCGGCTGGCCGGCCCGGGAGATGCGCGCCACCAGTTGGACTTCGGGGAAGTTCGACAGTTTCAGTTGCGGCATCATTGCGTCAGCGTCGCCCAGCTCGACCGTCACCGGCAGATCGGCCACCGTCAGGCGTTTGGCCGCCAACGGCGCCGGCGGGCCGGAAGCGGCGCGGGCGAAGACGAACACGCTGTCACCCGGCTGGACCTTGGCCTTGAGGGCCGGCGCCAGGTCGACACGGACCTTTAGCAGTGCTGCGGCCTTGGCCGCTGGCGCCTGGGCAACCTTGCCGCCGCTGGCCTCAAGCTTCTCGGTGGCGCGAGTGATGCCACCCTGCAACGCCTCGCGGGATTTGTCACCCTCCGGCAGTTGCGCCAGCAGGCGGCTCCAGTAATCGATTGCCTCCTGATAACGCTCGCCTTCGAATGCAGCGATGCCCAGCAGGCCGAGGCTGGTGACTTCCTTGGGATCGAGCTTCAGCGCTTCGTCCGTCAGCGCCTGGACTTTGTCCGACCATTTCTTGCCATCGGCGAAATATTGCGCCTGGGCCCATTGCCCCAGCAGCTCGGGTTGGCGCCCGGCCACCGCCACGGTACGCTCGAAAATTCTCGCCGCATCCGCAGGCCGGTCCTGGGCCATGTAGGTACGGCCCAGGAAGTACAAGCCCTCGGCGGAGTCCGGCTGCGCCGCCACCGCACGCTCCAGGCGCCGGGTCATGTCTTGCATCGATTGTGGCGCCTGTGCAAATTCGCGGGTCAGTTCGACCTTGTCGCTGGCACCGAAATGCAGGTACAGCGCCACGCCCAACACCGGTACCAACACCGCAGCGAGCAGCGGCAACGGCTTGCCCAAGCGGGATTCACGCGGCGCCTCGGCGCCTTCGGTGTCGGCCAACAGCTCACGGGCCGCTTCGGCGCGACCGGTGTCCAGTTGCGCGGCATTGAGCACGCCCTCCTCCCGCTCGGCCTGCAATTGGGCGATTCGCTCCTGGTACAACGCCACGTTGAGGGCGGTGCGATCCTCCTCCAACTGAGCGCGGCGACCGCGCAGTACCGGGATCAATAGAAAACTCAGGGCAACCAGGAGAAGCAGACCTGCGGCGAGCCAGAAATCAATCATGCTTGGTTTTATCCAACAGTTGGTCGAGGCGCTGGCGCTCTTCGACAGAAAGCGTGTCCGGGGCAGCCGTGCGCTGGACCCGGCGCCGGCGCACGATCAGCGCAATGGCCACGAAACCACCGAGCAACAGCCCGGCCGGGCCGAACCACAGCAGTGCGGTCTTGGAAGACAAGGCGGGGTTGTAGCGCACGAACTCACCGTAGCGATCCACCATGAAATCGATGATCTGCTGGTTGTCCTTGCCCTCGCCCAGCATGCGGAAAATTTCCTTGCGCAGGTCGGCGGCAATCGGTGCATTGGAATCGGCGATGTCCTGGTTCTGGCACTTGGGGCAGCGCAGTTCCTTGGTCAGCTCGCGAAACCGTTCGCGCTCGCCGTCGTTGGCGAATTCGTAAGTGTCGATGGCGGCATGGGCCACACCGACCATGCTCAAGCCCAGGACAGCAGCCGCTAGCCAGCGCTTCATGGCTTGGCCTCGTCCACCAGCGCCTGGTACTTGGCGGCGAGTTTCTCGCGCCAGACCTGTTCGTCGATCACCCCGACGAATTTGTCACGGATGATGCCCTTGGCATCGATGAAGAAGGTTTCCGGCGCGCCGTAGACGCCCAGGTTCAGGCCCAGGGAGCCGTCTTCGTCGCGGATGTCCAGCTGATAGGGATTGTGGAATTCGGCAAGCCACTTCAAGGCATCGGCATTGACGTCCTTGTAGTTGACGCCATAGATCACCACGCCATTCTGCGCCAGTTTGTTCAACACCGGATGCTCGACCCGGCAAGAGATGCACCAAGTGCCCCAGACGTTGACCAACGCCGGCTTGCCCAGCAGATCGGCGCGGGTGAGGGTCTTGTCGCCCTGCACCGAGGGCAGGGAAAACTCGGGAAATGGCTTGCCGATCATCGCCGAAGGCAAATCGGACGGGTTCAGGTACAGGCCGCGGTACAGAAAGACCGCCATCACCAGGAACAGCGCCAGCGGCAACAACATCAACCAACGTTTCATGCAGTGGCTCCCGTCACGCCCAGGGCTTCACGCACCCGGGTTTTCACTTTGACTCGGTAACGTCGGTCCAGCGCGGCCAACGCGCCGCCCAGGCCGGTGAGCAGGCCGCCAAACCAGATCCAGCGTACGAACGGCTTGACGTGTACCCGCACCGCCCACGCGCCGTCGCCCAGGGATTCACCCAGCGCCACGTAGAGATCGCGGGTGAAACCAGCGTCGATCCCGGCTTCGGTCATCACCGAGTTCTGCACGGTGTAGAGGCGTTTCTCCGGGTGCAATACCGTGATTTCCCGGCCGTCACGAATCACCCGCACGGTGCCTTTGTCGGAGGTGAAGTTAGGACCTTCAAAATGCCTGGCGCCCTCGAACACGAACTGATAACCGGCCAGGTCCATGGATTCGCCCGGCGCCAGGCGCAGGTCGCGTTCGGCGCTGTTCTGGCTGGACAGCACCACGCCCAAGGCGCAGACGGCGATGCCCAGGTGGGCGATCTGCATGCCCCAATAGCTGCGGGTCAGGGTTGGCAGGCCTTTGATCAGGCCTTTGTGCCGAGTCTTGTCGAAGATGTCCCGCACGCCCGCCAGCAACACCCAGGCCGCCAACATGAACGTCGCCAGCACCGCCCAGTTGAAATCGCCATAGGCCACGCCGGCCACCACGGCCAGCGCTGCGGTGCCCAGCAACACCGGGGTGAGCATGCCCATCAGCCACTTGAGCGGGGTGTCTTGCCAGCGCACCAGCACGCCCACGGCCATGACCACCATCAGGATCGCCATCAACGGAATGAACAGCGCGTTGAAGTACGGCGGGCCGACCGACAGCTTGGCCCCGGACAAGGCGTCGAGCACCAGCGGATACAAGGTTCCCAACAGGATCATCGACGCGGCCACCACCAGCACCAGGTTGTTGCCCAGCAGCAGGGTTTCCCGCGACCAGAGGTTGAAGCCGACCTGGCTCTTCACCACCGGTGCGCGTACGGCGAACAACGTCAGCGAACCTCCGACCACGAACAGCAGGAAAATCAGGATGAACACGCCGCGCTCGGGGTCAGAGGCGAAGGCATGCACCGACGTCAACACCCCGGAACGCACCAGGAACGTTCCCAGCAGGCTCAGGGAAAACGCGGCGATGGCCAGCAGCACGGTCCAGCTCTTGAACACGCCACGCTTTTCCGTGACCGCCAGGGAGTGAATCAGCGCGGTGCCCACCAGCCAGGGCATGAACGAGGCGTTTTCCACCGGGTCCCAGAACCACCAGCCGCCCCAGCCGAGTTCGTAATAGGCCCACCACGAGCCCAGGGTGATACCGATGCCGAGGAATGCCCAGGCGACGATGGTCCACGGACGGGACCAGCGCGCCCACGCGGCGTCGAGACGCCCACCCAGCAATGCCGCAATCGCAAAGGCGAACGCCACCGAGAAACCGACATACCCCATGTAAAGCATCGGCGGGTGAACGATCAGGCCAATGTCCTGCAGCAACGGGTTGAGGTCGCGACCGTCCACCGGTATCTGGGGCAGGATGCGTTCGAACGGGTTGGAGGTGACAATCAGAAACAGCAGGAAACCGGTGCTGATCAGGCCCATCACCGCCAGTACCCGGGCCAGCATCACCTGGGGCAGTTGCCGGGAAAACACCGAGACCGCGAAGGTCCAGCCAGCAAGGATCAAGGCCCAGAGCAGCAGCGAACCTTCGTGGGCGCCCCACACCGCGCTGAACTTGTAGTACCAGGGCAAGGCGCTGTTGGAGTTGCTGGCCACATAGGCCACTGAGAAATCATCGACCATAAAGGCATAGGTCAGGCAGCCGAAGGCGAACAGCATGAACGCGAACTGCCCCCACGCCGCCGGCTGGGCCAGGCTCATCCACAGGCGGTCGCCGCGCCAGGCGCCCAACAGGGGCACCACCGCCTGCACCAGGGCAAAGCACAGGGCCAGGATCATCGCCAGATGACCCAACTCAGGAATAAAGATGCCGGCAGTCATCGATCAACCCTCCTTCACGGGAGCGGGCGCCGACTGGCCGCTGTCTTTCAAGGCCTTGGTCACTTCCGGCGGCATGTATTTTTCATCGTGCTTGGCCAGTACTTCGTCGGCCACCACCACGCCGTCGGCATTGAGTCTGCCCAGGGCGACGATACCCTGCCCCTCGCGGAACAGGTCCGGCAGGATGCCGCGATAGGTGATGGTCACGCTCTTGTTGAAGTCGGTGACATTGAACTTCACGTCCAGGGAATCCCCGGAGCGCACCAGCGAGCCTTCCTCCACCATGCCGCCGGCGCGAATACGCGTGTCCTTAGGCGCTTCGCCGTTGGCGATCTGTGTCGGGGTGTAAAACAGATTGATGTTCTGCTGCAAGGCGCTCAGGGCCAGGCCGACGGCGGCGCCAACACCCACCAGGATCGCCAGAATGATGACAAGACGTTTTTTGCGCAGCGGATTCACTGGCCATTCTCCCGGCGCAGACGACGCGCCTCTTGTTGCAGATACCGCTTGCGGGCCAGGATCGGCGCCGCCACGTTGAGGGCCAGCACCGCCAGGCAGATGCCGTAGGCTGACCAGACATACAGGCCATGATGGCCCATGGCGAGGAAATCGCCGAATGAAGCGAAACTCATCGAGCGGCCTCCAGACTGTTCTGCACTTCGGCCTTCACCCAACTGGCCCGGGACTCACGCTTGAGTACTTCCAGGCGCATGCGCAGCAACAGCACGGCACCGAAGAAGCAGTAGAAACCCAATGCAGTGAGCAGCAGCGGCAGCCACATCTCGACGGGCATCGCCGGTTTCTCGGTCAGTTTGAACGTGGCGCCCTGGTGCAGGGTGTTCCACCACTCCACGGAGTATTTGATGATCGGGATGTTGATCACCCCGACAATCGCCAGCACCGCGCAGGCCTTGGCGGCGCTGTCACGATTGCTGATGGCGTTGCCCAGCGCAATAAGACCGAAGTACAGGAACAGCAGGATCAGCATCGACGTCAGTCGGGCATCCCAGACCCACCACGAACCCCAGGTCGGCTTGCCCCAGATGGCCCCGGTGACCAGCGCCACGGCGGTCATCCAGGCGCCGATGGGCGCGGCGCATTGCAGGGCGACGTCGGCCAGTTTCATCTTCCACACCAGCCCGACCACGCCGCACACCGCCAGCATCACATAGACGGACTGGGCCAGCATGGCGGTGGGTACATGGATATAGATGATGCGAAAGCTGTTGCCTTGCTGGTAGTCCGGCGGCGCGAAGGCCAGACCCCAGACGACGCCGCAGCCAATCAGCAGCACCGCGGCGATGCTCAACCAGGGCAACAGCTTGCCGCTGATGCCGTAGAACCACTTGGGTGAGCCGAGCTTATGAAACCAGGTCCAGTTCATTGCTGTTTCCATCACGGTCGCGGCTCGCCATCACGAGCCGCCGGGTCTGCCTTTACTTCCTGGGAAGTGGTCAATTTTTGACCAGGCCTCGTTATTATTCGCCGACGCTGATCTTCAGGCCAGCGCCTATTGCAAAGGGTGTCAGGGTTATCGCCAGGGCGGTCAGGCTCCCAAGCCAAAGCAGATAACCGGTTGCCGGCATACCTTGCAATGCGGCTTGCAAGGCACCACTGCCGAGGATCAATACCGGGATATACAGCGGCAGGATCAACAGGGCCAGCAGCAGGCCGCCACGCTTGAGCCCCACCGTCAAAGCCGCGCCCACCGCGCCGAGCAGGCTGAGCACCGGCGTGCCCAGCAACAGCGACAGCAGCAGCACCGGCATGCACGCGGCGGGCAGTCCCAGCATCATCGCCAGCAGGGGCGAGAGCAGCACCAGCGCCAATCCCGAAAACACCCAGTGTGCCAGCACCTTGGCCAAAACCAGAAGGGCCAGGGGGTGCGGCGAAAGGACCCACTGTTCCAGGGAACCGTCTTCGAAATCACTGCGGAAAAGCCCGTCCAGCGAGAGCAGGACCGATAAAAGTGCCGCCACCCAGACCAGTCCCGGCGACAAGGTTTGCAACAATTGAGTCTCCGGGCCGACCGCCAGGGGGAACAGCGCAATGACGATCGCGAAGAACACCAACGGATTGGCCAGCTCGGCCGGACGCCGGAACAACAGGCGCGCCTCGCGAGCCAGCAACAAACCGAACACACTCATACGGCCCAGTTCCCCAGATCAACGTTGCGATAACCGGACGGCATCCGCGCCAGGGTGTGGTGGGTGGTCAACAACACCATGCCGCCGCTTTCGCAATGCCGGGCCAGATGCTCCTCAAGCTGCGCCACACCTTGCTTGTCGAGGGCGGTGAAGGGTTCGTCGAGGATCCACAGCGGCGGGCTGTCCAGATACAGCCGGGCCAGGGCCACGCGACGTTGCTGGCCGGCCGACAGGGTGTGGCACGGCACATCTTCGAAGCCACGCAGACCTACCGTGGCCAACGCCTGCCAGATCGCCTCGCGCCCGACCGGTCGGTGCAGCGCACAGAGCCAGCTGAGGTTTTCTTCGGGGGTCAGCAGATCCTTGATTCCGGCGGCGTGGCCGATCCAGAGCAGGTTGCGCGCCAGTTCGCTGCGTTGCGCCTGCAAGGGCCGGCCATTGAGCAACACCTGGCCCGCAGTCGGTTGCATCAGCCCAGCCAACAGGCGCAACAGGCTGGTCTTGCCACTGCCGTTGGGACCGCTGATCTGCACCATATCGCCCGCCGAGAGTCTCAATTCGAGATGCTCGAAAAGCAGTCGCAAGTCTCGCTCACAGGCGAGGCCGACGGTTTGCAAGAGAGGACTGGTCAAGGGATCGCGGGCCTTATACGGTTCAAGTCGGCGGTGCAGCGGCCGTTAAAGTGGTGCAGCATAGATGCATTGACAGCCTGCTTTACAGAGCTGCGTCAAACAATTGCTAGGCTATGTACGAAATAGCTTGAAACTTGGTTATGCGGCGTTAAAAACCGGCTCGGAATGCTCATTGACAACCAGTCAACTCCGCTTCCTCGCCGGTTTTTGCCTTGCCTAACCAGCGTTTCAAACTATTTCGTACACAGCCTAGGTTTTTCGCCACTCCCTGAAAGACGGGCCGCATTATACATGTCGGCCCCAGGTCTAAAGAGAGCTTATTTTTCTCCAAGGTAAGACCGCAGATGACAGGCGACATCAACATCCTGCCGATCACCCCGCCCACGGCGGCGCCCCGTACGCCGGTGATCAGTGGCGAGCTGCTCAAACTGCTGGCCCCCGCCGAGGGCCTGATAGGTTCCGGCCAGACCGCCCAGGCCGAAGTGCTGTCGCTCAAACAGGCCGACCAGACTTTCCAGCTGTTGCTCAAGGTCACCCTGGACAGCGGCCGCCAGACCACGGTGCAGGCTACCAGCACCCAACCGTTGCCCCAAGGCACCAGCCTGGCCGTGACCCAGCCGTCACCGAGCAACCTGGCGATTGCCGTGCAACAGGTCGTTGCCTCCACGGTTGCGACCCTGACTCGGATCGATACCGCGCAATTGCCCGTCGGCACCCTGCTGCAAGGCAAGGTACTGACCAGCCAGGCACTGCCGCAAGTGCCTGGGCAGCCGGTTGTTTATCGGTCGTTGGTGAGCTTGCTCAACACCGCCCAAGTTGGCGCCACGCTGGATATCGACAGCCCCCAGCCGCTGCGTATCGGCACGCTGTTGAGCGCCCAGGTGCAAGATGCCCAGACACTGAAGTTCGTACCGCTGAGCAATCATCAGGAACAACTGGCGGTGAGCCAGCAATTGGTGACCCAGGTGAGTCGCCAGGGCTCGCTGGACAGCCTGCTCGCCATGCTGCAGAACCTGCCGGCCACCGACGATACCGGCACTGAACTGCGTGCGGCAGTGACCCGCCTGCTGGCCGGCCTGCCGGACGTGCAGCAACTGAGCTCGCCCAAGGGGTTGGCCCAGGCCATCGCCGCCAGCGGAGTGTTCCTGGAAAGCAAACTGCTCGCCGGACAGCCCATTGGCCAGGCGCCGGACATGAAGAGCGACCTGCTGAAGCTGATTGCCCAACTGACTCCAGCCCTGCCCGCCTCCACCAGTCTTGGTGCGGTGATCGCGGCCAATACACTTGCCCAGGCCATGCCCAACTTCGTACGCAGTGCCCTGGGCATGCTCGGCCAGGTCAGCGCCAAGCCACAACCCACCAGCTTTCCGTTACCCTCGCGCCTGCTGAAAGAGCAGGACCAGGAAGGCGATCTGGAGCACCTACTGCGCCTGGCCGCCGCGGCCGTGTCGCGACTGCAAAGTCATCAGTTGTCGAGCCTGGAACAGACCGGCCTGACCGACGATGGCCGGTTGATGAGCACCTGGCAATTGGAAGTCCCGATGCGCAACCTGCAGGACATCGTACCGCTGCAGCTCAAGTTCCAGCGCGAGGAAACCACTCCCCGGGATCACCCTCAGCAGCGCCGCGAAGAGCGTGAAACGAAACAGCAACTGTGGCGGGTCGAGATGGCCTTCGACATGGCGCCGCTGGGGCCGTTGCAGGTTCAGGTACAACTGCTCAGCGGCACGCTGTCGAGTCAGCTATGGGCGCAACGGCCATACACCGCGAGCCTGATCGAAAGCCACCTGTCGGCGCTGCGTGAGCGCCTGGTGACCTGCGGCCTGAACGTCGGCGAACTGAACTGCCATCTCGGTACCCCGCCACAGGGTCCTAAGACTCGCCTCGAACAACGCTGGGTGGACGAAACCGCATGACAACCCACACCGAACCCCGCCAGGCCATCGCGCTCAAATACGACGGCCAGCATGCCCCGACCCTCACCGCCAAGGGCGACGAAGCCCTGGCGGAGGAAATCCTGCGGATCGCTCGGGACAGCGAAGTGCCGATCTACGAAAACGCCGAGCTGGTGAAGCTCCTGGCACGGCTGGAACTGGGCGACAGCATCCCCCAAGAGCTGTACCGCACGATTGCCGAAATCATCGCATTCGCCTGGAACCTCAAGGGAAAATTTCCCCAGGGCCATGATCCTGACGCGCCGAGTGTCGAGAAAGACGTGACCGAGCGCGGCGACGATTATTGAGCGGTACCGGTGTTGCGCTGAACATCGGTATGCACCCAACTGTGGCGAGGGAGCTTGCTCCCGCTCGGGTGCGCAGCAGCCGCAAGATCTTAGGGCCGCTGCGCAGCCCAGCGGGAGCGAGCTCCCTCGCCACGGGGATTGCGGTTCACTGAAGATCGGGGCGACTTCGGTCCTTGTGGCGAACGCCAGAAAAACCTGTGGGAGCGAGCCTGCTCGCGATGGCGGCCGGACGTTCAACATCGCTACTGACTGTCACACCGCTGTCGCGAGCAGGCTCGCTCCCACATGGATTCCGGGCGAAGGCGGTCAGCCGCCTCTGTGCAATTTGCTCATCAACTCCGCTTCGGCCTGGGTCAGACCGCAGGCCTGGGTCAGTTCGTCGACGCTGGCGCCCATGCCGACCAGGCGGGCGGCCTGGGCGAAGGACAGGCTGGAGGGGTCGCGCTGTTCCAGTTGGGCGAGTTTGTCCGGCAATGGCGCGAGCACGGCACGCAGCTCATGGATGGCTTCACCCATGCGCACGGTGCCGTTCTGGTAATCGTCGACGCGCTTGGCCAGGTCCTTGATGCGCTGGTCGCGCAGCGCATCGCCCTGGGCCTGCTGAGCGGCGATCTGCCGCTGGCCACGTATGTACGCCAGGAACATCGCCAGCGTGCCTGCCCAGAAAAGGAACAGGACAATGACTGCTACCTCAAGAATCAAATCAGATACTCTCCAGTTCCGACCACTCTTCTTCGCTCATCATTTTTTCCAGTTCGACCAGGATCAGCAACTCGTTGTTCTTGTTGCAGACACCTTGGATGAACTTGGCCGACTCTTCGTTACCGACGTTAGGCGCGGTTTCGATTTCCGACTGACGCAAGTAAACCACTTCGGCGACGCTGTCGACCAGGATACCGACCACTTGCTTGTCCGCCTCGATGATCACGATGCGGGTGTTGTCATTGACCTCGGTGGAGCTCAGGCCGAAACGCTGGCGGGTGTCGATCACCGTGACCACGTTACCCCGCAGGTTGATGATGCCCAACACATAGCTTGGCGCACCCGGTACCGGAGCGATCTCGGTATAGCGCAGCACTTCCTGGACGCGCATCACGTTGATACCGTAGGTTTCGTTGTCGAGCTTGAAGGTCACCCATTGCAAGATCGGATCTTCGGAACCCTTGAGAGACGACGCCTTATCATTCATACCCTGACCCCTCGAAAAACCGCCTGTGGCGGTGTGTTCTGTCCCATGACGCGGTGCGTCACGGTTGTGTTATTTCGGTTTCTGGACCGGCTTGCCGCCGCCCAGGTGTTTTGCTCCGCCACTGGCGATCAACTCTGCCAGCTCGGAAACGTCCAGCAAGGCGCACATGTGTTCGATCACCGTACCGGCCAGCCATGGCCGTTGCCCTCGGTGGCTGCGCCACTTGATCTCGTTCGGGTCCAGGCGCAGCGAGCGACTGACCTGATGCACCGCCAATCCCCACTCATACCCTTGCACCGAAATCACATACTGCAAGCCCTGGCGAAAATCATCGCGATAACGGTCCGGCATGACCCAACGTGCCGTATCCAGCACTTTCAGGTTGCCGGCCTGGCTCGGCAGGATCCCGAGGAACCAGTCCGGCTGGCCGAACAACGGCGTCAACTCCTGCCCGGCCAGGGAATAAATCGAGCCCAGGCACACCAGCGGCACCGCGAGCGTCAGGCCCGCCACATCGAACAACAGGCACTCGAACGGCTCGCCAGCCCAGGCCGGACGGTCGTCCTCCTGCACCGGTGGCGGCGTGTTGCTCGGTGGCATGTGGACTTCCACCACCGGGGCCACCAGGCCTTGCAGCAACGGCGCAACGGTCGACACCGGCGCCAGGATCGGCGCGGGGGCGTCGATCACTGCCACTTTCGGCTTGATGAACGGTGCCTCTATCGCCGCGGCCTTCACCGCGTTCCGTGCATCGCGGGCCTGCTCTTCGAGCACGGCCGCCTGAAAATCATCCAGCTCACCCCTGGCTTGGACGGGGTCGGGCAACGCCTCGACCACGCTCGGCTGCGGTGGCAATTCTTCGGTCGCTTCCTGCAACAGCCCGTCCAGATAGGACTGCAAGGCCAGTTGCGGGCGCGAGGTCGTCTTTATCGGGCGGCTCATGGCAACAGTACGCCGCATGTAGAGGTTATCGGCATGATTGCCACGAGACTTGAGGCTGCAACACGGTCGAGCGCCCAATGGGCAGGCGCCGCCGAAGGGTGTAATAAAAGAGCGTTCAATCAAGCCACCTGCTGGGAAACGAGTTGCTGGGCCAGCAGATGCTTGAGCAGCGCGCGGTAGGCCAGCACGCCACGGCTCTTGCCATCGAACTGCGAAGGCGTGACGCCTGCGCGGCTGGCATCGCGCAATCGGGTATCGACAGGGATGTAGCCTTGCCAGATGTCATCCGGGTACATGTCCCGCAATACGCGTAATGTGCCAAGGGACGCCTGGGTCCGACGGTCGAACAGGGTCGGGACGATGTTGAAGGCCAGCGATTGCTTGCGCGAGCGGTTGACCATCTCCAGCGTATTGACCATGCGTTCCAGCCCTTTGACGGCCAGGTGTTCGGTTTGCACCGGGATGACCAGTTGCTGGCTGGCGGCCAAGGCATTGACCATCAGCAGCCCCAGCAGCGGCGGGCTGTCGATGATCGCGTAATCGAAGTCCTGCCACAGCTGCGCCAGAGTCTTGGCGATCACCAGTCCCAGGCCACCCTGCCCTGGTGACTGACGCTCCAGGGTTGCCAGGGCGGTACTCGACGGCAACAGGGAAATCCGCTCGTCGCTGGTGGACAGCAGCAATTGACCCGGCAATCCTTCGGGCACCGTGCCCTTGTGCAGGAACAGGTCGTAGTTGCTGTGCTCCAGGCTATCGGGGTCGTAGCCGAAGTAGCTGGTCATCGAGCCGTGCGGGTCCAGGTCGACGATGACCACGCGCTTGCCCGCCTCGGCCAGCAACCCGGCTAAAGCGATGGAAGATGTGGTTTTGCCCACACCACCTTTTTGATTGGCGACTGCCCAGACTCTCATTCGGATCGTTCCTCCCGGCCGAAACAGGCTCGACCGAGACATGGCTCGTTATAAAGCGGGTGACGGAGAATTGACGGCACTCTGTCTTCCCGGCGACTTGACCGGGGGCGGTGCAGTTTGTGTGCCAGCGCGCTTCAACGCCGCGTCCGGCGTCGCGTTGGCCGTCCCGGTACCGGTCAGGCTGCGCCGTACGTCAAGATTACGCGACACGACCAGTACGACACGCCGGTTACGCGCCCGTCCCTCGGCGGTGGCGTTATTGGCCACCGGTTGGAATTCACCGTAGCCCACCGAGGCCAGGCGACCGGGATTGACACCCTGCATCGCCAGCATCCGCACGATGCTCGCCGAACGGGCGGAAGACAGTTCCCAGTTGGTGGGGTATTGCGCCGTCCGGATCGGCTGGTCGTCGGTAAATCCTTCGACATGAATCGGGTTGTCGAACGGCTTAAGGATCGCCGCCACCTTGTCGATGATATTGAAAGCCATGTCACTGGGCATCGCATCGCCGCTGCCGAACAGCAGGCTGGAATTGAGCTCGATCTCGACCCACAGCTCGTTGCCGCGCACGGTCATCTGGTTGGAGCTGATCAGGTCACCGAAGGCCGCGCTGATGTCATCGGCGATGCTTTTCAACGGATCGCTGCCGCCGGCGATGCCCGCGTCGACCTGCTCGGAGTCCTTGACCAACGGCTTGGCCGGTGTGGTGGTCTTGGGCCGTTCGTCGCCGATGGGAATCGGCTTGAGGGCGCGATCCGAATCGGTGAAGACCCCGATCAGCGCCTCGGAAATGACCTTGTACTTGCCTTCGTTGACCGACGAGATCGAATACATGACCACGAAAAAGGCGAACAGCAGCGTGATGAAGTCGGCGTAGGAAACCAGCCAGCGTTCATGGTTGACGTGTTCTTCAGTGTGCCTGCGACGAGCCATGGTCCATTCTCCCCATCAATCCATGAAGCCTTGGAGCTTCAATTCAATGGAGCGCGGATTCTCGCCTTCGGCAATCGACAGGATCCCTTCCAGCAGCATTTCGCGATAGCGCGACTGGCGCAACGCGATGGACTTGAGCTTGGCCGCGATCGGCAGTAACACCAGGTTGGCACTCGCCACACCGTAAATCGTGGCGACGAAAGCCACGGCGATGCCGCTGCCCAGTTGCGACGGATCGGCCAGGTTGCCCATGACGTGAATCAGACCCATCACCGCGCCGATGATACCGATGGTCGGCGCATAGCCGCCCATGCTTTCGAACACCTTGGCGGCCTCGATGTCGCGGCTTTCCTGGGTGTAGAAATCCACTTCCAGAATGCTGCGGATGGCCTCAGGCTCGGCACCGTCGACCAACAATTGCAAGCCCTTGCGCGAGTAGCTGTCGGGTTCGGCATCGGCCACCCCTTCCAGGCCCAGCAAGCCTTCCTTGCGCGCGGTCAGGCTCCAGTTCACCACGCGGTCGATACCGCCGGCCAGGTCGACCCGGGGTGGGAACAGGATCCAGACCAGCACCTGCATGGCGCGCTTGAATGCGCTCATGGGCGACTGCAACAATGCCGCGCCAATGGTGCCACCGAGCACGATCAACGCCGCCGGGCCATTGGCCAGGGCGCCCAGGTGTCCGCCTTCCAGGTAGTTGCCGCCAATGATGGCGACGAACGCCATGATGATGCCGATCAGGCTGAGCACATCCATTACAGGCATGCCTCGGTCAGATGCCGGCCGATGTCATCCAGGCTGTAAACCGCATCGGCGAGGTCTGCCTTGACGATCGCCATCGGCATGCCGTAGATCACGCAACTGGCTTCGTCCTGGGCCCAGATCGCACTGCCACCCTGCTTGAGCAGGCGGGCGCCTTCGCGACCATCGGCGCCCATGCCGGTAAGGACCACCGCCAGAACTTTGTCACCGTAGGATTTCGCCGCAGAGCCGAACGTGATGTCCACGCACGGCTTGTAATTCAGACGCTCATCTCCCGGCAGGATTTTCACCGCGCCACGGCCATCGACCATCATTTGCTTGCCACCCGGCGCGAGCAGCGCCAGGCCCGGACGCAGGATGTCGCCATCCTCGGCTTCCTTGACGCTGATGTTGCACAGCTTGTCCAGGCGCTCGGCGAAGGCCTTGGTGAAGGCTGCCGGCATATGCTGGATCAGCACGATCGGCGCCGGGAAACTGGCCGGCAACTGGGTCAGGACCCGTTGCAGGGCCACCGGACCGCCGGTGGACGTGCCGATGGCGACCAGCTTGTAGGCTTTGCGCTTGGGCGATGGCGACGAGGCACTGGCAGGCGCCGGGCGAGCAGGTGCCGGTGCCGGAGCACTGCGCACCGGTGCCGGATTGAAGCTACTCGATGACGAAGCCGGTGCTGGCGCGGGGCTTGGTGCCGCTGCCGGTGCCGGCGCGCTGTAGGCGCTGACACGGCGATTGCTGCGGGAAATACTGTGGACCTTCTCGCACAGCAACTGCCGGACCTTGTCAGGGTTGCGCGAGATGTCTTCGAAATTCTTCGGCAGGAAGTCCACCGCCCCGGCGTCCAGCGCATCGAGGGTCACCCGGGCGCCTTCGTGGGTCAGGGAAGAGAACATCAAAACCGGGGTCGGGCAGCGCTGCATGATATGCCGCACCGCCGTGATGCCATCCATCATCGGCATCTCGTAGTCCATGGTGATCACGTCCGGCTTGAGCGCCAGCGCCTGATCGATTGCCTCTTTACCGTTGGTTGCGGTGCCCACGACTTGAATCGTCGTGTCCGCCGAAAGAATTTCCGAGACGCGGCGGCGGAAAAACCCCGAATCGTCCACCACCAGGACTTTAACGACCATAAACACTCCGTTAGACGAGGCGCGGCTCGAGGCCACGCCCCTCCAGAATCAAATACGCCGTGCGGCGTAACGCTTGAGCATGCTAGGCACATCGAGAATCAACGCGATGCGGCCGTCGCCGGTGATGGTAGCGCCGGACATGCCCGGGGTGCCCTGGAGCATCTTGCCCAACGGCTTGATGACCACTTCTTCCTGGCCCACGAGCTGATCGACGACAAAGCCGATCCGCTGGGTGCCCACCGAAAGGATCACCACATGGCCCTCGCCCTGCTCCACATGGGCTGCGGAGCTGACCAACCAGCGCTTGAGGTAGAACAGTGGCAGCGCCTTGTCCCGCACGATCACCACTTCCTGGCCGTCCACCACGTTGGTGCGCGACAGGTCGAGGTGGAAGATCTCGTTGACGTTGACCAGTGGGAAAGCGAACGCCTGGTTGCCCAGCATCACCATCAGGGTCGGCATGATCGCCAGGGTCAGCGGGACCTTGATGAGGATCTTCGAACCCGAGCCCTTGACCGAGTGGATGTTGATCGAACCGTTGAGCTGGGAAATCTTGGTCTTCACCACGTCCATGCCCACGCCGCGGCCCGACACGTCGGAAATCTCGGTCTTGGTGGAGAAGCCCGGGGCGAAGATCAGGTTGTAGCACTCGGTGTCGCTCAGGCGATCGGCGGCATCCTTGTCCATCACCCCGCGTTTCACCGCGATGGCACGCAACACTTCCGGGTCCATGCCCTTGCCGTCGTCGGAGATCGACAACAGGATGTGATCGCCTTCCTGCTCGGCGGCCAGGATAACCTTGCCGCTGCGGACCTTGCCTGCGGCTTCACGCTCTTCCGGCGACTCGATACCGTGGTCGACCGCGTTGCGCACCAAGTGGACCAGCGGGTCGGCCAGGGCCTCGACAAGGTTCTTGTCGAGGTCGGTCTCTTCACCCACCAGTTCCAGGTTGATTTCTTTCTTGAGCTGGCGAGCCAGGTCGCGAACCAGGCGTGGGAAACGCCCGAAGACTTTCTTGATCGGTTGCATCCGGGTCTTCATGACCGCGGTCTGCAAGTCAGCCGTGACCACGTCGAGGTTCGACACGGCCTTGGACATGGCTTCGTCCTGGCTGTTGAGGCCCAGGCGCACCAGGCGGTTACGCACCAGCACCAGTTCGCCGACCATGTTCATGATCTCGTCCAGGCGTGCGGTGTCGACCCGCACAGTGGTCTCGGCTTCGCTGGCCGGTTTTTCCGGTGGCGGCGCGGCGGCGGCGCGGGCTGGCGCCGGGGCGGCGGCCGCGGCAGGCTTGGGCGCCTCGGTTTTTGGTTCCGGCGCCTTGGCGGCGGGCTTTGGCGCAGCCTTGGCCACCGGCGTAGCCGTGGTGGCAGCAGCAGGCGCAGCGGAGGTCGTAGCGACTTCGCTGAACTTGCCTTTGCCGTGCAATTCGTCGAGCAGCGATTCGAATTCCTGGTCAGTGATCAGATCACTACCAGCCACAGCGGCGGCGGGCTGGGCCGGCGCCGGCGCCGAAGCGATGGCCGAGTCCAGCGCGTCGACGGCAAAGGTACCCTTGCCATGCAACTGATCGAGCAAGGCTTCGAATTCGTCGTCGGTGATGTCCGAGTTGTCGCCCGCCGCTTTCGGCGCAGCGGCAGCCGCTGTGGGAGCCGCAGGAGGAACGACGGCATCGACGGCGAACTGGCCCTTGCCATGGAGCTGGTCGAGCAGCGACTCGAACTCGGCGTCGGTGATTTCATCGCTGGCAGCGGCATCGGCCGCAGGCGTTGCGGGCGCAGCAGGCGCCGCCGGAGCCTCGGCCTCGGCCTTGACGGCGTTCAGCGAGTCCAGCAGTTGTTCGAATTCATTATCGGTGATATCGCCCGACTCTTCGGCGACCGGCTCCTCGACCACCGCCTCGACGGCCGGCGCAGCTTCCGGCGCGGCTTCGTCAGCCGATTGCGGCTCGGCCAGGCGCGACAGCGCGGCGAGCAGCTCAGGTGTAGCGGGGGTAATCGGCGAGCGCTCGCGCACTTCGCTGAACATGCTGTTGACCGCATCCAGCGCTTCAAGCACCACGTCCATCAACTCTGCGTCAACGCGACGCTCACCCTTGCGCAGGATGTCGAACACGTTCTCGGCAATGTGACAGCACTCCACCAGCTCGTTGAGCTGGAGGAAGCCGGCGCCTCCTTTTACAGTGTGGAAACCGCGAAAAATTGCATTGAGCAGGTCCGCATCATCCGGTCGGCTTTCCAGCTCGACCAGTTGCTCGGAAAGTTGCTCTAGAATCTCGCCGGCCTCAACCAGGAAATCCTGAAGGATCTCTTCATCGGCGCCGAAGCTCATTAATGGCTGCTCCTAAAACAGGTAGGTCGTGATGACGGTTAATGCCGGATAGCGTTGGAGCTTTGAGCGTGCCAGGCAAGGCGCGAGACGCGGGTAAGGGTTGTTTCCTTACCAAGTTTCGCAACGCGGCATGGCGCGCTCACAGCTCCAACCCTCCGGGCCGCGCCCCACAAGGCGCAAGCCGTCGTTACTCGTCGTTCATTTGGAAAACCAAACCGCACTCCTCGTGCCTAGTCTTGCGCCTTGTGGGGCACGGCGCGACCGGCATTAACCGTCATCACGACCTACAAACTCAGAATCCAAGGCTGGACAGCAAATCGTCCACATCGTCCTGACCGGACACAACGTCTTCTCTTTTATCGGCATGAATCTGCGGACCTTCACCCTGAGAGAGATGTTTTTGTGGATCTTTTTCTGCAAGTATCGCTGCACGGTCGTGTTCGATGCCTGCAAAGCGGTCAACCTGGCTGGCCATCAGCACCAGCTTGAGCAGATTGCTTTCCACTTCGGTGACCAGTTGGGTCACCCGCTTGATGACCTGGCCGGTCAGGTCCTGATAGTCCTGGGCCAGCAAGATATCGTTGAGGTTGCTTGCAACGGCGCGGCCTTCGGTGCTGCTGCGCGTCAGAAAAGCGTCAACCCGACGGGCCAGTTCCCGGAACTCTTCAGCCCCGACTTCGCGCCGCATGAAACGCCCCCAGTCGGTGCTCAAGGCCTGGGCTTCTTCGCTCAGGCCATTGACCAGCGGCGTGGCATTTTCCACCAGGTCCATGGTGCGGTTGGCCGCAGCCTCGGTCAGCTTGACCACATAACCCAGACGCTCGGTGGCGTCGGTGATCTGCGAGACTTCCTCGGCCTGCGGCATGTGCGGGTCGATCTGGAAATTGACAATCGCGCTGTGCAATTCACGCGTGAGCTTGCCCACTTCCTGATACAGACCGCGGTCACGGGTCTGGTTGAGCTCATGGATCATTTGAACCGCATCGCCAAAACGACCTTTTTCAAGGCTCTCGACCAGTTCGCGGGCATGTTTTTTCAGGGTCGATTCGAAATCGCCCATAGAAGATTCGTTATCCATAGCTCCCCCGTGGCGCCGTTAACCGATGCGTTCGAAGATTTTTTCGATCTTCTCTTTCAACGCCTGGGCCGTGAAGGGTTTGACCACATAGCCATTCACACCGGCCTGGGCCGCTTCGATGATCTGCTCGCGCTTGGCTTCGGCAGTCACCATCAGCACCGGCAGGTGCTTGAGCTTTTCATCGGCACGCACCTGGCGCAGCAGGTCGATGCCGGTCATGCCTGGCATGTTCCAGTCGGTGACCAGGAAATCGAAGTTACCGCTGTGCAACATCGGGAGCGCGGTGGTCCCGTCATCTGCTTCGGCCGTGTTGGTGAACCCGAGGTCACGCAACAGGTTTTTAATGATCCGCCGCATCGTTGAAAAATCATCAACGATGAGGATTTTCATGTTCTTGTCCAATTCGACCTCCAAGCAGTCTTAAACGCGTCCAGCACCTGAACGCGCCATTTCAATCAATTCCGGCACAACACTCGACAACGGTCTGGAGCGCTGCACGTGGCTGGCGCATGACTGGCCAATCTCGTTCGCAATCGCTCCACACGCCTGTCAGCGCGCTCGCCACTCCCCCAAACGCCCCCGCAAGCGGGCCGCGCACTGGCTGTGTAACTGGCTGACCCGCGATTCGCTGACCCCCAGGACCTCACCGATCTCCTTGAGGTTCAGCTCTTCGTCGTAGTACAGCGCCAAGACCAGCCGCTCACGCTCCGGCAAATTGGCAATCGCTTCGGCCAGCGCGCTCTGGAACCGTTCATCTTCCAGGTCACGCGCAGGCTCCATGTGAGTACTTGCGCCATCCTCATGCAGCCCTTCATGTTCGCCGTCCTGCAACAGGTCGTCGAAACTGAACAGGCGGCTGCCCAAGGTATCGTTCAAAATCCCGTAGTAATCATCGAGACTCAACTGGAGTTCGGCCGCAACCTCGTGATCTTTAGCGTCGCGCCCGGTTTTAGCTTCAATTGCCCGGATCGCGTCGCTGACCATGCGCGTATTACGGTGCACCGAGCGCGGCGCCCAATCGCCCTTGCGGACCTCATCGAGCATTGCCCCGCGAATGCGGATCCCGGCATACGTCTCGAAGCTGGCGCCTTTGCTCGCGTCGTATTTGTTCGCCACCTCGAGCAGGCCGATCATGCCGGCCTGGATCAGGTCTTCGACCTGAACACTGGCCGGCAGGCGCGCCAGCAAGTGGTACGCGATACGCTTGACCAGGGGCGCATAACGCTCGATCAGTTCGTATTGGGCGTCCCGTGCCGATTTTTTGTAGAGATGGTTGTAACCGCTTGCAGTCATAGCACGGGCCCTGCTGTTTGTTGCACGAGACGCTCGACGAAAAATTCCAGATGACCGCGCGGATTGGCCGGCAAGGGCCAGCTATCGACCTTCTGGGCGATTGCCTTGAATGCCAGCGCGCATTTGGAACGTGGAAAAGCTTCATAAACGGCACGTTGCTTCTGAACTGCCTTACGCACGCTTTCGTCGTAAGGCACCGCACCCACGTATTGTAGGGCGACATCCAGGAAGCGATCCGTGACCTTGGTCAGCTTGGCGAACAGGTTGCGCCCCTCCTGCGGGCTCTGGGCCATGTTGGCCAGGACGCGGAAGCGGTTCATGCCGTAGTCGCGATTCAATAACTTGATCAGGGCATAGGCGTCGGTGATGGACGTGGGTTCGTCGCAGACCACCAGCAGCACTTCCTGGGCGGCGCGTACGAAACTGACGACGGAGTCGCCGATACCTGCGGCGGTGTCGATCACCAGCACATCAAGGTTGTCACCGATATCGCTGAACGCCTGGATCAGGCCGGCGTGCTGGGCCGGAGTCAGGTGGACCATGCTCTGGGTGCCGGAAGCGGCCGGCACGATGCGAATCCCGCCCGGCCCCTGCAACAGCACGTCGCGCAGTTCACAACGGCCTTCGATGACGTCCGCCAGGGTGCGCTTGGGGGTAAGCCCCAGCAATACGTCGACGTTCGCCAGGCCCAGGTCGGCGTCCAGCAGCATGACCCGTCGGCCAAGCTCTGCCAGAGCCAGGGACAAGTTCACTGACACGTTAGTCTTCCCGACGCCACCTTTGCCGCCGGTCACCGCGATCACCTGTACGGGATGCATGCTGCCCATGTTCGTTCTTTACCTTGTCTTACGTAGACGGAGGCCACATTACTGGCTGCGCGTTCACACACGGAACAATGCATGGCAGACCATCGATGTAGGTACAAAAAATACTCATGATAACCTCAGCCGACCTGCTTGGTCGGGCTGTGGTAGATATCAGCGAACATGTCAGCCATGGCTTCTTCGCTGGGTTCTTCCTGCATTTGCACACTCACGGCACGGCTGACCAGTTGGTGACGGCGCGGCAGATGCAAATCATCCGGGATCCGCGGCCCGTCGGTCAGGTATGCCACCGGCAGATCGTGTCCGATCGCCAGGCTCAGTACCTCGCCCAGGCTTGCCGTTTCGTCCAGCTTAGTCAGGATGCAGCCGGCCAGCCCGCAGCGCTTGTAGCTGTGGTATGCGGCGGTTAGAACCTGCTTCTGGCTGGTGGTTGCCAACACGAGATAATTTTTTGACTTGATGCCGCGCCCGGCCAGGCTTTCGAGCTGCATGCGCAGGGCCGGATCGCTGGCCTGCAGGCCGGCGGTGTCGATCAGCACGACGCGCTTGCGCAGCAACGGCTCCAACGCCTGGGCCAGGGATTGACCCGGATCCACCTGGGTCACCGACACATTGAGGATCCGTCCCAGGGTCTTGAGTTGCTCCTGGGCACCGATACGGAAACTGTCCATGCTCACCAGTGCAATGCTCTGGGCACCATATTTAAGTACATAACGGGCCGCGAGCTTGGCCAGGGTGGTGGTCTTGCCCATGCCGGCCGGACCGACCATGGCGATCACACCGCCCTCTTCCAATGGCTCGACTTCCGGCGTGGCAATCATCCGCGCCAGGTGCGCCAGCAACATGCGCCAGGCCTGGCGCGGCTCTTCGATACCGTTGATCAGCGCCAGCAGGTCGCGGGACAACGGACCGGACAGGCCGATGCGCTGCAGGCGACGCCACAGGTTGGCCTGGGCTGGACGGCTGCCTTGCAGCTGGTTCCAGGCCAGGGAGCCGAGCTGGACTTCCATCAGCTCGCGCAGACTGTTGAGTTCCGAACGCATCGAGTCAAGGGCTCGCGGGTCGACGCCACGGGCAGGCGCTGCCGGGGCCGGCTCGGCACGGCGCGGTTCGGCCGGGGTCGGCTCGATCAGCGGCTCGGCTGCGGTCAATGGCAGGCCCGCGGTCAATGGCTGACCGGCGAACAATTGACGATTGGTGCCCGCCGCAGCCTCGCCTTCGTGGCTGCGCAGGCTCAGTTCAGCCTGGGCGCTGGCGATGCGCGATTGGGTCTTGCGCAGCTCATCCTCGAGTTCCATGTTCGGAACGCGTGGGGCCAGCGCCGACAGTTTGTAGTCCAGGGCCGCCGTCAGTTCCACACCGCCAGCGATCCGGCGATTGCCGATGATGGCTGCTTCAGCGCCCAGCTCGTCACGAACCAGTTTCATGGCCTGACGCATGTCGGCGGCGAAAAAACGCTTCACTTGCATAAACCACTACCTCAGCCGTTGGGCCCTACTGTCGCAACGATGGTCACTTGCTTGTTGTCCGGTATTTCCTGGTACGCCAGCACATGCAGCCCCGGGACCGCGAGGCGTCCGAACCGCGAGAGCATCGCGCGAATCGGACCGGCCACCAGCAGGATCACCGGCTGGCCTTGCATCTCTTGCCGCTGGGCTGCGTCGATCAACGAACGTTGCAGCTTCTCGGCCATGCTTGGCTCCAGCAGAACACCCTCTTCCGAGCCTTGTCCTGCCTTCTGCAGACTATTGAGCAATATCTGTTCCAACCTTGGCTCCAACGTGATCACAGGCAGCTCAGACTCAGTGCCTACAATGCTTTGGACGATTGCACGGGATACGCCGACCCGCACCGCAGCCACCATCGCGGCGGTATCTTGACTCTTCGAAGCGTTGTTGGCGATCGCTTCGGCAATACTGCGTATGTCACGCACCGGCACCTGTTCGGCCAGCAGCGCCTGGAGAATCTTGAGCAGCTGCGACAGCGAAAGCACCCCCGGCACCAGTTCTTCGGCCAGCTTCGGCGACCCCTTGGCCAGCACTTGCAGCAGTTGCTGGACTTCCTCGTGACCGATCAACTCGCTGGAGTGCTTGTAGAGAATCTGGTTCAAGTGCGTCGCCACCACGGTGCTGGCGTCCACCACGGTATAACCGAGGGACTGGGCCTGGGCCCGCTGGCTGACTTCGATCCACACCGCTTCCAGGCCGAAAGCCGGATCTTTGGCGGTGATGCCGTTGAGACTGCCGTAGACTTGTCCGGGATTGATCGCCAGCTCGCGGTCCGGGTAGATCTCGGCCTCGGCCAGGATCACGCCCATCAGGGTCAGGCGATAGGCGCTCGGCGCCAGGTCGAGGTTGTCGCGGATATGCACGGTGGGCATCAGGAAGCCCAGGTCCTGGGACAGCTTCTTGCGCACGCCCTTGATCCGCGCCAGCAACTGACCACCCTGGTTACGGTCGACCAACGGAATCAGGCGATAGCCGACTTCCAGGCCGATCATGTCGATTGGGGTCACATCGTCCCAGCCCAGTTCCTTGGTTTCCAGCGCACGAGCAGGCGATGGCAGCAGCTCCTGCTGACGCTTGACCTCTTCAAGGGCCAGCACCTTCTGCGCGTTGTCCTTCTTCCAGAACAGGTAGGCACCACCAGCCGCCACGGCCGCCATGCTCAGGAAGGAAAAGTGCGGCATGCCCGGCACCAGGCCCATCACCGCCATCAAGCCGGCAGACACGGCCAGGGCCTTGGGTGACGCGAACATCTGACGACGAATCTGCTTGCCCATGTCTTCGGAGCCCGAGGCACGGGTCACCATGATCGCCGCAGCGGTGGACAGCAACAGTGATGGCAATTGCGCCACCAAACCGTCACCGATGGTCAACAAGGCGTAGACCTTGCCGGCATCGCCGAAGCTCATGTTGTGCTGGAAGATACCGACGGCCATGCCGCCGATGAGGTTGATGAACAGGATCAACAGGCCGGCGATGGCGTCACCGCGCACGAACTTGCTGGCACCGTCCATCGAACCGTAGAACTCGGCCTCTTGGGCCACTTCCAGACGGCGGGCCTTGGCCTGGTTCTGATCGATCAGGCCGGCGTTGAGGTCGGCGTCGATCGCCATTTGCTTGCCCGGCATCGCATCGAGGGTGAAGCGAGCGCTCACCTCGGAAATCCGCCCGGCACCCTTGGTCACCACCACGAAGTTGATGATCATCAGGATGGCGAAGACCACGATACCGACGACGTAGTTACCGCCGATCACCACCTCACCGAAGGCCTGGATCACCTTACCGGCGGCGGCGTGGCCCTCCTGGCCGTGGAGCATGACCACCCGCGTCGATGCCACGTTCAATGCCAGACGCAACAGCGTGGCCACCAGCAGGATGGTCGGGAACACCGCGAAATCCAGCGGCCGCAGGGCGTAAACGCATACCAGCAGCACCACGATCGACAGCGCGATGTTGAACGTGAAGAACACGTCCAGCAGGAACGGCGGGACCGGCAGCATCATCATGGCGAGCATGACCATGAGCAACAGCGGCACGCCCAGATTGCCCTGGCTGAGGCCTACGACGTTGCTGCGCGCAGTGCTGAGTAACTGAGAGCGATCCACCAATAATCCCCGTTCCAGTGAAGCAAACTTTTGACGCCCGAAACGGGCGCAGGCGGGGTATTGCAAGAAGCTGTCCAACTTTCATCATGGAGCGCAATAGAGGCTTGGAAACGGCGGTGGCGAGGCTGCTCGCGAACAGGGTCTGTTGGCCGACATCAGGTGGTTCGATCCGACGCCATCCCGAGCAGGCTCGCTCCCACCAATGGATCTGCATATGTCGTCAAGGAGTGGGCTTGCTCGCGAAAAGCGATGGCTGCTGACAGCTGCCCACTACGCTGCCTCAGGAATCACGCCGCAAATCCGGCGGGATCGGCAAATCCTTCAGCGGCTCCGGACGCTTGCCCTTGCCCGCGCGGTGCTGGCGGATCTGGTAGACGTAGGCCAATACCTGGGCCACGGCCAGGTACAGGCCTCCAGGGATCTCCTGGTCGAGTTCGGTGGAGTAGTAAATCGATCGCGCCAGCGCCGGGGACTCGAGCAGCATCACCTCATTGGCCACGGCGATCTCACGGATCTTCAGCGCCAGGAAGTCATTGCCCTTGGCCAGCAACACGGGCGCATTGCCTTTTTCGGGGTCGTACTTGAGGGCGACGGCGTAGTGAGTCGGGTTGGTGATGACCACATCGGCATCGGGGATGGCCGCCATCATCCGCCGCTGGGAAACCTCGCGCTGCAATTGACGGATACGCTGCTTGACCTCCGGCTTGCCCTCCGCGTCCTTGTGCTCGTCGCGAACCTCCTGCTTGGTCATCATCAACTTCTGCTTGCTCTGATAAAGCTGGATCGGCACGTCGATGGCGGCGATCAGGATCAGGCCGCAGGCCATCCACAACGTACTCCAACCCACCAATTGCACGCTGTGGATGATCGCCTTCTCCAACGGCTCATGGGCAATACGCACTATGTCATCAATGTCCGATTGCAACACCGTCAGCGCCACAAACAGGATGATCAGGAATTTCCCAAAAGCCTTGAGCAACTCCATCAGTGCTGATGTCGAGAACATGCGCTTGAGGCCGGCGGCCGGATTCATCCGACTGAATTTCGGGGCCAGGCTCCCGCCGGCAAATAACCAGCCACCCAGGGAAATCGGACCGACAAAGGCTGCCACCAGCAAAAAAATCAGAATGGGCTGCACCGCCGCGATTGCAATTTTCCCGGAGTGCAGCAGATGCTGCGTCATGGCGCCCGGGGTGAGCAACACTTCACGTGGCAGGGAGAAATTCAGCCGCATGATTTCCAGCAGGTCCAGGGCCAGCCCGCCACCATAGATCAGCAAGCCACCGGAGCCGGCCAGCATCACCGCCAGGGTGTTGAGTTCCTTGGAGCGGGCAATCTCGCCTTTTTCCCGGGACTCGCGCTGGCGCTTCTCCGTGGGGTCTTCTGTCTTGTCCTGACCACTCTCGCTTTCGGCCATGGTTCAGCGCGCCTGTGCCATGTCGCGTAGCAGCTGCAAGGCCTCGGTGGCCAGCGGTTGATACTGGTTGAGAATATCCCCCAGGCTGATCCAGAAAATCACCATGCCCAACACCAGGGTCAGCGGGAAGCCAATGGCGAAAATGTTCAGTTGCGGCGCCGCCCGGGTCATCACGCCAAACGCGATGTTGACCACCAGCAGGGCAGTCACCGCGGGCAGTACCAACACCATCGCCGAGCCCAGCACCCAACCTAGCTTGCCGGCGACGTCCCAGAAATGATTGACCAGCATCGCACTGCCCACCGGCATGGTAGTGAAGCTCTCGGTCAGCACCTCGAACACTACCAGGTGCCCGTTCATGGCGAGAAACAGCAAGGTCACAAGCATCGTCAGGAACTGCCCGATCACCGCGGTGTTCACGCCGTTGGTGGGATCGATCATCGAGGCAAAGGCCATGCCCATCTGGATCGAAATGATTTGCCCGGCCACTACGAATGCCTGGAAAAACAGCTGCAAAGAAAACCCCATCAAGGCGCCGATGAGAATCTGCTCGGCCACCAGCATCAACGCACTGAGGTCCAAGGCATGAACCGGCGGCATCGGTGGCAACCCGGGCGCGATGACCACAGTGATCGCCAAGGCGAAGTACAGGCGAATGCGCCTGGGCAGCAGGGTCGTGCCGAAGACCGGCATGCTCATCAGTACGGCCGTGACACGAAACAGCGGCAGGATGAACGCCGCCACCCAGGAACTGATCTGGGTGTCTGTCAGCGCAAGCATCGACATCGGGTCAGCCGATCAACTGTGGAATACTGCCGTACAAACGCAGGATGTATTCCATGAAAGTCTGCACCAGCCACGGACCGGCGACGATCAGCGTCACCAGCATCACCAGCAGGCGCGGCAGGAAGCTCAGGGTCTGCTCGTTGATCTGCGTCGCTGCCTGGAACATGGCCACCACCAGACCCACCAGCAGACTGGGAATCACCAGGATGGCGACCATAATCGTGGTCAGCCAGAGCGCTTCTCGAAACAGGTCCAGCGCGACTTCAGGCGTCATATCTTGCTACCTGCACAAAAGGGCTAAACACCGCCGAAACTGCCCGCCAGCGTGCCGATGATCAGCGCCCAGCCATCCACCAGCACGAACAGCATGATCTTGAACGGCAGAGAAATGATCAGCGGTGAGAGCATCATCATACCCATCGCCATCAGTACGCTGGCGACGACCAGGTCGATGATCAGGAACGGGATGAAGATCATGAAACCGATCTGGAACGCAGTCTTGAGTTCGGAGGTCACGAAGGCCGGCACCAGGATCGTCAACGGCGCCTGGTCGGGACTGGCGATGTCGGTACGCTTCGACAGGCGCATGAATAATTCCAGGTCGCTGCTGCGCGTCTGGGCCAGCATGAAGTCCTTGATCGGCACCTGGGCCTTGGCCACCGCGTCCTGTGCGCTGAGTTTTTCCGCCAGATAAGGTTGCAGCGCGTCCTGGTTCACCCGGTCGAACACCGGAGCCATGATGAACATCGTCAAAAACAGCGCCATGCCGGTGAGGATCTGGTTCGACGGCGTCTGCTGCAAACCCAGGGCCTGGCGCAGGATCGAAAAGACAATGATGATCCGCGTGAAACTGGTCATCAGCATGACGAACGCCGGGATGAAGCTCAGCGCGGTCATGATCAGCAGGATCTGCAGGCTGACCGAGTACTCCTGCGCCCCGTCGGCGTTGGTGCCCAAGGTAATCGCCGGTATCGACAGCGGGTCGGCGGCAGATACCAACGGCGCGGCCAGCATCAGGGCCAGCGCCAATAGAATGCGCAGCGGCATTACTTTTTATCCTTCTGGTCTTTCCCCAACAGCTCCATGAGACGCTGGGCGAACTCGGGGGAGGCCTGTTCGGTAGAGGGCACCTGTACCGGCTCCTTGAGGACATGCAAAGCGGTGATCGAGCCTGGACTCAAACCCAGCAGAATCTGCTCGTTACCGACCTGCACCAGCACCAGCCGATCACGTGGTCCCAGCGCGCGAGAGCCGACGATGTCGATGACCTGCCCTTTGCCCGCCGGCCCTGCCTGTTGCACGCGGCGCAGCAGCCAGGCGAGGAAGAAGATTAATCCCAGCACCAGCAACAGGCCGAGCACCAACTGCGCCAATTGCCCGGCCACGCCGCTGCCCACCGCTGGTGCAGCGACCGCGGTAGCCGCAGTGGCCGCCGGCTCGGCAGCCAGCACGCTGAACGGCAGCATCATCGCTGCGGCGAATAGCGTTTTCACTCAGCGCAACTTCTTGATGCGTTCGCTCGGGCTGATCACGTCCGTCAGGCGAATGCCGAACTTCTCGTTGACCACCACCACTTCACCGTGGGCGATGAGCGTACCGTTGACCAGTACGTCCAGCGGCTCGCCCGCCAGGCGATCCAGCTCGATCACCGAGCCCTGGTTGAGTTGCAGCAGGTTGCGGATGTTGATGTCGGTGCTGCCCACTTCCATCGAGATGGACACCGGGATATCCAGGATCACATCCAGATTCGGACCGTCCAGGGTGACCTGGTCATTGCTTCTCGGCACGCTGCCGAACTCTTCCATGGGCAGGCGATTGGAAGCCTGGGCACCCGTGTCGGCGGCCAGCAAGGCGTCGATGTCGGCCTGTCCGCCATCGCCCGCCTCCTCAAGGGCCGCAGCCCACTCATCGGCCAGCGCCTGGTCATCCGGGGTGTTCATATCGTTAGCCATCATTTGTCCTCGGCGGGCAAAAATCAGTAGAAAACCTAAAATCCGTTACAAACTTAAAGGGTACGACACCGCTCAGCGGCGTTCGATCGGCTCGATCACCTGCAACGCCAGGTTGCCTTTATGAGAGCCCATCTTGACCTTGAAGGCCGGCACGCCGTTGGCGCGCATGATCATGTCTTCGGGCATTTCCACGGGAATGATGTCCCCTGGCTGCATGTGCAGAATGTCCCGCAGGCGCAGCTGACGCCGGGCAACCGTCGCACCGATTGGCACGTCGACATCCAGCACGTCCTGGCGCAACGCATTGATCCAGCGCTCGTCCTGGTCGTCGAGATCCGACTGGAAACCGGCGTCGAGCATTTCGCGCACCGGCTCGATCATCGAGTACGGCATGGTCACATGCAGGTCACCGCCACCGCCATCGAGCTCGATGTGGAAAGTCGAGACCACGATGGCTTCGCTCGGGCCGACGATATTCGCCATGGCCGGGTTCACTTCGGAGTTGATGTACTCGAAGTTCACTTCCATGATCGCCTGCCAGGCTTCCTTCAAGTCGACGAAGGCCTGTTCCAGCACCATGCGCACGACGCGCAGTTCGGTCGGGGTGAATTCACGCCCCTCGATCTTGGCATGACGCCCATCGCCACCGAAGAAGTTGTCCACCAGCTTGAACACCAGCTTGGCGTCAAGGATGAACAACGCAGTGCCGCGCAACGGCTTGATCTTCACCAGGTTGAGGCTGGTGGGCACGTACAGCGAGTGCACGTACTCACCGAACTTCATCACCTGCACACCACCAACGGCCACGTCCGCCGAACGGCGCAGCATGTTGAACATACTGATGCGGGTGTACCGGGCGAAACGCTCGTTGATCATTTCCAGGGTCGGCATGCGTCCGCGAACGATGCGGTCCTGGCTGGTCAGGTCATAACTTTTGACGCTGCCCGGTTCAGCTACGTTTTCGGTCTGGACCAGGCCGTCGTCGACACCGTGTAGCAGCGCGTCGATTTCGTCCTGGGACAACAGGTCCTGCACGGCCATGTCGTGTTCCTACTGCAATACGAAGTTAGTGAAGAGCAACTGTTCGATCACCACTTTGCCCAGCTCTTTCTGAGCCACTTCCTGCACGCTGGCCGTGGCTTTCTGACGGAGCATTTCCTGGCCGACGGGCGTCGCCAGGGTGTCGAAGTTCTGTCCGGAAAACAGCATCACCAGGTTATTGCGGATCAGCGGCATGTGCACCCGCAGTGCTTCCAGGTCGGCCTGGTTGCGACCCAGCAGGGTGATGCTGACCTGCATGTAGCGCTGGCGTCCGTTCTGGGTGTAGTTGGCCACGAAGGCCGGGGCCATCGATTCGAAAATCGCCGGCTGTTTGCCGACCGGTGCGGCCTCGGCCGCTGGGGCTGGCTTGCTTTGAGCGCCGTGCATGAAATACCAGGTCGCTCCTACGGACACACCGATCGCCAGGAGCAGGCCGACGACGATCAGGATGATCATCTTGAGCTTGCCTTTGGTTGCGGGGTCTTTTACAGCTGCTGCGTCGCTCTTCGCCATGCCAATAATCCGTCACTAATCGGGGTTTTCACTGTTGCGTGGCTAGGGTGGAGCAAGTGTTATGCCAGAAGTGTCCGGCTCGCCCAGCGACTCCCCCAAACTATTGTGGGAGCGAGCCTGCTCGCGATAGCGGTGTGTCAGTCACCTCATTGATGACTGATCCACCGCTATCGCGAGAGGCTCGCTCCCACAGATTCTGATTGTTATCAATCAGGCGTAGTAGTCGACCGCGCTGGTGCCGATCACGCTGGTGGTGGAAGTTGCCACTTCAGCAATGCTGGCTGGCGATTGCTCATCGGGCGAATCGATACGCTCGCCAGACGAACGGGTTCGTCCTGCCTGGGCCTGCTGTTGCGCCTGTTGTCCCGGGTCCTGCGAGCCTCGGGATTGGTCGGACACATTGACGTCGACCTGCCCCATGCCCTGCTGGGCAAAACTGTCGCGCAAGCGATGCAGCTGGCCTTCGAGCGCCTCGCGAACGCCTGAGTGAGCGCTCATGAAGGTGACCTGGGTCTGCTGGTCCGGCACCATGTTCACACGGATGTCCAGACGCCCGAGCTCGGCCGGTTGCAGCTGGATATCAGCCGCCTTGAGATTGGCGCTGGACAGGTACATGACGCGATTGACCACTTCTTCGGTCCAGCCATTCTGGTTCATGGCAATGGGCTGGTTGACCGGCACCGCGTTGGCGGTCTTCGGCGTCGCAGCCTGGGTCAGTGCCGCCAGACGGTTGGCAAAATCATCGACCCGCGTATCGCTGGAAGCGGCGGTCAGGTCCTTGAGGCCTTCGCTGATCAGGCCACCGAATGCCTTGTCACCGCCCTGGCTGCCGGGACCGGTGCTGTCCTGGTCGGCTTGCACGGTCAGCATGCTCGCCATACCGGCGGCAAACGTCTGGGCCGAAGTCTGGTCGGCCTCGAGCGAAGCAGGAGCAGCCACTTTGGGTTGCGCCTGGCTGGAGGCGGAAACATGGCCACTTTGTTCCATCGCCAAGCGCAAAGCCGGCAACGCGTCGAGTGGGTCGGCTTGCGGGTCGAAAGCCGGATCGACAACCGGGTCTTCGACCGGGCCCGGCGAGACCAACTGAGCGGCCGGCGGAGCCACGGCAGCAGCGGCCTGGACTTGAGCGGCGACCACCACCGGTGGTGGTTCCGGCGCGGTGGCCACGACGGGTACGCTCATGTCCGGCAGCTGTGCCGGATCGAGTGTCGGATCCGCCACGGGAGCCTGTGCCACCGTATCGTCAGTCGAATCGGCTGCGTCATCACTGGCCGTCTCGTCGTCGGCGCTGGACGGTTGCTTGTCTACAGGCAAGGGCTTGCCGCTATCGGCAACCTTGGGTTCCTCAGCGGCAGCGGTTTCGTTTCCGGCCTCCTTTTTGACGGGGACATCGGAAGTCTTGTCGCGCGCGGCCTTAACAGCAGGCCCCGAGGAGTCGGAGGATGCCTGACGGGCAAAGACTTTAGCGAAGCTGGAGCCTTTATCCCCGTTGTCCGGGGCTGCTGCCAGTGAATTGACGGCAGCCTGAGGCTTGGCCTGGGCAGCGGCCTGAAGCAGTGAATTGGGGGTAACCGGCATAAAAAAGTCTCCGCTGCACTGGAATCATAGGTACAGTCGGGACAAACAATGCAAGGGGCGGGCCAATCTACGATTGCCCGAGAATGCTCAGCAGTGGAAGCCTTCGCGCTCTTCCCGGCACAGCGAGCGCACGTGAGCGAATTCGCTGTCGATTTCGCTGACCAGCTTCTCGATACCGCCCAACGACGGCTGCTTGGCACGCTGCTCCAGTTCGCCACAGAGCTCGGCGAGACGGATGGCGCCCATGTTGCTGCTACTGCCCTTGAAGCTATGGGCGGTGGCGCTCAGTTTTTCAGCGTCCCGCGCCTCATGCAGCACCCGCAGGCGAGCTTCGGAATCGTTAAGGAAGGTATCCAGCAACTCCAGATACCCTTCTTCCATGACTTCCTTCAACGTGCTCAGCACGTCACGGTCCAGATGAATCTCACTCACTTGTTCGCTCCCTGATCAAGAATGAC
This sequence comes from Pseudomonas sp. SMN5, assembly GCF_052041925.1. Classification (NCBI taxonomy): domain Bacteria; kingdom Pseudomonadati; phylum Pseudomonadota; class Gammaproteobacteria; order Pseudomonadales; family Pseudomonadaceae; genus Pseudomonas; species Pseudomonas sp. SMN5. The sequence goes on from NZ_JBKGGX010000002.1 coordinate 326,573, forward strand.
CCTGATTATGCCAGAGCCTCCCAGAAAAACTCCACGCGCACACTACGACCATCGTCTGACCACGAGGCATGATGGCTAAGTTGACGCACCAGGCTCACGCCGCGCCCGGATAACCGATCACTGTTCACGGGTTGCGCCAGCACCCGGGCCACGTCGAAACCCTGGCCGCTGTCCTCGACCTCGATGACCAGGCGACCACCCTCTTCGTTCGGCGTGACGTGCAGGTGCACCCGCACATGGCCATCGCTCAGCCCATCCAGGCGTTCGTTACGTTCCCGGTAATACCGGGCAAACCCCGACGCGTCACGCTTGAGGCTCGAATCGAGCCCCAATACGCCGTGGTCCAGGGCATTGGAATAAAGCTCCGACAGGACGCTGTAAAGAGCCCCACTCTGAGCCCTGAGTCCATGAACCTCAAGCAACAACTGCAACAGATAAGGCATCGGGTTGAAGCGCTTGAGCGTCTGTGCCCGGAACTCGAAGCTCACCGACCAGTCCAGCGGGCTGGATTGGCCGCTATCGGAGTAGACCGGTTGCGGCGGATTGAGTTGCGAAGGCGCGACGAGCCGCACCTCGACCATGCTGAAGTCATCCCGCGATTCTCCGCCAAAGTCCCGCAAGGCCTGTTGGATATCATCGAACAGCAGGTCGGGCTCACGGTTGGCGGCGAACACCTGTTGCAGCCCCTCGACACCAAACGGCCGGTCCTGTTCGTCACTGGTCTCGATTACGCCGTCAGACAACAGGAAGACCCTGTCACCCAAGGACATGGGGTGGACTTCGGTGCGGTCATCGAATAGTTGAGGCGACAGCACTCCCAGTGGCAGGTGCCGCGCCGGCAATGGCGTGCGTCTGCCGCTGAGGCCGTCGTGCAGATAGCCGTCGGGCATGCCGCCGTTCCAGACCTCTACCGTGCAACGCTGGAAACTCAGGCACAGCAGGGTTGCGCAGCAAAACATGTCCACCGGCAGGATCCGCTTGAGCTTGGCGTTCATCTCCCGCAGGATCTGCGCCAGGCCATAGCCCTTGGCCGTCATGCCGTAGAAAACTTCCGCCAACGGCATCGCGCCCACCGCCGCCGGCAAACCATGCCCGGTGAAATCGCCCAGCAGGATATGCATGTCCCCGGCCGGATTGAACGCGGCCAGCAGCAAATCGCCGTTGAACAAGGCATAAGGTGATTGCAGATAACGGATATTCGGCGCGCTCAAGCAGCCGGAGTGGGCAATTTTGTCGAAGACCGCCTTGGCGACCCGCTGCTCGTTGAGCAGGTAGCCATTGTGCCGGGCGATCTGGTCACGCTGCTCCACCACCGTAGCCTGCAACCGACGCAAGCGGTCCATGGCCTTGATCTTGGCAGCCAGGATCACCTGGTTGTAAGGCTTTGCGAGAAAATCATCGCCGCCGGCCTCCAGACAGCGAGCCAGGCCTTCGCTCTCGGTCAGCGATGTCAGGAAAATGATCGGGACCAACTGGTCGCCGGCCAGCTGCTTTATCTTCTGCGCGGCCTCGAAGCCATCCATCACCGGCATCATCGCGTCCATCAGCACCAGATGCGGACGCTGCCCCCGATACACCTCGACCGCCTCGGCGCCATCCGCCGCAGTCAGTACATGATGACCCTGGCGACGGACGATGGTGGACAACAACAGTCGATCAGCGGCGCTGTCCTCGGCGATCAGGACCGTCAACGGTTCCAGGTCGGACAACATGATGGGCAGTCAGGCTTCGCCTGAATGACGCTTGTCGTGGTGGTTGCCTGTGCGGTCGTGCTCTGCCGACCGGTCGTCTTTGGGGTAGATATCGAACAGTTTGTCGAAATTGGAAATCGCCAGGATTTTCTTGACGTCACTGTTGCTGTTGACGATCCGAATGTCCGAATCGTCGCCGCCGGCAAAATCGCGCAGCAGCAGGAGCATGCCCAGGGCAGAGCTGTCCAGATAGGTGGCTTCTTTCAAATCCACGACGACGGACCCTGGCAGTGGATCGAGCCGCTCATACGCCTCACGAAACTCTTGATGCCGACCGAAATCGAATCGACCCTTGATCGAAATCGTCAACTTCTGCCTATCGGGGGATACTTCGGTAACGACTGACATGATCGGCTTCCTTGTCATGGACATACGTGTACAAGGTTTAGCATCTGGTGAAGGTCTGAGCAAGGTTTCGGATCATTCACCTGACGAAATCCTGTTGAGTGGTCAATATGGGTTCTGGCGCGGCAGGCGCTGGGACAGCTCATCCAGCAACTTCTGTTCGCGTTTATCCTCCAGCTGTCGCGCCTCATCGATATAGCGCTGCACCAGTTTGCGCAGCCCTTCCACGCGGGCGAAAGCCTCCTGCCAGCCCTGCCGGGCTTTTTCCAGATTGTTCTGATGCCAGACCAGGCTCTGGCGCTGCTGGTCGATGGCGGTCCCCAACTGCGCCAGGAACCCCTGGTAGCCCAGCAGCCATTGTCCGGAAACCCCATGGCGGCCACGGGCAACCCACTGCTCCTGGTATTCGAGGCGGAAATTCTCCAGGTCAGCCAATTTGCTTTCGGCGACCGCCACCTGCCCTTGGAAATAAGCCAGCCGCTGCACGGCGGCTTTCTCGGCTTTTTCCGCCATTTCCACCACCGGCGCCAGGCGCGCCGCACGACTCGTGGCCATGGTCGGTTACCCGCCGGCGACGGGGGTGAAAATACTCTGCAGGTGCGCTTCGCTGGCCCCCATGCCAATGTTGTCGTTCAGGCTCTGGCGCAAATACACGGACATGGCCGGGTACAGATTGATCGCGGTGTCCGTCTCGCGGTCACCGCCGGGTACGTAGGCGCCGACGCTGATCAGGTCACGGCTTTGTTGATAACGCGACCAGTACTGCTTGAATTGCTGGGCACGCTTCATGTGCTCAGGGCTGACCACCGACGGCATGACCCGACTGATGGACGCCTCGATGTCGATGGCCGGGTAATGTCCTTCCTCGGCCAGGCGCCGGGACAGCACGATGTGACCGTCGAGCACGCCCCGGGCCGAGTCGGCGATCGGGTCCTGCTGGTCGTCACCTTCGGAAAGCACGGTGTAGAACGCAGTGATCGAACCGCCGCCCTTCTCCGCATTACCGGCGCGTTCCACCAGTTTCGGCAACTTCGCGAACACCGACGGTGGGTAGCCCTTGGTCGCCGGCGGTTCACCGATGGCCAGGGCGATCTCCCGCTGGGCCTGGGCGAAACGGGTCAACGAATCCATCAGCAACAGGACGTTCTTGCCTTTGTCGCGGAAATACTCGGCGATGCGCGTGCAATACATGGCTGCCCGCAGACGCATCAACGGCGCGTCATCCGCCGGCGAAGCCACGACAACCGAGCGCTTGAGGCCTTCCTCGCCGAGAATGTGCTCGATGAACTCCTTCACCTCGCGGCCCCGCTCGCCGATCAGCCCCACCACAATGATGTCGGCCTCGGTGAAGCGGGTCATCATGCCCAGCAGCACACTCTTGCCCACACCCGTACCGGCGAACAGGCCCAGACGCTGGCCGCGCCCGACCGTCAATACACCGTTGATGCAGCGTATGCCCACGTCCAGCGGCACGCTGATGGGGTCGCGCTTGAGGGGGTTGATCGTCGGGCCGTCCATCGGCACCCAGTCTTCGGCCTTCATGCCGCCTTTGCCGTCCAAGGCGCGCCCGGCACCGTCCAGTACGCGACCGAGCATGCTCATGCCCATGGGCAGGCGACCGGTATCGGCCAGGGGCACCACGCGCGCGCCGGGGGCGATCCCGGCGACGCTGCCCACCGGCATCAGAAATACTTTACTGCCGGAGAAACCCATGACCTCGGCTTCCACCTGCTCCGGGTGATAGCTGTCGTCGTTGATGACCAGGCAACGGCTGCCCATGGCAGCACGCAGGCCCTCGGCTTCGAGCGTCAGCCCGACCATGCGCAACAGGCGTCCTTCCAGGATCGGCTGGCCCGCCAGCTCGGTGGCCTCGGCGTAGCTGCCCAGGCGCTTGGCGAAGCTGGTTCGCTCAAGGCGCATCGCGGCTGTCCGGTTCGGTGGCAATCAATGACGCACCGTCAGGTTCGGCGTCAGCCCTGAGCTCGTCCGGCAGTTCCAGGCTCAGGTCGGCCGGTGCCGGGTGCAGGGCTTGCTCGTGCAGTTGGTCCAGCAACTTGGCCATGACCTGCTCGATGCGGGTCTCGACAGTTGCGTCGATGCGGCTGTGTTCGGTTTCCACGCGACAGCCGCCAGGCAACAGCGAGGCGTCCTCGACGATGCGCCAGGTTTCCTCGTGGCGCTCGCGCAAGGCCTTGACCAGTTCGAAATCCTGCGGATTGATGTACAGCCGCACGTTGCCCACGCCCAATGGCAGGAGCTTGAGGGCTTCGCGCATCACGTGTTCGATCTGGCTCGAATCGATGGCCAGTTCGCGCTGGATGACCTGGCGGGTGATGTGCTGCACCAGTCCCACCAGGGATTTCTCGATCTGCGTATCCTGCTCGGCAATCGGTTCGAACAGGTTGACCATCAGTGACTCCAATGCCCGCAGCTTGGCCGTCAGGGCCACTTCGGCCTCCTGACGGACCTTGAGCGTGGTGCTGTGAAAGCCCTCTTTCTCGCCCACGGCGAAACCTTCGTTGTAGGCTTCCTGGCGTATGCTTTCGACTTCTTCGAGGGTCAGCGGCTGGACCTCCTCCAGCGGTACTTCCTCGATTTCCGGCAGCTCCTCCACCGGCTCGGGCTCAGGCTCCGGCACATGGGGGTCGAAGCTGGGCAGCGACCAGACGTCGAAACCACCGACGTCGCGGGCGCGGATCAGGTCGCTGGGTGCATCATCACTCTTGACGGACATAACGACCTTAGATCATCTCTTCGCCGCCCTTGCCACCGAGAACGATCTCTCCGGCTTCGGCCATGCGGCGGGCGATGGTGAGGATTTCCTTCTGTGCGGTTTCCACGTCGCTGACGCGCACCGGGCCCTTGGCCTCCAGGTCGTCGCGCAACAGTTCGGCCGCCCGCTTGGACATGTTCTTGAAGATCTTCTCCTTGACGCCTTCGTCCGACCCCTTGAGGGCCAGGACCAGTACGTCGGAGGACACCTCGCGCAACAGCGCCTGGATGCCGCGGTCGTCGACATCGGCCAGGTTGTTGAACACGAACATGAGGTCTTCGATCTGACCGGACAGGTCTTCGTCGAACTCGCGGATCGAGTCCATCAGCTGACCTTCGATCGAGCTGTCGAGGAAGTTCATGATGTCCGCCGCGCGCTTGATGCCACCCAAGGTGGTGCGCGAGGCATTGGAGTTGCCCGAGAACTGCTTCTCGAGGATCTGGTTCAATTCCTTCAGGGCCGCCGGCTGCACGGTGTTGAGCGACGAGACCCGCAGGATGATGTCCAGGCGCACTTTGTGGTCAAAGTTGCCCAGGACTTCACCCGCCTGGTCCGGATCGAGATACGCCACCACGATCGCCTGGATCTGCGGGTGCTCGTAACGGATCACGTCGGCGACCGCCCGCGGCTCCATCCACTTGAGGCTGTCCAGGCCACTGGTGTTGCCGCCCAGCAGAATGCGGTCGATCAGGCCGTTGGCCTTGTCCTCACCCAACGCCTGGGTGAGCATTTTGCGCACATAGTCATCGGAACCAACACCCAGGCTGGTCTGATCGCCGACGATGTCGACGAATTCGCTCATTACCTGCTCGACCTGCTCACGGTGCACGTTACCCATCTGCGCCATGGCCACGCCCACTCGCTGGACCTCCTTGGGCCCCATGTGGCGCAGCACTTGGGCGGCGTCGGTCGAACCCAGGGACAGCAGCAGAATCGCGGCTTTGTCGACCCGGGACAATTTGGCAACAGCGGCTCGATTATCACTCATCTGCGTTGATCCACTCTTTCACGACCTGAGCCACACGACCCGGATCTTCTGCCACCAGACTCTTGATGGCGTTCAACTGGGCGTCATAACCTTCGCTCGGGCTTGGCAGCAGAATGCTCTGCGGCCCGCCGAGGCTGACGCGATCATTGGCCAATTCGCCATCCAGGCCGCCCATGCCTCCCAGCTCTACGTCACCCAGGCTTGCCAACTGCTTGTTCTTGCCGCCATTGGTGATGTTGTTCAGCACCGGACGCAGCACACCGAATACCAGGATCAGGATGAACAGCACGCCCAGTACTTGCTTGACCACATCCCAGAACCAGGGTTGCGAATAAAACGGAATATCGGCGATCACTTCACCGCGCTCGGAGGAGAACGGCACGTTGATCACGCTGACGCTGTCGCCACGGCTGGCATCGAATCCGACGGCGTCCTGGACCAGGCGAGTGAAGCGCGCCAATTCGTCGGCGCTCCATGGCGCACGAGTGGTTTCGCCGTTGGCCGGGTTGACCTTGACCTGGTCGTCCACCACCACCGCGACCGAAAGACGCGTCAAACGACCTTGCTGTTGCTTGGTGTGGCTGATGGAACGGTCGAGCTCGAAATTCCTGGTCGACTGCTGACGCTTGTCCGCCGGGTATGGCGCCAGCATCGGCTGGCCGGTGGCCGGGTCCATGATCTGCTGGCCGTTGGCGTCCACCAGCGGCTGACCTGGCTGCACCATGCTGGCCGACCCAGCGGCACCACCGGTGGTTTGCGGCGCGCTGGCCGGAGCCGGCGGCTGGTTGCTCAACGCACCGGGAACGCCCTGCGGACCATTGCTGGCGGTGCGCTGCTCATTGACCGACTGCTCACTGCGCAACGCTGGCTGATCAGGATTGAACTGCTCGGAAGTCGACTCGACCGCACTGAAGTCCACATCGGCCGAAACTTCCGCCTTATAGCGATCATTACCCAAGACCGGTTGCAGGATGTTGTGCACCCGCTGGGTCAGCATGCCTTCCATCCGACGGCTGTAATCGAATTGCTTGCCGGCCATGGTCAGTTCGGAGTTTTCCGCCTGATCGGACAGCAGCGTGCCCTTCTGGTCGACGACGGTGATCTGCGACTTGCTCAGCTCAGGTACGCTGGTCGCCACCAGGTTGACGATGGCCATGACCTGGCCCGGCTCCAGGGAGCGGCCCGGATACAGTTCCACCAGTACCGATGCGCTGGGCTTGCGCTCATCACGCACGAATACCGAGCTTTTCGGAATTGCCAGGTGCACCCGTGCGCCCTTGACGTTGTTCAGGCTGGAAATGGTCCGTGCCAGTTCGCCTTCCAGGCCGCGACGATAACGGGTCGCTTCCATGAACTGGCTGGTACCCAGGCCCTGGTCCTTGTCGAGGATCTCGAAGCCGAGGTTGCCATCTTTCGGCGTCACGCCAGCCGCGGCGAGCTTGAGGCGCGCACGGGCAACATCGTCGGCCTTGACCAGCAAGGCGCCGGAATTGGGTTCGACGGTATAGGAAATGTCGGCAGCCGCCAGGGTCTCCATCACTTGCTTGGCGTCCATACCCTCCAGGCTACCGTAGAGGGGACGGTAGTCCGGCTGCTGGGACCACAACACCACGGCAAAACCAATCGCCACGCTCGCAGCCAGGCCCACCAACAGGCCGACCTGACGCAACATGGTCATTTCGGAGAGATTTTCCAGGAAGGACAAGCCAAACAGCGGCGGTTTGCCGTCTGGTGGAGTGGCCTTGGCCGGAACGTTATCTACGGCTGCTTCTGCCATGACTCAATAGTTTCCTTAAACCGGCATCTGCATGATGTCTTGGTAGGCTTGAACCAGCTTGTTGCGAACCTGGGTCAAGGCCTGGAACGAGACACTGGCTTTTTGCGAGGAGATCATCACGTCAGTCAGGTCGACGCCACTTTTACCAATTTCAAACGCACTTGCTAATTGGTTCGACGCCTGCTGGGTATCGTTCACTTTATTGACGGCCTGACCGAGCATATCGGAAAAGCTGCTGCCACCCACCTCGGGGACGGCGACCGATTTCGGCTGGGCCATGGCGTCCATTTGCATGGCCCGCATGTCCAACATCAATCGATTAAATTCAATACCTTGGCTCATGGTCTATTCTCTCTGGCGGCCCGCGTTTTTTTGACACTTGCTCAGCGGATATCTGGGTAGTAGCAACAAGGGTGCCAGCTCAAGGCCGGCGATAAACAAATCCCCATACACATCTGTGGGAGCGAGCCCGCTCGCGATAGCGCCATGACAGTCACATCGGCATCGCCAGGACCACCGCTATCGCGAGCAGGCTCGCTCCCACAGGGGATAAACAGTATTAGCTGGCGAAGAGGTACGCCTCCACGTCCATCCCGGCATCGCGCATCTGCGCCAACTTGTAGCGCAAGGTCCGCGGACTTATGCCCAGGCGTTCGGCCGCTTCCTTGCGACGCCCGCGCTCGGCGCGCAAGGTGTCGATGATCATCTGGAATTCCCGGCGACGCAGGTCGTCGCCCAACGCACCGGCCGATTCGCTATCCGCTTGCGGGGCAGGTACGAACGTCGCACTCGGCGCTGATGCAGGCAAAGGCGCGCAGGCTACCGGGCCGGCCAGACAGAAGTCCTGCGGCTGGATCAGACCGCCCTGCTGCAGGATCAACGCTCGCTGAATCGCGTTATCCAATTCCCGGACGTTGCCAGGCCAGGGGTAAGCGACCAGACAAGCCCGGGCCTCGGCTGAAAGCCTGGCCGGTGCATGCTTCATTTTATTGACGTGCCTGGCCAACAGACGCTCGGCCAGCGGCAGGATATCGGCGGTACGTTCGCGAAGTGGACGCCAGGCCAGGGGAAATACCGACAAGCGGTAATAAAGGTCTTCCCGGAACCGTCCCGCCGCCACTTCACCGGCGAGGTCGCGGTTGGTGGTCGCCACCACCCGGATATCCAGGCTGATGGGCTTGCGCGCCCCCACCCGCTCGACTTCACGCTCTTGCAACACGCGTAGCAGCTTGGCTTGCAGGCCCAAGGGCATTTCGGAAATTTCATCGAGCAGGATCGTGCCGCCATCAGCCTGTTCGAACTTGCCGGCCTGGGCGGCGATGGCGCCGGTGAACGAGCCTTTCTCGTGGCCGAACAACGTCGCCTCGAGCATGTTGTCGGGAATCGCCGCACAGTTGATGGCAATGAACGGCTCGTTGGCCCGCCGGGATTGTTGATGAATGTAGCGCGCCAGCACCTCCTTGCCTGTGCCGGATTCACCGGATATCAACACAGTCGAATCGCTGCGAGCCACCCGCGCAGCCAGTTCCAGCAACTGCGCGCTGGCCGGCTCGATGGCAACCGGGCCTTCGCCCTCCACCGCCAAGCTGCCCAAGGCGTGGCGAGCCACCAGCTCCAGCAGCGCCTTGGGTTCGAACGGCTTGACCAGATAATCCGCCGCGCCCTGACGCATCGCCTCAACCGCTCGCTCGACAGCGCCGTGGGCGGTCATCAACAATACCGGCAATTGAGGCTGGCTCGCACGTAACAGGCCGAGCAATTGGTGACCGTCCATTCCCGGCATGTTGACGTCACTGATCACCAGGCTGAACGCTTCCCGGTCCGCGGCCAGCAATGCTTCCTCGGCCGAGCCCACCGCAGCGTAGTCATGCCCGGCCAATATCAACGTATCGACCAGTGCTTCGCGCAGGGCGCGGTCATCTTCAACCAGCAACACCTTGATCGCCATTGCCTTCACTCCATCTCGGGTACGCTGGAAAACAGCGGCAGGCACACCGTCGCACAGGTGCCACGCCCCAGCCGTGAGCGCAGTTGCAATGCTCCCTGATGAGCCCGGGCCACAGCCTTGACCACGGTCAGGCCCAGGCCGGTTCCGGTGGTCTTGGTGGTAAAGAACGGCTCGCCCAGGCGCGCCAGCACCGCCGGCTCGATACCGCTGCCGCTGTCGCTGACGCACAGGCGCAGGACGTTGTCGCGGGTATAAAGGTGGACCTTGAGCCGGACGTCGTCGCCACTGGCCTGGATCGCGTTCTCGATGAGGTTCAACACCGCGCCCACCAGGGTGTCGCGGTTACACAACACCTCTCCGTAGTGACTGTCGCATTGCCAGCGGATCGGCAGGTCCTGGACATGAGCCGAGGCGGCCGCCTGCAGCGCCTGCAGCAGCGCCTTGGGATTGACGCGATCGGTCAACGGCAGCTCCCCACGGGCGAAAACCAGCATGTCGCGCACTTGATGCTCCAACTCGTGCAGGCGTTCTTTCAGCCGCCCGGCGAAACGTTGCTGGGTATCCACCGGCAATTGTTGTTCAGTCAAATGGCTGGCGTAGAGCAGCGCGGCGGAAAGTGGTGTGCGGATCTGATGGGCCAGCGAAGCGACCATTCGGCCCAGGGAGGACAGCCGCTCATGACGCGCCAGTTGATCTTGCAGGTGACGGGTTTCAGTCAGGTCGTTGAGCAGGACCAACTGCCCGGGCTCGGCGTCCAGCGAACGGGTCGAGATGGACAAACGGCGGCCATCCTTGAGGGAGACCTCGTGTCCATCGTCATCACGCGGCGCGAAGCAACGGGCAATGACCTGGCGCCACAGCTCCCCTTCCAGCGGCAGGCCAAGCAACTGGCAAGCAGCCGGGTTGGCTTCGCGCACGCGACCGTGAGCATCTATGACGATCACACCCCCGGGCAACAGGTCCAGAAGGTTTTGCAGGCGATTGGCCAGGCGTTCTTTTTCCGCCAGTTCCTGCATGCGCTGAGCACTGACCACCGCCAGTTCACCCTTGAGTTCAGTGACCCGGGCTTCCAACAGGCTGTAGGAATCGCTCAGCTGACTGGACACCTGATTGAACAGCGAAAATGCCTGTTCGAGGCCAAGCCGGCTTGCCTGCTCGGAGGACGGCAGGTGTCCCGGCTCGGGAACAGGAGACATCTGGGCGGCGTGGGTCATCTTGCTCTCTCGCGTGGCTGACCGTCAGTTAAACGGACGTTGCGAGAGGCAGTAGCAATAGGCGTGCCGGAAGGATAGTCAAACCTGTGGCGAGGGAGCTTGCTCCCGCTGGACTGCGCTGCTGCCCCACGAATAGGGCCGCTTCGCGCTGGTGCGCCAGCCCGGCCCAGCGGGAGCAAGCTCCCTCGCCACAGGGGAGCATACTCACCATGAATCAGCGGTGAATGGTAAAGCAGGCGTCAATCATCCGCCTGTTCATCGCCCTCGCGACGGCTCATGCCGTACTTGCGCATCTTCTCGACCAACGTGGTACGCCGGATGCGCAGGCGCTCGGCGGCCCGTGCGACGATACCGTTGGCGTCGTCCAGGGCCTGCTGGATCAGCCCCTGCTCCAGGCCTCCCAGATAATCCTTGAGATCCAGGCCTTCCGGCGGCAGCAAGGCATTGGCGGTGAAATCGGGCGTATGACCGTTGATTGCCACCCGCTCTTCCAGATCGCTGCGCAGGCTGTCGACCATTTGCTCGTCTTCATCATCGACGTAGCGGAATTTCTTCGGCAGCTCGTTCACACCGATCACGCCATAGGGATGCATGATGGCCATGCGCTCCACCAGATTCGCCAGCTCGCGGACGTTGCCCGGCCAGCCATGACGGCACAGGGACATGATTGCCGCCGAGTTGAAACGGATCGAGCCGCGCTTTTCATGCTCCATGCGTGAAATCAGCTCGTTCATCAACAGAGGAATGTCTTCGACCCGCTCACGCAGCGGCGCCATCTCGATCGGGAAGACGTTCAGGCGATAGTAAAGGTCTTCGCGGAAACCGCCGGTCTCGATCATGCTCTCGAGATTCTTATGGGTCGCGGCAATGATTCGTACATCGACGCTCTGAGTCTTGTTGCTCCCCACGCGCTCGAAGGTGCGCTCCTGCAAGACCCGCAGCAGCTTGACCTGCATCGGCAACGGCATGTCGCCGATTTCATCCAGGAACAGCGTGCCGCCGTTCGCCAGCTCAAAACGCCCGGCGCGACTGGTGATCGCGCCGGTAAAAGCGCCCTTCTCATGACCGAACAATTCGCTTTCCAGCAACTCGGCCGGAATCGCGCCGCAGTTGACCGGCACGAATGGCGCTTCGCGACGCTTGGAATGATAGTGCAGGTTGCGTGCAACCACTTCCTTGCCGGTACCCGACTCGCCGAGGATCAAGACGCTGGCGTCGGTGTCGGCAACCTGCTGCATCATCTGACGAACATGCTGAATCGCCCGGCTGGTGCCGACAAGACTGCGGAACAAGTTGGGCTCACGATGACGGCCGCGCTCGCGGGCCTGGTCATACATCTCGCGATAGACCTGCGCCCGGTGCAGCGAATCGAGCAGCTTGCTGTAGCTGGGCGGCATCTCAAGGGTCGAAAGCACCCGACGACGCTGGTCTTCCGGCAAGTCAAGAGAAGAATTTTCGCCCATTAGTAAAACAGGAAGGAACTCATCCCAGGTTGAGAGTGTCTTTAGCAAGCCCAAAAGCGTGGTGGGAGCACTTATCGTTCCGATGAGAACGCAAATGACCTCACGACTGGAGGACAAAGAATCGACAGCCTGCTGCCAGTCATGACTTGCACAGGGTAAATTTTCTTCGCCGAGAAAATTTAAGATCACCGCCAGATCACGGCGGCGGACGCTATCGTCATCGATCAGGAGAATTTTGGTTTCACGCCACATGCAATAGCAACTTCCCTAGTCAACCCAATGCCCGGAATTAGGGGGCAAGCTAGACGCTTGCAGACTTGTTACGCCTGTAGACGCCTGAAATCTGAAAACAGTTACTAGTTAAGTCAAAAAACCGTGCACAGTCAAATTTATGGCGCAACGGATTCGGATTAACTGAGTATTAACCGAACAGATGGTAAACCTTTGCTGCGTTCTGTGCTTGATGGATCTGCGACATCTCGTCGACGATTGCCTGGCGCTCCCCTGTCGCCGCCTCGAGCAACTGCTTGTACACCCCCAGCAATTGCTCAAGATTGTTACGCAACGTCGCCTCGTCCACCCCGGACTCGCTCAGGACATCTTCCATGCACGAACGGCACGTCAAGTCCAACTGACCGATTGCCTCCCAATTACGCTCGGCCAGTGCGTCGACCAGCGCATCACGGGTGTGTTCTATTCGTTGCAGGACAAGACTCATGAGAGTGCTCCTCAGAATTGCGGGCCAGGGGTGGCGATGGCATCCCAACCTTCCTTGACCGTGCGAAGCAGATCGGCGACTTCGTCGAGGATCTTCGGATCGGTCTTGATGTTGGCCTCGGTCAAACGTTTCATCATGTAGTCGTAGAGCGCATCCAATTCGGCAACCGACTCGGCCCGATTTTCCAGATCCAAGCCTTCACGCAGGCCGCCGACGATACCGATGGCCTTACTGATAAATATGCCCTTGCTGGCGATATCCTTGCGTTCCATGGCACCTTTGGCCTGCGCGATGCGATCCAGGCCGCCTTCCATGAGCATTTGAACAAGACGATGGGGACTCGCTTCGGAGGTTTGCGCCTGGGCGCCAATCTTCTGGTATTGGCGAAGGGCCAACAGCGGATTCATGTGCTACCTCATCAAAATCTTCAGTTCGTATAAACAGCGTATCGACGCCGCGTCAAAAAACTTTAGACCGAAAAGCCGAAAGCCCGGAACGTTGTCAAAACGTTGCCGGGCTTTTTTACATCGGTCGAAATCACCTGTTTCTCTGTTGCGCCGTCAGGGCCTCGAACATAGAAGTGATGTTACTGGCCGTGGCCTTCAGCTTGCCGACCAGGGTATCCATGTCGTTGTACTTCTTGGTCAACGAAGCGGTCAACGTCTCGACCCGGCGATCCAGGGCCGCCTGATCGCTCTTGAGCCGGGTCTGGGTCTTGGTCAGCGCAGAGGTCCGCTGGTCGAGGATGCCACCGGTCTGGGTGAAGGGTTCGATCGCCTTGCCCATGCGCTCCAGCAAGCCATTGGTACCAGTGAACATCGTCTGGACTTCACCGCTGAGCTTCTTGTCATTCATGGCGGCGTTGAACTTGGTGCTATCGAAATTCAATGCACCCGTCTTCTGGTCGGTGGTAATACCCAGCTGGGCCAACACCGTGAGCTTGTCACCAGCACCTGTCTGGGACAACGGTTCGCGGATCGTCGCCAGGAGCGAGCGAGGCAAAGAGTCACCAGTCAGTTTGGCCGGTATCGTCGGGTTGCCATCATCATCCAGAGACGGCTTTGTCAGCGCAGTGATGCTGTTGGCGACCGCGTTGTAGGCATCGACGAACTTCTGGATCGAGGCTTTCAGACCATCGTTGTTCGGTGCGACGGTGACGGTGGATGTGCCGTCACCGGGTACGCCGACCAGATTCAACGTTAATCCAGAAATCGCCGTGCTCACCGTATTGCTTGCGCTCGTCAGCTTCATGCCATCGACGGAAAACACGGCGTCCTGGGCCAAGGCACCGATAGCACCCGCCGAAGTGGCCGTCAGTGCAGTATTGCTGGCGCCCACGACGTTCGTCCCGTCGATCTCCAGGCCGGCAATACCGCTGACCGAGATATCGGAACCTGCGCCGGTGGTGGTGGAGCCCAGCACCAGCCGCGAACCGAAGGAGTCGGTCACGATGTTGGCACTCAAACCGGCGGCCTTCATGGACGAGTCGGCGTTGATCGCGTCACGCACCGATTGCAAGGTCGAACCGTCCGGCACAGTGAGGTTGTAGTTGACCCCCTTCTGCGCGATGGTTAGCGTGCCGGAAGGGATAGCACTGGTCGTACCACCGGCGAAAGCCGCCGAAGTGACCTTGGACGCCGTGGCGAGGTTGGTGACCTTGATGGCATAAGTGCCGTTGACCGCTGAGTTGCTGGCGGTAGCCGTGAGCACACCAGGGACGGAAGAGGTTGCGGCAAAACCCGCGAATTGCGGGTTCTTGGTGTTGCCCAAGTCCTTCATGGCGGTATTGAAGGCTGCCAGCAAAGACTTCAGGGTGCCGACCCCGGAGATACTGTTGCTGGTTGTGTTGGTAGCTCGGGTGATCTGACCTTGCTTGGCAGCCTTGTCGGAATCGACCAGTGCCTTAACGATCTCAGTCGTGTTAAGACCAGAACCCAGCCCCAGGCCAGGTAGAATCGGACTTGCCATGAGGAACTCCCTTCAGTGTGTCGCCGGCCTTTTGACCCCTACAACGCCCAAAAGTACATAGCAACGAAATTCGTGCCGATTGTCAGGCTTCAGCGCTGAACAACAAGCTGTTTGCATCATTCAAACTGTTCGCCAGTTTCAGAACTTCTTCGTTCGGGATCTGGCGAATCACTTCACCGGAACCGCTGGCGATGACTTTGACCACTACTTTGCCTGAAGGCTCATCGATAGAGAACTCCAGATTACGCTTGACCGACTGGACGAACTTCTCGATTTCCTGAACGGCCTTCTTGAGTTTGTCTTGCTCGGCAGCAGCGTCCTTGGGAGTTTCCTTGACCGGTGCCACGGAAACAACATCGGCTTGAGGCTTCTCCACTGGCTTGTCGGCCACTGTAGGCGTCGGCTTCGCCGCTGGATAAGACAAGTTCAGCTTCACGCTCATATCCATGTCCATCACCTCTTGAACGTAAAAAGCGAGAGAGCACGCATGCGCACTCCCCCGCTAAAACTCATCCGGCTATTACTGAAGCAGCTTCAGTACAGCGGATGGCAGTTGGTTGGCCTGGGCCAGAACCGAAGTCGACGCTTGCTGCAGGGTCTGCTGCTTGGTCAGTTGTGCAGTTTCAGCAGCGAAGTCGGTATCTTGTACGCGACCCAGTGCAGCACTGGCGTTTTCGTTGATGTTCTGCAGGTTGGAGATGGTGCTGGCGAAACGGTTCTGAGCAGCACCGAGGTCGGCACGAGCACTGTTGATGGTGTCGATCGCGCTGGTGATTGCGTCCATTGCGGCCGAGAAGTTGGTTTCAGCAGTAGCGCTGTCGGAACCAACGATGGTGATGGCCGAGTCAACACCCAGGGCCGCGGCGTCGAAGCTGGCGCTCAGGGTCAGGGAGATCTGGTTGTCGGCACCGGTGTTCGAACCAACCTGGAAGGTCATGGTGCTAGCAGTACCGTCGAGCAGGTTCTTGCCGTTCAGGTTGGTGCTGTTGGCGATACGGGTCAGTTCGTCGCTCATCTGCGAGAACTCTTTGTTCAGAGCGATACGGTCATCTGCGCTGTTGCTATCGTTACGGGACTGGATGGCCAGTTCACGCATACGCTGCAGAATGTTGGTTTGCTCTTGCATCGCGCCTTCAGCGGTCTGCGCCATGGAGATACCGTCGTTGGCGTTTTTGATTGCCATGGTCTGACCGCGGATTTGCGAGGTCATACGGGTAGCGATCTGCAGGCCGGCGGCGTCGTCTTTAGCGCTGTTGATTTTCAGGCCGGAAGACAGACGGGTCATCGAAGTGGAGAGAGCGTCGGAAGCACGGTTCAAGTTCTTCTGAACGTTCAGCGAAGTAGTGTTGGTGTTTACTGTTAAAGCCATGACGAATTCCTCGTTGGTTGGGTACTGCGGCTTCCGGCCCTTGGCAACCGCCGGGGTGTGGCCTAGAGAACCTTCGTAATAGTTATCGTCGGGTTAGGAACTTGCTTGAGGGCTTTTTTCAAAAATTTTGCTAGCAGACTGCCACTCCTTGATAAACAAGGGCTTAGCGTGGAGCGAAGCGCTGAAAAATGGCGTCAAAAACCTGCTTCATGAAATCGCAGGCAAAAAAAGTGGGAGCGGGCTTGCTCGCGAAAGCGGTGAATCAGCTTTGTATCTGTGCTGAAGTACCGACGCCTTCGCGGGCACGCCCGCTCCCACCTTTATGTTCAGTTGTGAATCAGTCGCGATAGAGAATCGCCGATCCCCACGACAAGCCCACGCCGAAACCGCTGATTGCAACGCGCTTCCAGTCAGCATCCAGCACGTGCCTTTCCAGCAGCAGCGGAATACTCGACGATACGGTATTGCCGGTCTCGACCATGTCCTTGATGAATTTCTCGGGCTCACCCTCGAAACGGCGCGCCACGGCATCGACAATCGCCGCACTGCCCTGGTGGATGCAAAAGGCATCGATGTCGCTGGCTTGCAGCGAAGACTCATTGAGCAACTCGTGCAGATGAGCCGGGACTTTCAGCAAGGCAAAATTGAACACCTGGCGGCCGTTCATGAAAAACACGCCGTCGCTGACCTTCAGGTGCGGCGCGCCGGACCCGTCGGTACCGAACTTGGACTTGCCCAACTGCCAGCTGGCTCCTTCGGCCATCCAAGTGGCCGTGGCGGCATCGCCGAACAGCATGGTGGTATTGCGGTCTTCAGGGTCGACGATCTTCGAGTAAGGGTCAGCCGTCACCAACAGACCGTTCTTCAGCCCAGCGGCCTCCATAAAGCCTTTGAGAGCGTAGATACCGTAGACGTAGCCTGAGCAGCCCAGCGAAATATCAAACGCCGCCACATGGGTTGGCAGGCCCAGTTTGTCCTGCACGATGGCAGCGGTATGCGGCAATCCCTCTTCGTCACCGTTCTGGGTGACCACGATAAGCGCGTCGATGGATTCGCGTGACAGCTGCGGGTTGTTGGCGAACAGGGCGTTCACGGCTTCGACACACAGGTCCGAGGTTTCCTGGTCAGCGTCTTTGCGCGGCAGGAACGCTGAACCGATCTTGCCAAGGATGAACTCCTCATCCTTCTCGAATTTGGCACCCTGAGCGTAGTTATCCACGCCAGCGGTCGGCACGTAACTCGCTATGCTTTTTATGCCAATCATCATGGCTTCCCGATCATAAACTGCGACTAGGTTCCACCCCCAAAGCTCAGGGGCGCTTCAAAATGGTTGATTTCCAAGGGCGCAGGCCATGCCAGGCAAACGAATGGGCCTCCACTCCGCGGAATACAATACAGTGAAGATGCACTTTATGACCTATGCGTCACGCCGTTTTATGCCACAGAGGCATTTTTTCATGACAAACGAAGCGCTGTCATTGTCCACGTCCGTAGGAGACTGCGGGTAGGCATCGGGTGATGGGCGGGGTATTTCGGCAAGCGCGCCGGCAGGTTCGCCCTGCCGGCGCCGAGCAGCCAGATCAGGCGGCAGGTTTGTCCAACAGGTCAGTCCACGGTACGTTGCGCACAGGTCCTAGAGCGAAACCCGCACCTTGCAGCGCCAGGTTGGCGTTGTAGAAGCGATCCTGGGCGAACGCCTCGGACCATTTTCCACGCAGCGCCGCAAGCGCTTCAGGCGTACTGGCCAGCACACCGGACTGGATTACCTGCACATGGGGCGTCCAGACCGTCAGGTAACCCGCCTGGCCCACCCTGAGGCACAGGTCGACATCCCCTAGGGCCTCGTCGAAAAGTCCGCTGTCGATACCGTCGGCCGCGTTGAACAGCTGCCTGGAAATCATCAAACAGGCGAACGACACCGCCGAACAGTTCTGCTCGACGACCAGCCTGTTCATATAGCCCTTGCCGGACTTCGACTCGCCGATGAAAGGCGAGCCCACTTCGTCATTCAAGCCCAGGATCAAGCCAGCCTGGTTGATGCTCCCATCGCGCTCGATCAACTTGGCGCCGACCACACCGACTTCCGGACGCAAGGCCTGGTTGAGCAGCGACTCGATCCAGTTGACGTTGAGCACCTCGCTGTCGGCCGCCAGGGTCACCAGATAGTCACCCTTGGCCTCCTGGCTGACGGCGTTGACCAACGACCCGGTCGCGACGCCCGTTTCGATCTCCAGCAACCGCACACGACTGGCCTGATGCCCCTGGCCGCCGAGCCAGGTGCGCAGCGTCGCGTGCTCGGCCGCCACGAGCGGGACCAACACCTCGTAGCGCTGATAGCGAGTGCGTTGCAGCACGCTGAGCAAGCAACGCTGCAACGCCGCCAGTTCGGTGACGCCATGGACGATGATCGACACCATGGGGCGATCGGCAAAACGATAGTCGATCTTGTGCGTGCCCCTCACCGCCGTGCTCACGTCGGCCTGATACCCCCTTACTGCCAAGTGACGCAGCAGCGTCTTGCGCTCATCGATGTTGTCTTCCACCGGTGGCGCCTGACTGATCAGCAGCGGCTCGTCCAAGTGGGCAAGGCCCTCCAGGCCGTCCTGCTCGATCAAGCGCAACAGCAGGTCGAACTCCATCGCTTGCTTGAACTCGCGGGAATAGCCGCCGAGCCTGACCAACGTCTCGCGGCGTACCAGCCAATGACGGGCCATCAAGGCTGGGGCGTTCAACAACAAGTCGAGGTTGAACCCTGGCCGGAATACATCGGCCAGCGTCCCGTCGGGCTGACGTTGGAACTCATCCATTGCCACAGCCTGGCACTGTGGAGCGCCAAGTAATTCAACACCCGCGCGGAACAGGCCGGCCGGCGTCAGCTCGTCACCTGCCTCGGCCATGACCATCCAATCGCAATCGCTCTGGCCGACCACCTGATTGATCTTGTCGACGTAGTTGCTTTCGTTGACTTTGACAAAATGCAGGACATTCTTTGACGTCGTCTCGGCCGGCAGATCGCCGGTGGTAAACACAACAATCTTGAACGCCCGGCAGTAGCCATTGATGACGCTGTCGAACGTTGCCTGCATCTTGAAGATGTCGGCGTCCAGATCCAGGATCAAAATGCCGAACGTCGGGCCACCGTTGCGGTCGGCCAGGTATTTGGAGACTTTCCGGGCGTCACTGGCGCTCGGTTCACGCGCTTCGAGCCAGGCCAGCAATTGGCCGGAGCGCGTGGTGTCGAACAACCTCGCGGTATTTTCAAACGCCGCCGCTTTGAGCCGTTGATTCCAAGCCTGGAGCATTTGCACGTAGCGCTTGTCACCCTTAGCCTTCATGAGATCGAGCAGCTGCTCATTCAGGTCTTGGTTGAAGGCATAGCTCAGGAAAGCCCTCGCCAGTTGCTCATCAAGCGGCTCGGCGCTGGCGTTGCGCTGGGGGCGAGACAGCTCTTTCTGCTTGAGCATGACCGCTTCCAGTTCCCTCAACTGCACCTGCCCGCTTGGCGCCGCATGAAGCAGGAATTCCAGGTTGGTGAGCTCGTCGAAGAACGCCCGATTGTAGAAAGGCATTTCAACGTATTGCGTCGGTTCGAACCGGCGAACCGGTTCGCCGCGCCGCGAATCCCAGGAGGACTCCAACAGCTTGCTGGACTGCGGCACCGAGCGCTCGGCCAGTTTCTTCACGATGATTTTGAGGTGCTCGCGCGTCGAGGCTCCCGAGCCCAATGTGCTGGCCAACGTCGTGGCCAGGCGTTCCTGTTCGGCGGCCGCACGCAAATCCTGGGAACCAGGCACTGCGGAAGGGCTCGGCGGCGGCGCCACGCGACCGCGCTCACGTACACCGTATGGAATGTCCAGCAAGCACACCGAGGCTTCGCTCACCAAAGCACAGGAATGGCCGGCTTCGTGCAACCGCGAATCAAAACCGGTGGGCAACGACGCGTAGCTGCGCCGCAGGGTTTCAGTGCGCACGAGGGCATTGGCCAGCGACGGACAATCTTCGGCAAAGGCGGCCAGCCGCGCTTCAGCCGATGCATCTCGGTAGTCGTCACTGCCCTTGCGATCGAGCAGGTAGTAGTCGACGCGATCGGCGTGGGCCTCGAACGCCAGGCTATAACCCTGGCAGGCACCGTAGTCGGGGTGCGCCTCAAGAAACTGCAAGGCCTGCTCGAGCGCCTGGGGCAGCAGGAAATCCTCGGCATCGACCACTGTCAGGTAAGGCGTGGCGACGCGCTCGACAGCCTGGCGAACCTTGTCGCCGAAACCTGAGGCCGTGGGTGCGTGCAGGTATTGCACGACGGGAAACGCTGCCATGATGTCGCCGTCGGGTTGGCTGGACGAGTCGATGACCAGCACGGCGAATGAACTGTCGCGGTAATGGCGCAACGCCCGTCGCAGGGCAGTCGACTGGTCGTGAGCGAGCAGCACCAGGGTCAACCGTTCATTCAACGGCGCAGACGATCCTGTTGGGACATTGCTTTGCATATTCATTCCTTAATGAGTGGATGACCGCATCAGCGACACCGGGAGTTTCAAGGTTGAAACCCATCAATCCGGCAGCCAGCCGTTGGCCCAGTACTGCAGGTTATCGCCGCGCAAAATAAAGTCGCGCAACACCACTTCACGTAATTCGTCGCCCATCCGGTAGCTGGCAATCGGGTCTGCCAGGTGCATGCGGATCGCCTCCAGCCATTCTTCGCTGCTGTTGGTGAGGATCCGGGTGCAAGGCAAATGCCCCCGGTAAGCTTCGGTATCCGAACAAATGACCGGGTAGCCGCACGCACCGTACTCCAGCAGACGAAGGTTGCTCTTGCAGTCATTGAAAACATGAAACTCAAGCGGCGCCAGGGCCAGGTCAAGATTCAGGCTGGCAAGTTTCGCCGGATACGCCGCCAGGCTCACGCCAGGATGAAACTCATGAACATAGGGCCTGAGCAGATCCGGGCACATGCCGAAGAAAACCCATTCGACTTCGTCAGCCAGTTCACGCACGACATCTGCAATAAGCTCCAAGTCGCCGCGGTGACTGGTGCCGCCGCCCCAACCGATACGCGGCTTGCCGGAGGTGGCCCGCTGGCTTCTGAGCTGCTGCCACAGGCCGGCCGCCAACATGTTCGGCACCACGCGGATATCGTGGTGCATGCTGGACAAGACGTCCGCCAGCGGATGGGTGGAGACCACCACCCGATCACACTGGGCGATTCCCCGGCGCAGCAAGTCTTCGAGGTTGTCCGGCATATTGCGGCGGTGTTCGTTTTTTTCCGGGACATTGGCGATGTAGTCATCCAGTTCGTAGATGCGCATGGCCTTGGAGTAATTTTTGACCTGGGCGATGTCCTTGAACTTACCCACGTTATAGCGACCTTGAAGCACGATCACATCGGGTGACTGACGCTCGATATCGATAATCGAGGGGGTATCGTAGGCAACACGGCCCACGATTCGCCCTGCCGCTTCCAGTTCGAATAACGGTTGGCTGACCCGGTAGTGCCCCACCGCCGAGGTATTGACCGCCATCCCCAGGATCGAAGGCACGTTGCGGGTAATCAACGGATTCCAGCCGGTGCGGGGTCCGGGTTCGAGGCTGAAGCTTTTCCCGGTCAGGGTCAGGTTACGGTTGTAGGCGGGATCATTGGCGATTCTGGGCAACCAGCGCTGATAGAACGCCTCCTGTTCGAGCTCCAACCGCTGCTTCCAGGAAGCATCGCGACTGGCTTCCACGCCAGACGCCAGCACCACGTCACTGTAAGGGGTGGTAACGATCAGGTAACCGTTTTTTCCGACCTGCTGGCACAGCTCCAGGGCGTTGATGCGCTGCGTCGTGATCGACTCATCGAACCCACCGGTCTCCTCCAGCACCTGCTTGCGCACCAACAGACAGTGATCACCGACAGCGCTCCAGTTCTGCACTGTCTGCAAGCGTTGCATGTAGCCGCCTGAGGTGACCGATTCGTTGACAAAGGCTCTGCCCGC
Organism: Pseudomonas sp. SMN5; assembly: GCF_052041925.1. NCBI lineage: Bacteria > Pseudomonadati > Pseudomonadota > Gammaproteobacteria > Pseudomonadales > Pseudomonadaceae > Pseudomonas > Pseudomonas sp. SMN5. Next base: position 348,859 of record NZ_JBKGGX010000002.1, read on the forward strand.
CAGGCCACCGAGCCCCATGATCATGCCGGAGTCGATGACCCGCCCTTGCTGGTTCAGCGTACGAGGCCCCACGATGCCGACCTCGGGGCGCTGACCATGATTGAGTAACTCGTCCAGCCAGGCGGCCTCGAACACCATGCAATGGGGGTTGAGCAACAACAGGTATTCACCGCGAGCCTGTTGCGCGGCGAAGTTGCGGATCACCGCTTCGCTATCGCTTCCCTGGTGGAAGAATATTCGCAGTGTGTCGCTGCCCAATTCGGCCATTGCCCGCAACCAATGTTGCAGCTCGGAGTTCTCGCTGGCGTTATCGACGATGATGATTTCGTAGTGCGGATACGCGGTCGTGCTGATCAGGCTGTTGACGCAACGCTCCAGCGCGCCCAGGTCATCCTTGACGCTGATGATGATCGACACCAGCGGCCGCTCGTCGAAAAGATATTCGATGCGTGGGATCAACGTCAGAAGCGGCCCCGGATGCAGCCGGTGCGGCACGCCGATTCGCTGGAGATGAGCGCCGACCAACCGGGCGTTTTGCTCGATGACCTCGGGCAGCGACAGCCATTGGGCGAATGAGAACATCGACTCGACCTGGACCTCGGGAATATGACCAATGACTTGCGGCCCGTCTGTTTCCACAAGTCGCCAGACCAGGTCATGGGGCGCCAATTCCCCCAGGCTCGGTTCGAATCCGCCCGAGTCCAGGAATCGCTCGCGCTCGAACGCCAGTGTCCGCCCGACATAGGGATAACCGCGCATGAGGTCGACGTTGAAGTCAGGCTTGAAGATCGGCTCAACCGACTTTTCATCCACCAGCGCGCCTTCATCGCTGTAGAGACAGACCGCACCCGGCGAGCCGACTATTCGGTCGGCCATTATCAGCAGCGCCGATTCGGTCAGGCGATCGCCGGCCCGCAGCAGGTAGAACCAGTCGGCACCGTCCAACTGGGGCAGTAAGCCACTGAGCTGCTGCGCCCAATCGGCTTGCAGGCTAAGGCGCAGGACATGGTTGTCCAGTGACTGGCGACCATTGGACAACACCAGCACCGATTCGCAGGCATAGGCCTGCGCAGCAATGCTCTGCAGGGTAATCCCAAGCGCATAGGCATCGTCCTGCGCGTCGATGATGACGGGGACGATCCTCGGACGATAGGCCCAGCGGGCGATCTGGCGAGACAGGACCTGCTTGCGCAATGGGCTGAAATGCCGGCACTCCAGCCACTGCACGTAGAGGTCTGCGTAGCTTTCGATGTCCGTACCGACTTGCGAACCGATAACGCCCTGCCGGGTCGCAATGATCGAGTAGACGTTGATCTCCTCCCACTCCGGTGCCCCCGGCTCCTTGGGCTGCCCCAGTGTCTGGTAACGCACCCAGCCACTGGCGGGCGCCGGCTCGCCACTGCGCTGGGCGAGCATTTCCTTGAGCCATGTCAGTTCCACCGTGGCCGCATCGAGCATCTTGGGCTGACGCCCCAGGCGATCCGGATGCAACCGCTGGCCGCTGCCCTCGACATAAAGCTGGACCAGATTGCCCCGGCGCAATAGGCAAATGAACAAGGCAAAATCGAGCACCGCCTCGAAGCCTTCACCGGCCCGCGCCAACGCGGGCAGCAAGGCCTCAGCATCGGTGCGGCGCATCAATGCACTACTGAAACCGCCGAGAATATTGCGGGTGGTCTTTTCAAAATACGCCAGCATGTCAGTGCCGTTGAACAGCGCATCGAACTGTGTGATGCCGGTATTTTCCAAGCGGATCGGCAAGGCATAATTGTCGGCATCGATCAGGTGATGCTTGCTGACCACCAAGGACACCTGCGTATGCTCCTGTAGGATCGCCGCCTGCTGGCTGACGCAGAGCGGCAACAACTGGTCGTCATCACACAGGAACTTGATGAATTCGCCCCGGGACTCTTCAAGGCAGCGCAACAGATTCTGCTGGAATCCGAGCCGATCCTGGTTATGCAAGTAGCGCACCTCGACCTTTGCCCCCTCGCCAAGGGTCTGGACAATCTGCTCGATCTCATCGGTGCGACAGTCGTCGCAGATGACAATCTCCAGGTTCTCGTAGGTCTGGTCGAGCGCGCTTTGCAAAGCGAGAGTGAAAAAGCGTGGGTTGAACGCGGGGATGGCAATACTGACAAGAGGAGCTGATTTCACACGCATGGCTCTCAACCGGCGGGCGCCAACTCAGGCGAGAGCAGGACGTCCTGAATCGTATAAGGAGCGGGTCAGGGACCGCGTTGGCGTCACGGTCCCTATCCCGGATCAGACTTTGTTGAACAGACCCAATTGAGCGATCTTGCTGAACGCTAACTGCGATGCTTGCAGCATAGTCTGCTGTAAGGTCAGGCGCGTCATCACCTCGGCCGGGTCGGAATCACGAATCGCCGACTGGGTCTGGGAGTTGGCCAAAACAAAGCTTTGGTTGGTGTCGCTCTGGGTGTCGAGAGACTGTCCGCGACCACCGACCGAACTCAACGCGCTGGTCAACTGATCAGTACCGCTGGCCAGGTTACCCATGGCCGAAGCCAGTGCCGCGTTCAGTTTCTGACCAGCGATGTTATTGCCATCGACTGGCGTTTCCAATGCCGAGCGCAACTGGTTCACGGTATCCAGAATGTTCTGCGTCTCGTGGGTGTTGACCGCGATGTTGAATTGATCGTTGGTGGCCGGGGCACCGTTGAGCGTAAAGCTCACGCCGGAGGCGGTCGCAACGTTGCCTGCCAGGGTGCCGCTGGACACCGGCTTGCTGTCTGCGGTCAGTGGCGCAGCGTACAGGTCGAAATCCGTGGCACTGGTGAATTTCATCACTGCCGATCCCGACGGAAAACTGGCGTGGTAGGCCACCGGGTCGGTGATGGCACTGCCGGTGATTTGGGTCGCCGTGGTGTTGCCCGGGCTCCGGGCCGGCGTGAAGCTGTCAGGCTTGGCCGCCAGGGTAAAGGTGTGGCCAGGCAGCACCGTGCCGGCCGCGTCGCCCGTATGAAGGTTGACGTTCAAGGTCAGGTCGACACCGCGAAAGCTCACAGTCTGCCCGGCTTGGGTGTCGGGGTTGATGACGCCGCCCTTACTGGCTTCGGCAGTTACGTCGTTGCCGCTCGAATCGGTGATTTTCAACTGGGTGCCGCTGGCGAACTCCACGGTGTACGGTTCGCCGCTGCGGAACTGACTGTTGTAGGTCACAGCGGACGAGACCTGGCCGTTGGTCAACACCACACGCCCATCATCCACCGCCGGCGCGGTCATGGTGACCTGACTGCGGCTGGTGTTGACGGCTTGCTGGAACGCTTCCCAGCCGGTGCTATTGGTGGCCATGGACATGGTGTCGCCGATCGGCAGGTCCAGGGTGACCTGGTCGCCGTTGTAGCTGTAGCTGCCGTCGTCGTTGCGGGTAAATGGCACGATGTCGCCTTTGGATCCGGCAAAGATGTACTTGCCGTTCTCATCCTTGGTGTTCATCAGGCTCAGCAGCTGCTCTTCGATCGAACCCAATTCCGAGGCCACCGCCTTGCGGTCGGAGTCGGTGTAGGCGGCATTGCCGGCGCTGACGGCCAATTCCTTGGCGCGTTGCAGCACGTTGCCGATGCTGGTCATGACCGCTTCGGTGGTGCCCAAGGTCGCCTTGATCGTGGTGACGTTCGTTTCATATTGCTTAAGCATCGACGCCTGGTTGCCCAACTGCAGCAAACGCGAAGCGCCCACCGGATCATCGGCCGCGGTGTTCACCCGCACCAGGCTGCTGGCCTCTTCGCTGGTCTTGACCACCTTGGCGAAGTTCTTCTGGTAGTTCGCAGCCGTGCTTTCGTAGAACTGAGAGGTAGAAATGCGCATGGGCTACGGCTCCTTAAAGACTGTTGATCAATGTGCTGAAGATTTGTTGCGCAGCCTTGATGATCTGCGAAGACGCGGTGTAGTACTGCTGGAACTTGACCAGGTTGCCGGTTTCTTCATCCAGGTCCACGCCCGACAGTGAGTCGCGGGCAGTCTTGGCGTTGTTCAGGATGGCGCCGGTGGCGGCGCTGTCCAGCTTGCCCTGGGCAGCCTTGGCCCCTACCCCTTCCACCAGCTTGCCGTAGGCATCGTTCAGGGAAATGCCTTTGCTGCCGGAGTTGGTGTCGACGGTCTTGGCGGTCTGCAAGCCGGCCAGGACGGTGCCGTTACGGTTGTCCAGGCTACCGGCCTGGCTGAGGCTGATATTGATGCCAGCCCCCTGGGACGGCGCACCGGCGATGGACATGTCGAACGAGACGGTGCGCTGCACCGGCGGTACGGACGAATCCATGATCGGGTTGCCGCTGGCGTCCTTGAGCGGAACGCTCAGGCTCAGGGTGTTGCTCTGGCCAGGCTTGATCGTGCCGCTGCTGATCGTGCCACCCTTGGCATCGAGCAATTGGTAACCCTGGCTGGTGCCGTCGGCGGAGGTCGCGCCGAACACCACCTTGACCGGCATCGAGTTCTGGATGCCGTTCTGGATGATACTGGTGGTGGCTTCGTCGTAGATGTCCAGCTTGGTGGTCATCGCCGGCTGGCCGCTGGCCGGAATGGTCAGCGTGCCGCTGCCGCCCGGCGCGATAGCGGCGCCGAGCGGCGCGGCAATCGCCAGCCGCTTGGAGTCGGTCATCTCGGTCTTGATGCTGCCCGCCGCGTTGCGGGTCGGGGTGATCTTGAACGAGTCCCCGGCGGCCGCGGTGCCGTTGGCGAAGGTCAGCGAGAAACCGTCGACTACCGGTGGCGGCGTGGTCGCGGTGTTGAACGCGCCCATCGAGGTGCCATCGGGCAGGCGCTGGACGGTGTAGTCGCTACCGCTGGTGAAGGTGATTTTGTAGTCGTTGGTGGTCAACTTGCCGGTGTCTTCGATGGACACGTTGAAGTTGCCGGCGCCCGCACTGTTGTTCAGGGCGGCGACGCTGCGCTGGCTGATTTGCGCGGCGCTGTTGATGTTGCTGAACAGATTGGACCCGAAGGCACCGTTCTTATCGATACCGGAGGCCTGAATGCTGTTCATCTGGTCGGCGACGACCAGCGCCACGCGGCCCAGCTCGTTCATGGCCGGGTCCAGCACGGTGCTGCGGTAGCGCATCAGACCGCCGATCTCACCGCCGGTGAGCACCTGGCTGAGGTCCATGGAACTGGAGCCACTGTTGAGCTGGATACCCATGCGCCCCGGATCGTTCTTGTCCGGCACCGCTTGAAGGGTGTTGGTGATGTTGCCCATCACCAACGGCTGTCCGGAGCCCAGATAGATGTCCAGGCTGCTGCCGTTCTCCACCACCTGAGTACCGGTGAAGGTGGAGAGCTGGCGAATGGCTTCGCCACGGGAATCCAACAGGTCGTTAGGCGCACCGCCCGCGTTAGAGACTTCGGCGATTTTCTTGTTCAACTGCGCAATGGTGGAAGCCAGGTTGTTGACCTGCTCGACCATATTCGACAAGTTGCCGTTGATGTTCTCGTTCTGTGCCGTCAATTGGCTGGCAACCGAGTTGAAACGGTTGCTCAGGGCTTGGGCATCGCTGAGCAGCAACTGGCGGGACGCATCGTCGCCCGGCTTGGCATTGACGTTCTGCACCGAAGCGAAAAACTTGGTCAGCGCGCCGTTCAGGCCGGTGCCGCTGTCGGACAGCAGGGAGTCGAGCGGCGTAATCTGCCCCTGATAGGCCGCCGCATCGCTGTTGAGCGAGGTGGTGGTCTTGAGCTGCGCTTCGAGATAGGAGTTGTACACCCGGCGCACGTCGGCCAGGGTCGTGCCGGAACCGATGAACACGTTGCCGTATTGATTCGACGCCTTGGTGGTCTGCACGGTCTGTTGACGTGAATAACCGGCGGTATCGACGTTGGCGATATTGTTACCCGTGGTCACCAACGCGGTCTGGCTTGTGGACAGACCCGACATCCCTATATTGAGCAAACTCATGGTTCAGACCTTATAAAGTCGTGGTGGCGCCTGCAGACGCGTAGTTCTGGTAACTCGTCATCTGCCGGGCTATGTTCGAAATCTTGCGGGCGTAGTTCGGGTCGGTGGCGTAACCGGCCTTCTGCAGCTCGCGTACAAATTGTTCCGGGTTATCGGCCGACTTCAGCACATCTTGATAGCGGCTGTTGCTCTGCAACAGATTGACCAAGTCGTGGAAGCTGTCGCGATAGGACGCGTAGGAACGGAACTCGGCCGTCTCCTTGACCATCTGGCCATTGCGGAACTCGCTGGTGATCGCTCGCGCCGAATCGCCCTTCCAGTTCTGGCTCGCCTTGATACCGAACAGGTTGTGGCTGCTGCTGCCGTCAGGCTGGCGCATGACCGATTTGCCCCAACCGGTTTCCAGCGCGGCCTGGGCCACCAAGTAGCGTGGATCCACGCCGATGCGGGCCGCCGCTTCCTTGGCCATCGGCAGCATCGCGTTGACGAATTCGTCGGCATCGCGGAAGGCTTTGCGGGCCGGAGCCAGCGGCGGCTGCGCGACGGCACGGCCGTAGACCTGCATGTCCGGTTTCGCGTCGGCGGCCTTGAGCGCGGCCAGCCAGTCGCCGTTGGCGAGTTCGCCGGTGGCCGGCTTGACCGCAGCGACGGCGCGATCCGGCAGCAGGTTTTGCGCAGGCACCTCGGCATTGACCGCCGCCGAAGGCACCAGCCCGGCGAGCAGCCGGTCCGCCAGTTTCGGTGGCAGGGCCAGGCGCCGCTGGTTGAGCAGTTCCATATCGTTACGATGAGCACCTTCTGTCCCCTGCGGCGCGCTCACGGCTCGCGACGCCCACAGCGGACGCTGGCCACTGGTGCGAGACAAGGGACCGTCGGTCGGCAGGGTTCCGGCAGCGACCGGGGTCGGCACCGCTGCCTTGGTGACCTTGTCCAGCGCCTCTTGCTGCTTGGCGGCCGACAACGTCGCCGCCTCGCCGGGGGCCAACGGCTTGTTCTTCGACATCTGGCGCAGCAGCACGTCAGCCAGGCCGATACCACCGCCTTCACGGGACATGGAAACAGCCAGCTGCTGGTCGTACATTTCCTGGTACTGCTTGGCCTCGGGCGTGTTCATGGGATTGTCCTTGCCCAACGCCTCGGTGGCCGAACGCATAGACTTGAGCATCTCGCCCAGGAACAGCGATTCGAATTCCTGCGCGACTTTACGCAGGTTGCCTTCGCTGTTCTTGTCGCCGACCTTGAGTTGGTTCAAGCGGTTCAGGTCCGAATAGGACGCTGAATCCCCGCTGATCAAAGCGCCCTTGCGCATATCCATGGCCAGTCCCTCAAATCACGATCAGGTCGGCTTGCAACGCGCCGGCCTGCTTCAGGGCTTCGAGGATCGCCATCAAGTCGCCTGGGGCCGCGCCGACCTGGTTCACTGCCCGGACAATTTCATCCAAGGTAGTGCCCGGCCCGAACTTGAACATCGGCTTGGCTTCCTGTTCGGCATTGACCCGCGAACGCGGCACGACCGCGGTCTGGCCGTTGGACAGCGGGCCCGGCTGGCTGACGATCGGGTCTTCGGTGATGGTCACCGTCAGGCTGCCGTGAGTCACGGCGGCCGGCGAAACCTTGACGTTCTGGCCGATGACAATGGTGCCGGTACGCGAGTTGATGATGACCTTCGCCACCGCCTGGCCCGGATCGACCTCGAGGTTTTCCAGGATCGACAGGTAGTCGACTCGTTGGCTCGGGTCCATCGGCGCGGTGACACGAATCGAACCGCCGTCGATGGCCTGGGCCACGCCTGGGCCGAGCATGTCGTTGATCTTGTCGACGATGCGCTTGGCCGTGGTGAAGTCGGAACGGTTGAGGTTCAGCGTCAGGCTGTTGCCCTGGTTGAAGCCGCTCGGCACCGCACGCTCCACCGTCGCACCGCCAGGGATGCGACCGGCCGACGGAACGTTGACGGTGATTCTCGAACCGTCCGCACCCGAGGCATCGAAACCGCCAACGACCAGGTTGCCCTGGGCGACGGCGTAGACGTTGCCGTCGATCCCCTTGAGCGGTGTGAGCAGCAGCGTGCCGCCACGCAGGCTCTTGGAGTTACCGATGGACGAGACGGTAATGTCTACCTGCTGGCCTGGCTTGGCGAACGCCGGCAGGTCGGCACTGATCGACACCGCCGCGACGTTTTTCAGCTGCACGTTGCCCGAACCAGGCGGTACCTTGATGCCGAACTGCGACAACATGTTGTTGAAGGTCTGCAAGGTGAACGGCGTCTGGGTGGTCTGGTCGCCCGTACCGTTCAGGCCCACGACCAGGCCGTAGCCGATCAACTGGTTGGAACGCACGCCGGAAATGCTGGCGATGTCCTTCAGACGCTCGGCTTGAGCACTGAAGGCTGCCGACATCATCAACGCACCCATCAACAGCTGCTTAAGATTCAACTTGACCACCTAGAAAGGGAACTTCGGGCTGAGGAAGAAACGGTCGAACCAGCCCGGCTGGCTCGCATCGGCAAAGGCACCGGTGCCCGAGTAAGTGATGCGCGCATCAGCCACACGAGTCGACGACACGGTGTTGTCGGTTGCTATATCGTCAGCACGAACCATGCCAGCGATTCGCACCAGTTCATCACCGGTGTTGAGGGTCAGCCATTTCTCGCCACGCACGACGATGATGCCGTTGGGCAGCACGTCGGCGACGGTCACGGTGATCGAACCGGTCAGGCTGTTGCTCTGCCCGGATTTACTGTCGCCCTTGGTGGCGCGGTCGGAGCCGTAACCGGCGTTGAGGCTCAGGTCGTTGCTGCCGATCGGGTTGTTGGTGGTCAGGCTCGAGCCGAACAGCGACGTCAGGCCGACGCTGGTCTCGCTGGTCTTGTCGATCTGCGAGTTGGCGTTCTTGCTGGCCTGGGTCCGCTCGTTCAGGGTGATGGTGATGATGTCACCGACCCGGAAGGCCTTGCGGTCGCTGTACAGGTTCTGCTCGAAACCGGCCTGGTAGATCGAGCCGTTGTTGGCGGCGGCCGGCAACGGTGTGCGCGGCAACACCGGAGCGTAATACGGGTCATTGGGCCTTGGCGTAGGCGCGACACAGCCGGCGAGCGCGGTGATCCCACTCAGTGCCAGAACAGATACAAAGCGTTTCATGACCCTACCTCTCGGTGTTGCAAGGCGACCTGCGGCCGCCTCATAAATGTAATTACAGGTTCTGCGTGACGAACGAGAGCATCTGATCCGCGGTGGAGATCACCTTGGAGTTCATTTCGTAAGCGCGCTGGGTGGTGATCATGTTGACCATCTCCTCAACGGTGCTCACGTTGGAGGTTTCCAGGGTGTTCTGCAGCGTGGTGCCGAAACCGTTCAGGCCCGGAGTGCCGACTTGCGGCGCACCACTGGCGGCGGTCTCCAGGAACAGGTTGTTGCCCACCGCTTGCAGGCCCGCCGGGTTGATGAAGTCGGCGGTCTGCAGGTTGCCGATCACCTGTGCGGCAGGGTTGCCCGCCACGGTGATGGACACCGTGCCGTCACGGCCCACGGTAAAGGTCTGGGCATCGTTCGGGATGATGATGGCCGGTTCCAGGGCGAAACCGCTGGCGTTGACGATCTGGCCATTGGAGTCGAGGTGGAAGGTACCGTCACGGGTGTAGGACGTGGTGCCGTCCGGCTGCAGGATCTGAAAGAAACCGCGACCGTCGATGGCCATGTCCAGCGGCTGCTCGGTGGTTTGCAGGCTGCCGGCGTTGAAGTTTTTCTGGGTGCCGACAATGCGCACACCCGTACCCACTTGCAGGCCCGACGGCAGTTCGCTGTCCTGGGTCGACTGGGCACCGGGCTGGCGCTTGACCTGGTACAGCAGGTCCTGGAACTCGGCCCGATCACGTTTGAAGCCTGTGGTCGAGACGTTCGCCAGGTTGTTGGAAATGGTAGACAAGTTGGTGTCCTGGGCGGACAGACCTGTTTTGGCAACCCAAAGAGCCGGAAGCATTCGTTTCTCCTCGTACGCCTGTTTTTCGGCGCGACGCTGTCAGTAATAGTTAGATTTGCAAGACCCGAGCCATGGCTTCATCGCCTTCTTTGGCCGTGTTCATCATTTTCACGTGGAGCTCGAACTGCTTGGCCAGGGCCAGCACCGAAGTCATTTCATCCACTGCGTTGACGTTGCTCGCTTCCTGGAAGCCCGACACCAGTTGCACATTGGCATCGATGGGCGCCGGCTGGCCGTCCTTGGTGCGGATCGAGCCGTCCAGGCTTTTGGTCATGTTCTTGAGGTCCGGATTGACCAGTTTGATGCGGTCCACCTCAGCCATCACGCGCGGGCCTTCGCCCATGGCGCGGATGCTGATGGTGCCGTCCTGGCCAATCTCGATTTTCTGCTCTGGCGGCACGGCGATCGGACCACCGTTGCCCATGACCGGCATGCCGTTGCCGGCCCGCAGCACACCCAGAGCGTCAACGTTCAGGCTGCCGGTGCGCACATAACTTTCACCGCCATCGGGGTTCTGCACGGCCATCCAGCCCGGCCCGCTGACTGCCACATCGAGGTCACGACCGGTCTCAACCAACGCACCCGGGGTGAAGTCAGTGGCGGGACGCTCGGACATGGCAAATGCCCGCGCCGGAAAGCTGTCGCCGAATACCGGCATCGAACGCGCCTGCTCCAGGTCTTTCTGAAAACCATTGGTGGAGATGTTCGCCAGGTTGTTGGCATGGGCCCGCTGCGCCAGTGCGTTCTGGCTGGCGCCGGTCATTGCCACATAAAGGTACTTGTCCACTGTCGTTCCTCTGCATGCCGGACGGTTGCCGTCCACTGCTGTACGGCAGAGCCTTAAGCAATTTACAGACCAACTTTTTTCTGGCGGCCCGAGCCCGGTAAACAAAGGGCCTGAGGGGATTACAGAGGATAGGTCGAGGGTGTCAAAGTCGAAAAACCGGCGGTGTTATGCCGCCAGGTGGCAAGGCCTGGCACCTGGCCCGATGCCAGGCCACCTCATCGGCTGAGGAAAGTCAGGCCTTTGCCAAGGCATCGCCCAGCACACCCACCACCTGCTCCTGGTGCTCATGGGTCAAGCCGAGCCACATGGGCAAACGCAACAGGCGCTCGGAATAGCCGTCAGTCACCTCCATCGAACCCTGCACGCGTCCATAACGCAGGCCACCGGGCGATGAATGCAGCGGCACGTAATGGAACACCGCGTAGATGGCATGCCGCTTGAGCTCTTCCAGGACGGCCTGGCGCTCCACGTCAGGGGCGAGGATCACGTAGTACATGTGCGCGTTGTGCTGGCAGTTTTCAGGCACTATCGGACGCCGCAGCGCCCCTTGCCGCTCAAGCGTCGCCAGCGCCGCATGGTAATTGTCCCAGAGGGCCAGGCGGCAGTTGGTGATGGCTTGCGCTTCTTCCAACTGGGCCCAGAGGAACGCGGCGGTCATTTCCCCCGGCAGGAACGAGGAACCCACCTCCTGCCACGTGTACTTGTCTACTTCACCCCGGAAGAACCGACTGCGATCGGTGCCTTTTTCCCGGATGATCTCGGCCCGCAACGCCAGCGCGGGATCATTGACCAGCAAGGCCCCGCCCTCCCCCGAAATCACGTTCTTGGTTTCGTGAAAGCTGAAGGCCCCCATGTCACCGATACTGCCCAGCGCCCGCCCCTTGTAGGTCGACATCACACCTTGCGCGGCGTCTTCCACCACGGCCAGTCCATGCTTGCGGGCAATGGCCAGGATCTCGTCCATCTCGCAGGCCACACCAGCGTAGTGCACAGGTACGATGGCCTTGGTCCGTGGCGTGATCGCCGCCTCGATCAGGCGCTCGTCCAGGTTCAGGGTATCGGGCCGCACATCGACGAAGACCGGCACCGCGCCGCGCAACACGAAGGCATTGGCGGTGGAAACGAACGTATACGACGGCAGGATGACTTCGTCGCCAGGCTGGATATCCAGCAGCAACGCCGTCATTTCCAGGGCCGCGGTGCATGAATGGGTCAGCAGGGCCTTGTTGCTGCCCGTTTGCGCCTCCAGCCAGCGATGACACCGTTTGGTGAAGGGACCATCGCCGGCGAGCATGTTGCCGAACTTGGCCTGGGCGATGTAATCCAGTTCCTTGCCGGTCATGTAAGGGCGGTTGAAGAAGATCGTTTCTTTGCTCATTGCAAACTTCCCTGGATGGGCATGGTCATGGATGGCGCGCAGGACAAAACCTCAAACCGCACTGACCCGTCCACCTATCTGGCTGCCTGTATCAAGATTCTCATAGAAGTACGGGGTGAATCCGGCCCGCTTCATCGCCTGCTGGGTTTCACCGATGTCGTATTCAACCCGATGCAGCTCGAACGCCTCACCGTCCCAGGTGGCGAAACCGGCCCGAGCGTCACCATCACGGGGCTGACCAACTGAACCAGGGTTGCAGTAGACCTTGCCTTCGCCGCTCCACAGGTACTGGACATGAGTATGGCCCGAGGCGAAGTAGCGGCCAGGCAAGGGCGAAAAATACGCCTGCGAAGGTCGCACATACTCATCCAGCGGATCGTTCCAGCCACCGTGGACGATGCTCACCCCCTGTTGGTTCGAGCGCTGCGCAAGCGAGCCCAGCCAGGCCAGGTTCTGCGCCGTGACGACGCCTTGCTGGTAGTCCAGGCAGGCATTAGCGCTGTTGGAACGAGGGCATCGCTCATGCTTGGCCAGGTACCAGTCGTGGTTGCCCATCACCGAGAAGACGTCCCGCTCGCGCAGAGCGTCGCAGCATTCGTTGACCTGGCTGTAGTAACCGGCGGTGTCGCCCAGGCAGATGATCTGCGTAACGCCCAGTTCGTCGAGCTTGGCCAGCACTGTCCGAAGGGCGCTGTAATTGCCATGTACGTCAGAAATGATCCCGATCATAGACAATGAAGTCCTCTATATAACGAACAGCGAAACCACTGCGCAGCGTAGGCCTGGCCAGCTTCTTGCCGTGCAGGTAATAGTCCAGGCACATGGCCGCCTCGTTGTAGCCGAATGCGCGGCGTATCGAACTGGTCGAGGAAATCCGCGGATTGATCTCCAGCAGGCTCCAGGAACCGTCGCCGCCACGCCGGAACTGCAAGTTGGTCGGCCCCTCAGGCTTGAAGGCACGGCATAACCTGACCACAACCTGTTCCAGCGAATCGTCCTGATACACCCAAGCCTTGGCGGTGGAGCCATCCGAGGCCAGGCGGCGCTGGAAAGCGATGATCGGCCCGGTGTCGCCGCGACCGTCGCCAAACGCCGCCACGGTGAACTCGTCGGCCGCACTGCCAATGATCGGCTGGGCCATGAGGTACTCACCCAGCAACGGCGCATGAGGCGTGAAGTCGCGCTCCTCGCGAACCCAGACCAGCCCTTTGGAAGCGTAGCTCCTGCGTGGCTTGAGCAGGAACGGCAGGCCCAGCGCGGCCGTGAGCGAATGAAAGTCCCCGGACAGCAGGCTGGGAATACGGCATGCATCCCCCAGCGCCACCAGCGCCTGGTCCATGGCCCATTTATCCCGGGAAAGGTCGATCAGGTGCGAATTGTTGAGCACCACCTGGCAGTCAAGCGTGGCCAACAACGCGCGGTTGTCCGACAGCCAATGGAGGTCCTGTTCGATCCCCGGAATCAGCAGGTCAACCTTGTGCCGGGCGAGGGTGTCGCCCAGCCACTGACCATATCCCGGGTCAGCGGTCAGCGGGGCTTGCTCGAATGCATCGCTCCAAGCGCGCCCGACAGCGTCGTCGTAGATATCGGTGCCGATCAGGCGCACGGCAGGGTCCGCCGCACGTAAGGACTTGAGCAGGCCATAGCCCATGATGGCCCCTACGCCAGTCACCATGACGGTCTTCATGTCAGGGTCTCCCGGTGCGCTCGCATCAACTCGAATCCCTGGCGAATGTCGATTCGCGGGGTGAAACCCGTTTGCTCGTGGAGCGCCTGCAAATCGTCGAAGGGCGGCAGGTCGGGGATGTCGTTTTTTTCCGCCAGGAAGCGGACGTCCAGCGGCTTGCCAAATGCTTCGAACGCGGCCTGGGCGATCTCGGAAAGACGCGGGGATTGCGAATGGCCGCAGTTGAACAGCCCTGTAATGCCCTGGGTCGCTACCCGTGCGCAGAGCTCGGCAAGGTCGTTGAGGTGCAGGTAGTTGCGCCTGGCGTCGTTGCGGCCATACAGCTCGACGGCCTGCCCGGCTTGCGCCTTGTCCGCGATGGCGTACAACAGCGGTTGATGGGAGCGGCACTGCTCGTCACTGCCGTAGACCTGGCTGATGCGCAGGATGCTCAACCCCATGCCGCGCTCCCGGCAGTACAGGCTTGCCACTTCCTCGGCATGGCGCTTGGACAGCGAGTAGATGCCAAAGTAGGGATCCGTCACCTGGTCACAGGCCGAACGCGACGACAGCAAGATGAAATGGCGGGCCCCGCATTGTTCCGCCAGGCGACAGGCCGCCAGCGTACCCACGCTGTTGACCAGCTCGGCGCGAACCAGCTCATTCGGCTGGCGCCCGCCGAAATCGGCAGCGGCCAACACGACAACGTCGAAGCGCTCATCGCAGGCGACGGGGACCTGGGCACTCAAGTCGAAGGCGATGTCGGCATTGCGGCGCCCCGCCAACCTGACCTGGCCATGGCGCGACAAGCTGCGAGCGACCGCCTGGCCAATGACCGAGGTACTTCCGATGACCAGGCTCCTCATGACGCGGCAACTGTCGCTTCGAGCATGAGCGCGCAACTGAGCTCCGGGTAGTCGATGCCCACGGTGCACATGGCCTGGACGATGTCTGCCCCCAGGTTCAATTCCTTCAGTTGACCGGTGGTGAAAGGCTTGAGAAACACGCCCTCCTTGCGCACCACCTCAAACCCTGCAGCTTGCAGCTCAGCCGTCAGGGACTGTAGCGAATAGCTGCGCACATGGCCCAGTTCCAGATCGCCACGGCCCAGCGCCATCATGTCGTCAAGCAACCCGGCAGCATGGCCGAAGCGCCGATGCAGGGACTCGCCATTGGGTACCAGCACGAAGCAACGACCACCCGGCGCCAGGAAACGCTTGAACCGTTGCAGCACGACCTGCGGGTCATCGACATGCTCAAGCACGAAGCCCATCACGATGAGATCGAAACGCTGGTCGGTGTCGAAGGTCTCGAAATAACTTTCGACAATCTCGGCCGGGCTGTCCGGGTACTGGCCCTTGAACTGGGCGATCACCGAGGCGGAGCCATCGATGACCGTGTGTTTGCTGAAGAACTTCGAGAAGCGATGGGTACTGAAACCATGGCCCACGCCGAGCTCCAGCAGGCTTTGCGCCTGGGTGCACAGCGCCATGATGCGTTGGGGATACCAATTGAGAATGATGTTGTTGTCATACGCATAGCCAAAGCTATCGCTGTAGGCGGCGATGAAGGTATCAAGATCGTTGCTCATGTCACTGCACTCCGCTGGGCGGCCAAATAGTCATCGGTACGGTTCAATCAGCCAGCCAAGCCTGTCGCCAGGCCTCCAGGCGCTCACCTTCGAGCAGCCACTGGGCACGCACGGCCGACTGCAGGGCGTCTCCCAGGGTCGCCGAGGCCTGGCGATCCTCCAGATGCAGGCGAATCGTGCGGATCCAGTCTTGCGCCTCGTTGCTTACGCGCGACAGCGGCAATATCTCGCCACCGACAAACCCCGGCACCCGGCTGCATATGACCGGATGCCCACAAGCGGCATGCTGCAGGACCCGCAGGTCGGCCGAGCAGGCATTGCCCAGGGTTTCGGCCATCGGTACCAAGGCAAGATCAAGGTTCAATGCCGCCAGGGCGCCCGCCAACTGCTGCTGCCCGACGCTCGGGTGCAGTTCTGCCACGAAAGGCCGCATGGCCGCCGGACAATCGCCCAGCACCACCCAGTCCACTTCGCCGGCCAACGCTGGCAGCACATCGGCCAACAGCTCGGCGTCCTTGCCACCCAGCCAGCCCAGGCGCGGCCTGACGCCTACGGCGCGCTTGCTCTGCAGGCGCCCCCAGGCGGCCGGCAGCAGGGTTTCCACCACGCGAATATCATCGTGCTGGCCCTGCAACAGTTCGGCCAGCGTCGGTGAAGAGACCAATACCCGATCAGCCTGTAGCAGCCCGAACCGCAGGCGCTCCAACAGTTCATCGGCAGAGTAATCGCCTTTCAATTCCATGTGTGGCAAGTAACCGTCCAGGTCGTAGACCGTGAACGCTTTGGAAAACGCCCTCAGACGGCTCAGGGCCAACAGCCCCGCGTCATCCAGAGGCCGCTGCAACACTACGGTAGCCGGCGCCAGGCGCTCGATCTCCACCGCCGACAACACCGTTGAAACCGCCGTACCCTCGACCTCCCCGGCTTCCAGCATGGCCCGCAATGGCTGGATCAGCCGCGAGTGCCCCGTCGCCTGCGGGTCAGTGATGCAAACCAGCAGCCTCGGCACGCTGCCTTGCAGCGGATACCAGCTCAGGTCGTTGTTTTCCAGGGTAAAGCCCTCACCGGCACGCAGCGAGAAATTGGCGTTGTAGCCAGGGTCGCGGGCCAACTGCGGCATCCAGCGGGCGAACAACGCGTCCTCCTGCTCGCGGCTCGCACGAGGAGCCGGCAGCGGGTCGACCAACAGGCGTGCGAAAGGCGTCCAGACGTTCAGGTAACCCGCCTGATGCAACTTCAGGCATAGGTCGACAGGGGCCCAGGGCGCCAACAACGGATCGGTGTCGAAGCCGCCCGCCTCGATGAACAACGCCCGACGCAGCATCAGGCACTCACCGTCCACCGCGCAGCAGCTCTGCTCAAGCCCCAGCCGCCCCATGTAGCCCGCCACCTGGGATGACACACCCTCGAAAGCCCGACCCACCGTTCCTCCCAACCCCAACACCAGGCTCGCCTGGCGAATGCGCCCCTGGTTGTCCTGGGACTTGCCGCCCACGGCGCCGACTTCCGGGCGCTGGGCCTGGTTGAGCAACGCGTGCAACCAGCCGGGCTCCAGCACGGCGGCATGGGCATCAAGCCACAACAGGTACTCGCCACGCGCTTCCTGCGCTGCCGCATTGCACATGGCCGCACGGGATTGTCCCGGCATGAAACGCAACACCTGGAAACGGCCTTCGCCCATTTCCTCGACCAGCGCCAGCCACTCCAGCAAGGCAGGGTCGTCGCCGCCCGGCTCGACCAGCAAGACTTCGAAGTCAACGGCGCTGGTCTGGATCAGCAGGCTTTCCAGGCAGCGCTGGAAATTGACCAGTTGCCCTTCGAGGTAGATCACAATGCTGACCGAGGCCTGGCGCTCATGGCCGTAGTCGATGCGGTAACCGCCGGGCTGCATGTCCAGGGCGATCGCCTGCCCTTGAACGTAGCCACGCGCCTGCAGATGCGCCTCGATGACCGCACGCTCATCGGCGCAGTCCGACGGCCTCGGCTCGTTGGCGATCAGCAGGGGCTCGCTGACATGCCCCACGCTCTGCCCACCTTGCTCGCTGATCAGGCGCAACTGATAGGCCAGCTCGAAGGCTCCGCCGCAGGCCTCGTCGAAACCGCACAACTGCACCAGCGCTTCGCGACGGTACATCCAGTGACGGGAAAAACTGGCCGGATTGGCCAATAGCAAGTCCAGGTTCAGGTCGGGGCGCAGCGCGACATTGACCACGCCAGCCATGCGCAGCGCCTCGTCGGCGTACACCGCCAGGCAATTGTCGGGGGCGTCGAGCAGGTTCAGCGCCGTCACCTGCAAGCCTGCGGCCACGAACTCCTCCCCCGCCTCGACCATCATCACCCAGTCGCTCTGGATGCCGGCGAGCAAGCCATTGATCGCAGTCACCGGCTGCCTCGGATCACAGGCCAACCACTGGACGTTGGCGCGCGCCGGATCGACGACGCCCATCACGCACACATGGATACGCTGGTACAACTGTCGATCCAGGCTGTCGAGGGTATGAGCCAACGCCAGTGGGTTGCCGTCATCGCGGACCAGGACCGTGAAGCTGGGCGCCGTCGAGCTCGCCAAGCGCTCGTTGACCAAGCGCAACTGCTGGGCCGTCGGGTAGCGCTGGCGCAACCAGTCGAGCGCCCCCAGGCGGTTGCCGACAGCTTCCCGGGCGGCGGTCGCCTGGGTCCTGGCAATGAACACATCCAATTGCTGCCAGAAAGACGCGGTGCGCTCAACGTAACGCTGCAAGGCGTCGCCGAGGCTGGCCCGTGCATGTTCCAGCGGGTTCGGCTGGTCGAGCATGGCAAAGCCGACGCTGCCGAAGAAACTGGTGTCGAGCAGGGGCTGGTCGACGCCATGCCCCGGAATGAAAATCACCGGGCAGCCGCACAGCACCGCCATCACGCAGGTCATCGACCACTCGTAGGAATACATCACCTCGGCCTTGCGCAACACCTTGGCCAGTTCTGGCAGGGTCAGGGGATTGGCCATGCTCAGCAAACGAATGTCGGCGGGCAGTTGCGCGTAGTCGATCTTTTCCAGCGGGTGGCGGTTCTGATAGAGATAGCTACCCTCGCGCACAGCATCGGTGCCCACGCTGGAGAACAGTTCGATGTCGATGGTCGGCAGGCACAGCAGGTCGCCGTCAGGGTCGCCCCGGTGCTCGGCGAGCCGGGCTGCGTAATAGAAAAACAAGTCGGTGGGCGCCGCGTCCATGCCGTTTCCGGTCAGGAAGCCCTCGAAGTTCAAGAGAAAACGCGCCACGACCGAACAGTTCAGCGGATTGCCAGGGAACACCTCGGGATACACCGCGATCGGCACTTTGCCGGCGGCCTTGTGGCGCTGTTTGATCGCAGAGGTAATCACCGGTGTCTTGAGGTCTGGATTGACTACCTCGGTGCCGCAGATGTAAGCCTCGCGTCCGCTGAGGTTAAGCATATGGCAGAGGTAGTGCAGCGAGACCACGCCCGACGACGATTCACGGTAGGCAGGCGCGGCGAAATAGTAGGGATGCTCGGGTTTGGCGTACATCAGCCGCAAACGCGCCAACGCCTGTTCAAGCGAATGAGCGTCCAACTGCGCGGGGTTCGACATCGGGTGCATCTCCACGATCAAATCAAACAGGGTGTGACTGGCGAGCTCGCTCAGACAGCCCCTCGGGTTATGAAAGCCGATGCGTCCGCGCCGGTATTGAACAACAGATCAATGATGCTGACTGCGTGCTGGAAGTCGCCGTACACCTGCGGGTATTCGGGGTAGCCGGTGTAACTCATGTAGGACACCTTGATCCCATTAGCGGCGAACGCCGCCTCGTCGAGGTAATGACTGGCCGCCGGTCCAGAGAGGTATTCGTCGGCACCGAGCGTCTGGCACAGGTGGATCAGCCGCTCATTCTTGCCCTCCGTGCGCCCTAGATCCTCGGAACGGTAAAGCGGCGTATGAATACCCAGCAACGGGCATAGACCGCAGATGAACAGATGATTGATCTGGCTCAGGTGGGTCAGGTCGGCGGCCTGCTCGTACAGCGCCCGGATCGGCGCATGCATCTGGGAAAAACCCGGAGCGCGTCGGTAGCTTTGCTCGATGGTTTTCCAGTGCGCGGCGGCCCAACCAGGGTCACTGACCTGAACCTCATTGATCAATTGGCCGAGACGACTTTTCTTCTTGACCGCAATACTCAGCCAATACTCGCCTTGGGCAGTCTTGATCTTGTTACGGTTGCGCCAATCGCTGCGGGTGTACTGGACATCGTCATACAGAACGAAGGCATCGACGCTACGCATCATGTCGAAATAGCCCTTCCAGGGAATGTAATTCGACTGCACCACTGCAATTTTCTTAGGCATTGTGAATCTCACGTTCGCAGCGGAAGGGGGACGGTGCCCTGTCAAAAAATCGCCGCCGAATCTGAATAGCGGGGAACCGTATTCGGTCGAGCAAATCCCATACCAACTATTTCAGCCGCCGCTCCGTCAGGACTCCGCCTTGCCCACCTCGTACGCCCGCAACTTATTGGCAATGGTGGTATGCGAAACCCCCAACCGCTTGCCCAACTGCCGGCTGCTGGGATGCTCGGAATACAGGCGCTCCAACACCGCTTTTTCGAAGCGCCCGACGATCTCGTCGAGGTCACCTTCCAGGGAAAAATCGCCAAGCGGCTGGCGCACGCCGTAGTCCGGCAGGCGGATGTGCTCGACCTTGACGGTTGCGCCGTCGCACAGGGATACGGCCTGGAACAAAACGTTTTCCAACTGGCGGACATTGCCTGGCCAATGGTAACGACTGAGACGGTCCATTGCCGCCGGGGCCAATTTTGGCAGCGCACAACCGATCTGCCGGCTGGCCTGGTCGAGAAAATGCTCCACCAGCGGCGCCAGGCCATCGAGGCATTCGCGCAGGGGTGGAATGTGCAGCGACAGGACATTCAAACGGTGGTACAGATCCTGACGGAATTCCCCTCGGGCGCACAGCTCGGACAGATCCACCTGAGTCGCGCAGATCACCCGCACATCCAGGTACACCTCTTCATCGCTGCCGACACGACGGAAGCAGCCGTCCTGTAAAAAGCGCAGCAACTTCACTTGCAAGCGCGGGCTCATCTCCCCTACCCCGTCGAGAAACAGCGTGCCGCCCGCCGTCAGTTCCAACAATCCGAGCTTGCCCTCGGCTCGAGCCCCTTCGAACGCCCCCGGACCATAGCCGAACAACTCGGTCTCGGCCATGGACTCCGGCAGGCCGGCGCAATTGAGGGCCATCAGCGGCGACTGGCCTCGCGGGCTTGCCAGGTGGCAGGCACGAGCGAGCAGTTCCTTGCCGGTGCCGGTTTCACCTTCTATCAATAGCGGGGCATCCAGCGGCGCCATGCGCCGGGCCTCACGGACCACCGCCGCCATGACCTTGGAGCTCTGGAAAATACTGTCGAAACCGCGCAGTTCCTGCTTGCGCACGTTATAGATACGCTCACCCACCCGGTCGGCCCGATGCAGGGTCAGCACCGCGCCGGCCATAGCCTCGCTGTCGTCGTGCTCCGATTGCAGAGGCGCGATGTCGGCCAGGAATACGTCGCCCTTGACCTTGACCCGCAGCCCATTGATCCGCGACTGGTTGGCCCGCACCAGTTCCGGCAGGTCGAAATCCTCGGCGTAGCGCGACAGCGGAATGCCCGGCACCTCATCCACCCGCACCCCGAGCAACTGCGCCGCCGCCCGGTTGGCCGCCACGATGGAACCGCCCATGTCGATGGACAGCACCGGAAACTCCAGGGCACCGAGCAAGGCGTTGAGCTCCATGTGTCGACGCTCGCTGGGCATCAGTCCCACGCGCTTGACGCCGAACACTCCGGCGATATTTTCGAACTTCGGGCGCAACGCCTGGAACTGAATGTTGATCAGGTTCGGGCAATGCAGATAGATCGCGTTGCCGTGCTCACCGCCGACTTCACCACGAGCGACGTTGATGCCGTATTCCACCAGCAGGTTGAGGATGTCCCGCAGGATGCCGATGCGGTTCTGGCAATGGACTTTGATGCGCATGGAAGGACTCGGATGTGTAGGAGACAAGGCGCCATTGAAGCCACCCACATCCCGTGGCGAGGGAGCTTGCTCCCGCTGGAGCGCGCAGCGGCCCCTGATTTTAGGGCTACTGCGTAGCCCAGCGGGAGCAAGCTACCTCGCCACGGGATTGAGCAGGGCGTTTTTCATTGCGTAGCGCAAATAGTTGTCAAGATTATGTGACAGCTGTAGACCAAATCCTAGCCTGATATCTCGACAACTGCGCCCACTCAAGCCAATCCGTAACGAAAAATTTACGAATAGCCCTGCTGCCCCGCCGAATCCGCCCACGACCCTCTGCTGCAAATCCCTCTGCCCTGGGTTATCTCTAATGCATCGCTGGACATAACAACAAATAGTCTTTCCCGGTTTCAAAGCCTGGGAAACAGCAGGAGAACAGCATGAAGCAGACGCACTACGTGGCCCGCGAGCCCGATGCGCAAGGTTTTATTCACTACACCGCCGAAGAACACGCGGTGTGGAATACGCTGATCACCCGCCAGCTGAAAGTCATCGAAGGCCGTGCGTGCCAGGAGTACCTGGACGGCATCGACAAGCTCGGCTTGCCCCACGACCGCATTCCCCAACTGGACGAAATCAACAAGGTGCTGGGTGAAACCACCGGCTGGCAAGTCGCCCGGGTGCCGGCGCTGATCCCCTTCCAGACCTTCTTCGAATTGCTCGCCAGCAAGCAGTTTCCGGTTGCCACCTTCATACGCACCCGTGAAGAACTGGATTACCTGCAAGAGCCGGATATTTTCCACGAGATCTTCGGCCACTGCCCGTTGCTGACCAACCCCTGGTTCGCTGAATTCACCCACACCTACGGCAAACTCGGCCTACAGGCGTCCAAGGAAGAACGCGTGTATCTGGCGCGCCTGTATTGGATGACCATCGAGTTCGGCCTGGTGGATACCCCCCAGGGCCGGCGCATCTACGGTGGAGGCATCCTCTCGTCGCCCAAGGAAACCGTGTACTGCCTGTCGGACGAGCCGGAGCATCAGCCGTTCGATCCGTTGGAAGCCATGCGCACGCCGTATCGTATCGACATCCTGCAACCGTTGTACTTTGTCCTGCCTGAGCTCAAGCGCCTGTTCGATCTGGCCCATGAAGACATCATGGGCATGGTCCAGCGTGGCCGGGAGCTGGGCCTGCACGCACCGAAATTTCCGCCGAAAGCCGCCTGAATGGCGTTTTTTACGCTCAAGTGAGTCTGTTGCGACCCGCGGCTTTGCTTTAGCGTGGGTGGCATCGACATTTTTCAAATATTCGCTCCAGGAAACACACCATGAACGCTCTGAACCAAGCCCATTGCGAAGCCTGCCGTGCCGACGCCCCGCAAGTCAGCGACGAAGAACTGCCGGTCCTGATCAAGCAGATCCCGGATTGGAACATCGAAGTGCGCGACAGCGTGATGCAATTGGAGAAGGTTTTCCTGTTCAAGAATTTCAAGCACGCACTGGCCTTCACCAACGCCGTCGGTGAAATCTCCGAGGCCGAAGGTCACCATCCCGGCCTGCTGACCGAGTGGGGCAAAGTCACCGTGACCTGGTGGAGCCACTCCATCAAGGGCCTGCATCGTAATGACTTCATCATGGCCGCGCGCACCGATGAAGTCGCCAAGACCGCCGAGGGCCGCAAGTAATGCACTTCGATGCCATCGGCCGCGTACCCGGCGATCCGATCCTCGGACTGATGGAGGCCTACGGGGCCGACAGCAACCCGAGCAAGTTCGACCTGGGGGTGGGCGTCTATAAGGACGCCCAAGGCCTGACGCCGATTCTCGGATCGGTGAAGCAGGCTGAACAGCGTCTGGTGGATCGCCAGACCACCAAGACCTACATCGGTGGCCATGGCGATGCCGATTTCGGTCGGTTGATCAACGAACTGGTGCTGGGTGCCGGCTCGGAGTTGATCGCGCAAAAACGCGCCGGCGCCACCCAGACTCCGGGCGGCACGGGGGCCCTGCGCCTGAGTGCCGACTTCATCGCCCAATGCCTGCCGGGTCGTGGCGTCTGGCTGAGCAACCCGACCTGGCCGATCCACGAAACCCTCTTCGCTGCGGCCGGGGTCAAGGCCAGCCATTACCCTTACGTGGGCGCCGACAACCGCTTGGACTTCACAGCGATGCTGGCGACCCTGAACCAGGTACCTTCGGGTGATGTGGTGCTGTTGCACGCCTGCTGCCACAACCCCACCGGCTTCGACCTGTCCCAGGACCAGTGGCGCCAGGTGTTGGAGGTGGTGCGCAGCCGCAGCCTGCTGCCGTTGATCGACTTCGCCTACCAGGGCTTTGGCGATGGTCTGGAGCAGGACGCCTGGGCGGTCCGGCTGTTTGCCGAGACATTGCCGGAGATGTTGATCACCAGTTCCTGTTCGAAGAACTTCGGCCTGTACCGCGACCGCATCGGCGCACTGATCGTCTGCGCCAGGGATACCGACAAGTTGCTGGATATCCGCAGCCAGTTGGCCCACGTCGCCCGTAACCTCTGGTCGACGCCGCCGGATCATGGCGCAGCGGTCGTGGCGACGATCCTTGGCGATGCCCGACTCAAGAGCCAGTGGGCCGAAGAAGTGGAAAGCATGCGCCTGCGCATCGCCCAGTTACGCAGCGGTCTGCTGGATGCCCTCGAACCCCACGGGTTGCGCGAGCGCTTTGCCCATATCGGTGTGCAACGCGGGATGTTCTCCTACACCGGCCTGGCGCCGGAACAGGTCCGGCAGCTGCGCGAGCGGCACAGTGTGTACATGGTTGGCACCGGCCGGGCCAATGTGGCAGGCATCGACGCCACGCGCCTGAGCCTACTGGCCGAGGCGATTGCGGACGTTTGCAGATAATAGAGACGGCTCAAACACGTGGCGAGGGAGCTTGCCCCCGCTGGGCTGCGCAGCAGACCCCTTTTTTGCGGTTGCTTCGCACCCGAGCGGGAGCAAGCTCCCTCGCCACGGTAATCATGAATGCCTGAGATGGGACGTTATCCTCCGGATCTACGCCCCCGTCCACTCACTGACGAATTCAGCCGTATCTTCCTTCGGCGCGACCCGGGCTTCTTTCTGCGGGGTGCCCAGGTACAGGAAACCGATCACCTCTTCGCCGTCCGCCAGGCCGAACCCTTCGGCGACGTGGGGCGAGTAGGCCAGTTCCCCCGTGCGCCATACGCCGCCAATACCCTGAGCATACGCGGCCAGCAGGATCCCGTGGGCCGCGCAGCCGGCCGCCAGCAGCTGCTCGGATTTGGGTATTTTGAAATGGTCCTGCAAACGAGCGATCACCACCACGACCAGCGGTGCACGCAGCGGGCCGTTGAGTGCCTTCTCCACTACGGCCTCAGGCACCAGCGGATCATTGAAGCGTGCCGCTTCGGCCAGTAGTTCGCCCATGCGATAGCGCGCCTGCCCTTCGACTGTCAGAAAACGCCAGGGCCGCAACTGGCCGTGGTCCGGCGCGCGCATGGCAGCGGCGAACATGATCTCGCGCTGTTCGGGGGTGGGTGCCGGGTCCACCAGGCGCGGGACGGAAACACGGTTGAGCAAAGCGTCGAGAGCCTGCATCGGCCATCTCCCTGATAAAAATGTCCGGCTATTCTAGTGGCTGCGGGAGAAGTCCGTCAGCGCAAATTCGTCTTGCACTGCCCACGCCTGCCGCACCGAGCCCGCCGGCGGTTGGTTTACATGCTTCTTGCCACGGGTAGAATGGCGCCCTTCCCTTTTTCAGCCCGAGCGGACTTCATGGCGTTGCCGACCCTGCGAATCATTGGTTTCATCATCGGCATCTTCCTGATCACCCTGGCGATCTTCATGGTCGTGCCGATGGCCACCCTGGTGGTCTTCGAGCGCACCCGCGACCTGCCATCGTTCCTCTGGTCGAGCATGATCACCTTCCTTGCCGGCCTGGCCCTGGTGCTGCCCGGACGCCCGGAACACGTACACCTGCGCCCCCGAGACATGTACCTGCTGACCGTCAGCAGCTGGCTGGTGGTGTGTATCTTCGCGGCGCTGCCGTTCTTGCTGACCCAGCACATCAGCTACACCGATTCGTTCTTCGAAAGCATGTCAGGCATCACCGCCACGGGCGCCACGGTCCTCAGCGGCCTGGATAACATGTCTCCAGGCATCCTGATGTGGCGCTCGCTGTTGCACTGGCTCGGCGGGATCGGCTTCATCGGCATGGCGGTGGCGATCCTGCCGCTGCTGCGCATCGGTGGCATGCGGCTGTTCCAGACCGAGTCGTCGGACCGTTCGGAAAAAGTCATGCCCCGCTCGCACATGGTGGCCAGGCTGATCGTGTCGTCCTACGTGGGCATCACGATCCTCGGCACGCTGGCGCTCTGGTGGGCCGGGATGAGCCTGTTCGACGCCATCAACCATTCCATGTCTGCCATCTCCACCGGCGGTTTTTCCACATCGGACCTGTCCCTGGCCAAATGGACCCAACCGGCGGTGCACTGGGTCGCCATCGTCATCATGATCCTCGGCAGCCTGCCCTTCGCCCTGTATGTCGCCATGCTGCGCGGCCATCGCCGGGCGCTGATCAAGGACCAGCAGGTCCAGGGCCTGATCGGCGTACTGCTGGTGACCTGGCTGGTGCTCGGCACCTGGTACTGGGCGACCACCGACCTGCACTGGCTGGATGCCTTGCGGCACGTGGCGCTGAACGTGACGTCGATTGTCACCACCACCGGTTTCGCCCTGGGCGACTACAGCCTGTGGGGCAACTTCTCGCTGATGCTGTTCTTCTACCTGGGATTCGTCGGCGGTTGCTCCGGCTCGACCGCCGGCGGAATCAAGATCTTCCGCTTTCAGGTCGCCTACATCCTACTGCGGGCCAACCTCATGCAACTGATCCACCCGCGGGCGGTGATCAAGCAGAAGTACAACGGTCACCGCCTCGACGAAGAAATCGTCCGTTCGATCCTGACGTTCTCGTTCTTCTTTGCCATCACCATCTGCGTGATCGCCCTCTTGCTGTCGCTGTTGGGCGTGGAATGGATGACCGCGCTGACCGGGGCCGCCAGTACCGTGTCCGGCGTCGGTCCGGGGCTGGGGGAAACCATCGGTCCGGCCGGCAACTTCGCACCGCTGCCGGATGCCGCGAAATGGATCCTGTCAGCGGGGATGTTGCTGGGACGCCTGGAGATCATCACGGTGTTCGTGCTGTGTATCCCGGCGTTCTGGCGCCACTGACCGGCGCTACCACGCTCGCCAGCCGTGTCCGGTATTCGCCGGGCGTGGTGTCGAACCAACGACGAAAGGCCCGGAAAAAGTTACTCGGGTCAGCAAACCCCAGCAGATAAGCGATCTCCAGCAACGTCATGGCCGGTTGTGCCAGGTATTGCTCGGCCAGTTCCCGGCGGGTGTCGTCGAGCAAGCTCTGGAAGCTGGTGCCCTCTTCCTGCAAACGCCGCTGCAAGGTGCGCTGGGACAAGTGCAGCGTCTGCGCCACCACGTCACGCTTGGGCTCGCCCTGCGGCAACAGTCGACACAGCACCTGCCGCGCCTTGTGGGTCACGCGACTTTCCGAAAACCGCGCCAGGTACTCCCCGGCGAACCGATCATGGAGCAGGGCCATGGCTTCGTTGGCCGTAGGCAGGGGAGCTTCCAGGTCGGCCCGTTCGAAGATCAGAGCATCATGGGGCGCGCCGAATACCAGCGGTGCGGGAAAGGCCTGCTGGTAAGGCGTCAGGTCCAAGGGTTCGGGGCCTTGAAACAATACCTTCACCGGACGCAGGGCGCGGCCGGTCAACCAGTTGCACAGCGCCAGCGCGCAGGCCAGGGACGCTTCGGCACTCTGACGGGTGGGTGGCACGTGATCGCCGTGTACCGTCAGGATCAGCCCATAGCCCTCCCCCAACTGGCGAAAACTCAACTCGGCACTTTCGGCGATGATCCGTTGGTAACGCACCAGGCGCTGGAAACCTTCCAGCAGCGTGCGGCTGGACATCAGGGCGTAGCCCACCACATGGAACGACGCCGGGCGCGCCACCTTGCCCATGTTCAAGCCGATGGCCGGGTTGCCGGACACCTCCACCGCCCGTTGCCAGAGCCGGGTCATCGAGTCCTGGGGGAAACGCGCATCCGGGTCGTCCAGCGCATCGAAGTCCAGCCCCAGTTGCTTGAACAGCGCTCGGCAGTCGAGGCCGTCCATTTCCAGCGCCTTGACAATCCCCATCGCCCAGCTTGAAGAAGTCGTTCGTTCGTGCATGACGGTCTACTTGCATGACGAGCCGCAGGGTACGGCCGGATTTGCGAAGGATACTAAAGTGGCGCCCATTGTCACTGGCCGTTGTGAATGATCGCTCTAGACTTCCATAAGCAAGCTCAATGCACTCGTCTCGAAAACAACAACCACAGAGCCCGCAGTCGTGGAAAACGCCAGACAATTCAAGACGTTCGCCGAGTTCTACCCGTATTACCTCAGCGAGCATGGCAACAGCACCTGCCGACGACTGCATTTCGTCGGTACCTCCCTGGTCATCCTGATTTTCACCCTGGCGCTGGTTGTCGGAAGCGGTTGGTGGTTGCTTGCCCTCCCGGTCGCTGGCTATGGCTTCGCCTGGGTCGGGCATTTCTTCTTTGAAAAGAATCGTCCCGCCACCTTCCAGCATCCGTTCTACAGCCTGCTCGGTGATTTCGTCATGTACCGCGACATGCTGCTGGGCAAGGTTGCGTTCTAACCTCACAAAGGATTTGTCAATGAGCGCTCACGCAGGCTTTACGCATATGCAGGACGGCACTGAGGAAGACTGGGCGCTCATCGCAGCCGACTTCAGCGCCTATGCCCGTCAGTTGCCGGGCCGGATCCTGGCCCACCTGAAGTTGCTGGACGGAGACTTCGGCGGTTTCCCGGTGGACCGCCTGACCCACTCCCTGCAAACCGCCACTCGCGCGTATCGGGATGGTCGGGATGAGGAATATGTCGCCTGCGCGCTGCTCCATGATATCGGCGATACGCTGGGCTCGTACAACCACCCGGATATCGCGGCGGCGATCCTCAAGCCGTTCGTCAGTGCAGAGAATCTGTGGATGGTGGAAAAACACGGGATCTTCCAGGGTTACTACTTCTTCCATCACCTGGGCATGGACCGACACCTGCGCGAGCAATTTCGCGATCACCCGCAATACCAGGCAACCATCGATTTCTGCGCCCTTTACGACGCCGCAGCGTTCGATCCCGCCTACGACACCCTGCCGTTGGGCTTCTTCGAGCCGATGCTGCATAGGATTTTCGCGGCGCCGAGGCAGTCGATCTACAAGGCGGCAATGGCGCAACAACCTGCCTGACAACACGACTCTGTGGCTTGCCTGATACACACCCCTATAGCCTGCTTGACACAAAACCCGTGGCGAGGGAGCTTGCTCCCGCTGGGCGCGGAGCGCCCCCTCGTTTGGGCTGCTGCGCAGCCAGCGGGAGCAAGCTCCCTCGCCACGGGTTTTGTGTTTTGTCTTGGGAGAGGCGTCAGGCCGGTCCAGGGATTTTCAATGCCTTCAACTGCGCTTCCCGCGCCTGGGCATCGGCCAACCGATACAGCTCGATCGACCCGTCCCAGTGCTCGATCAGCGCCGTGCACGACTCGACCCAATCGCCACAATTGAGGTACTCCACCTCGCCCACCTGGCGGATCTCGGCATGGTGGATGTGCCCGCAGACCACGCCATCGAGCTCGCGCTTGACGCATTCGTGGGCGATGGCTTCTTCGAAATCACTGATGAAGCTGACAGCCGTCTTGACCTTGTGCTTGAGGTACGCCGAGAGCGACCAGTAACCGTAGCCATAACGAGCGCGCCAGTGGTTGAGCCAGCGATTGAGCGTGAGGGTGAATTCGTAGGCCGAGTCGCCGAGGAACGCCAGCCATCGGTGGTAACGGGTAATGACGTCGAACTGGTCGCCGTGGATCACCAGCAGTTGCCGGCCATCGGCGGTCACGTGTACCGCTTCGTCTACCAGCTGGATGTTGCCCAGGATCAGCTTCGAATAGCGCCGCAGGAATTCGTCGTGGTTGCCCGTGACGTAGATCACCTCGGTGCCGCGCTTGCTCATGGTCAGCAAGCGGCGGATGACGTTGGTGTGGGCTTGGGGCCAATACATGCCACCGCGCAGTTTCCAGCCGTCGATGATGTCGCCCACCAGATAGATCCTGTCGGCGTGATAGCCCTTGAGAAATTGCGACAAGTGCTCGGCCTGGCAGTCACGGGTGCCAAGGTGCACGTCGGATATCCACAGGGTGCGGACACGCTGCTTGCGGCTGGGTCTGGCGAGCTCGGCGCTGGTCATGGGCAACCCCCTCTGATCGTTTTTTCCACTGTGCGCCTGCGCGGTTAATAGCCCATGACAAACACAAGTCCGTTACATGACAGTCCGGTACATCGCGCTGGCGGTGTATGCTGGCGGCCTGACACGGGAGACCGCGATGAGCCCTATCCTCACGCTACGCCATTACAGCCACGACCTGATCGTCCACAGCCATGACCATGCCCAGTTGGTGTTCGGGTTGTCCGGTGCGCTGGACTTCGAGGTCGACGGGCTCGGCAGCCAGGTGGTGCAGCAGAGTTTCGTGGTCGTGCCGGCGGGCGCTCATCATGCCTGCGGCAGCCCCAATGGCAGTCGTTGCCTGGTACTGGACGTGCCTGGCGACGACTGGATCGGGCAATGCCTGGGGGAGCATGCCGATGCCAGCCGGCGCCTGCTGGACAACAGTGCTCGCCTGCCCCTGGATGCCGGTCAGAGCCAGTTGGTCAGTTGGCTGGCGAGCAGTCCGGTGGAGGATCCGCTCATCGCGCATCAGGGCGCCGTGCTGCTGTTGGCCACGCTCAACGGTGTTCGTCAGGAGTCGGTCGGCGGGC
The DNA here is from genome assembly GCF_052041925.1 of Pseudomonas sp. SMN5. Lineage (NCBI taxonomy): Bacteria > Pseudomonadati > Pseudomonadota > Gammaproteobacteria > Pseudomonadales > Pseudomonadaceae > Pseudomonas > Pseudomonas sp. SMN5. Next base: position 379,050 of record NZ_JBKGGX010000002.1, read on the forward strand.
GGCGCCTGCCTTACGCCGCGCTCAACGCGCACATCGACCAATACGCGGCCTACCCGCTGCAAGTCGCCGATCTGGCACAGGTCGCGGGCCTCTCCAGCGCCCGCCTGCATGCGCGCTTCGTCGCCGAATGCGGGCAAACGCCCATGGACTACATTCGTAGCCGGCGCTTGCACAAGGCCGTGGGAATGCTGCGCGATTCGGATTTGCCCATCGGTGAGATCGCCCAGCGCGTCGGCTACAGCTCCCAGAGCGCCTTCGCCGCTGCGGTGCTGCGCGAATTCGGCGCCTCGCCGGGCAGATTGCGGCGCCAGCGCTAGCCTGGCGCTAAAAATCGCCAGGATCGCGACAGACAGGGCTCTGTACGCAAGACCAAAATACCCTGTGGGAGCGAGCCTGCTCGCGATGCGGTGTATCAGCTTGCAGGGATGTTGGATGTGCTGCCGTCATCGCGAGCAGGCTCGCTCCCACCGTTAGATATCAGTGTCCCAGCCTGATCGGTTTCGGCTTACCTGTAGAAAAGGACTGCAATGACTCCCCGCACTGCCCTCGGCGCCTTGCATATCGGCGCACTCATGTTCGGCCTGACCGGTGTGTTCGGCAAACTGGCTGCTGCCTCCCCTGCGATCATCGTGTTTGGCCGCGCGGTATTCGCGGTGCTGGCCCTGGCGATGTTCGCCCGGTTCGCCAGCCACACCCGCTGGCAGAAACTCCGGCCTGCGGATGCTCGGCGCTTGCTGCTGGGCGGGTTGTTGCTGGCGGGGCACTGGGTGAGTTTCTTCATTGCGGTCAAGGTCGCCGGGGTGGCGATCGCCACGCTGGGGTTCGCCAGTTTTCCGGCCTTCACGGTGCTGCTCGAAGGACTGATATTCCGCGAGCGAATTCGCACCAATGAAATCCTGCTGGTGGTGCTGGTGAGTATCGGCCTGGTGCTGGTCACGCCAGACTTCGACCTGGCCAGCGGCGCGACCACCGGCCTGCTGTGGGCGGTAACGTCGGGCTTGCTGTTTTCACTGCTGTCATTGACCAACCGCGCCGGATCCGCCCACGTACCGCCGGTGCAGGCGGCACTGTGTCAGAACGTGGTGGTCGGGTTGTGCCTGCTGCCGATGGCCGCGCCGCAATTAAGTGATGTACGGCCCATCGATTGGCTGTGGATCGCGCTGCTCGGGGTCTTCTGCACCGGCCTGGCCCACAGCCTGTTCGTCGCTAGCCTGGCGGTGATCAAGGCCCGTACGGCGGCGGTGGTCTTCGCCATGGAACCGGTCTACGGCATCGCCATGGCCTGGCTGCTGTTCGATGAGAGCCCGACACTGCGCATGCTGCTGGGAGGCGTGCTGATCATCGTTGCCATCGTGGTATCGAGCCAACTGGGCGGCGCGAAGAAACCGGATGTGGGCGCCGAAGTGGCGTCTCACTGAACCCGGTCGTTATGACCCAGGTCGCGCTCCGGGTCGATCCGGTCGCGGACCCGCTGCTTGAGCACCTTGGCTTCGGGAAAACCGCCATCGGCCTTGCGCTCCCAGATCTGCTGGCCGTCGCAACTGATCTGGAATATCCCACCGGTTCCCGGCACCAGGGACACCTTCCCCAAATCGTCGCCAAAGGTGCTGAGCAGCTCCTGGGCCAACCAGGCGGCGCGCAGCAGCCATTGGCACTGGGTGCAGTAAGTGATGACGACTTCCGGTTTAGCTGCGGTCATGGCGGGAATTCCTGGGGGAAGGCCTGCCATGATACCCATCGCCAAATGCCTTGTGGGAGCGGGTTTGCTCGCGATGGCGAGGGCACATTCAACAACTTCGTAAGCTGACCCACCGCCATCGCGAGCAGGCTCGCTCCCACAGGGAATTTGCAGTGCCCCTCTGTGTGAGCGCCCCAGGCTCCTGTGGAGCGGGCTTGCTCCGGGCGATCCGACGAATAGGCCAGTAGTCACGGCACAGGCCCCAGGAACTCAGCGAATCCCGGCCAGCAGTATCCGGGCGGTCTGCTTGAGCGGTTCATCGCCTTCCTGGAGCAGTTCTTCGAGCAGCGTCACGGCGGTCTTCAGGTCGCCATCATCGATGCAGTTCTGTGCCTGTTCCAGTTTGGCCGCATGTTCCGGGGCTTGGGGCTCCAGCGAGAGGGATTGGAGAGGTTCGGACTCGAACGGCAGTGATTCCAGCTCCAGCGACTGTTCTTCGTCGGCAAAACTATCGAGGAAGGCGTCATCCAATGACTCGGTTTCCAGTGGCGCCTCCCATTGCAATTCAGGCTCATCGAAGCCTGAAAGCGACAGGCCATTGGGAGTGTCCACGGGCACAGGTGGTACGACAGCGGTTTTCCCGGCAGGGGCTGGCTGGGTGTCTGCAAGGTCCCAGCTACTGTCCATGGACAGCGCATCCAGGTTCAGCTCGAATTCGTCACTGGGCGGGGCGGGAGCCGGTGCAGGGGCAGCGACGGGCTCAAGCTCGGGAAGCGGAGCCTGAAGCTCCGGTGGCGGCACTACCGGCGTGGCGATCGCCGCGACCTTGGGGTAGCGCTCGCGAACGGCTTGCAGCGTTCCGGCGTCGATGCCCTGCGCCAGCAAGTGATGCTCCTGCGCCTGGAAACCAATGACATCACCCTGCTTGCCCAGGACTTCGAGCAACTTCAGGCCCAGGTCGGTGCGTTCAGGTTCCGCCAGCAGCGCCGCACGTAGCAGCCCGGCGGCTTCGGTAAAACGCCCATAGGTCAGGTAAATCCCAACGCCCTCCAACACGTCGCCCAGTGGTGCATCACCGTTATGGAATGACGCGGCAGTCTCCGGCTGCTCTTTGTCGGGAAGCGGCGCATAGATGTCGGCTTGGTCTTCAAGCTCCGGCCCAGGACGCTCGGGCATGGGCGCCGGGTCCGCCGTCCCCCGCTGTTGCCGGCGACGAACGAACAGCAACAGCGCGAGCAACGCCAGCAGCCCTACCAGTCCTGTTATCCACAGCCAATCGATACCTTCCGGCTCGGCGACCGGCTCTACGGCCGCAGTAGTATCCGCGGCCGGTGCAGGTGCCGGTGCGGGGGTTGGTGCAGGGCTCGGTTCAGGCACCGAATCGGCGGGCTCGGGCGGCTGCGACGCAACCGGGGCTTCTGGTACTGCTTCGGCCAATCGGGCCTGCAATTCGCCGATCTGTTTGCGCTGGGCGGCGATTTCCTCGTCCTGGGCCTGGAGCCTGGCCTGCAACTGGTCGATGGTGGACTGTTGCTGCTGGCTCTGCAGCACGCTGGCCGCCAATTGCTCGTCGGGAGCAGCCGGGGCGGGGGCCGCAGCGGCAGCATCAGCATCAGCAGCCGGAAGTACTGCCGAATCTGGCAACAACAGGCGCTGGCCGATGGAGAGCCGGTCGCTGCCGGGATTCAGCGCCTGGATTCCCTGCATCAGTTCATTGACCGAGGCGTTGCTGCCTGCGTCATGCAAGCGCTTGGCGATGCCCCAGGGATTGTCCCCCTGGACGACGGTGTAGCGCTTGCCCAAAGTCGCCGGAGGCGGCTTGATGGCAGGCGCCTGGTCTGCCCTCATTGACGGAGAATCGCCTGCAGGTTCGTCACGAGCCGGAACAATACCGGGTGTGCCCGGCGGATCGATCAGCACGGTGAATTCGCGTAGCAACCGACCGTTGGGTTGATTGACCTGTACCAGGAAGTTGAGGAACGGCTCCTCCACCGGTTTGCTGGACGTCACCCGAATGAAGCTGCGGTCGCCACGCAACACCGGCGTGAAACGCAGGTTGCTCAGAAAGAACACCCGCTCTACGCCGGCCCGATTGAAATCGTCAGGGCTGGCCAGGCTGGCCGAGAGATCGCCCTCGCTGAGACCGGCCACATCCACCAGGGCGATATCGGCGCGCAATGGCTGGTTCAGGGCCGAATGGAGGGTGATCTCCCCCAGCCCCAGCGCAGACGCCAACGCCGAATATCCCAGGGCACCCACGACGACCAACACGCTGACCCGACGGCGCAACGTGAACTGCAGACTTCCAAGCATGGGCATCCCTTTCGATTACCAGACTGAGCGTAAACGCTTCCAATACGAACGCTTAGTACTGGTTATAGTTCGCTAATCGCCGAATCTCAAAAGTTGAATGCCGGGGATATGCCTCAGGATTTTTCCAGATTGGCCAGGATGGTTTCATGGACACGCATACACAGGCTGATGTCCGCCTCGTCGATGCCTTCGAAGACTTCCCGGCGCAGCTGCGTGGCGATGGTTTCGATCTGTTCGATCAGCGGCCGGGCCGGAGCGCACAGCACGATCTTCTTCGCTCGACGGTCCTCGGCCACGGCCTGACGCTGCACCAGGCCCTGTGTTTCCAGGCTGTCGAGGAGCCGGGCCAGGGTCGGCCCCTCGACCGCGACGCTCTGGGCCAGCTCACGCTGAGTCGGCGCCTGTTCGAAACGGGCCAGGTGCAACAGCACCAGCCAGCGCGCCTGAGACAGGCCCAGCCCGGCCAGGCGACGATCCAGCTCGGCTCGCCAGCCACGGGAAATCTGCGCCAGTTGCATGCCAAATCGGTGTTCATCGGTTAAAGACATAAAAAACTCATCGGATCTGAAATAGAGAAATACTAATTATTAGTCAGCTAAGCATGAGCTTCGGATTCAAGCAAGGTTTGCACCTTGATGAATCGTTAAAGGCGTTTAACTCATTGATCAGACTTCGAATTCCGATTGCAATGCAGCCCTGACGCAATACAGCACGCCTTCCGGAACCCGTCCCGCGAACAGCTCGGCGACCTCCGACACGGACGGCAATTCGCCTTCGCCGTCCAGGAACGCGTCCTGTACCTCGCCCATCAGCTCTTCCGGCAGATCAAGAGCCTGCTCCAGGGACAACTGCTGTTCGCCAATGGCCTCGGCCAGCATGGCGTAGACATTTTTCTCGGAGCATTGCAACTGCCCGGCAATCTGCAACGGGGTCATGCCGGCCCGCGCCAGCGTAATGAGTTCGTGGCGGACGTCGGCCACTGCTTTCGGCGTCTCGGCCTCGCCACCCAGCACCTGGAGGAAGGCCTCGCCATAGCGCTCCAGCTTGCGTGCGCCCACGCCACTGACCCGAGCCATTTCCGCCAGCGACGTCGGTTGGCTGCGAAGCATTTCCAACAGGGTCGAATCCGGGAAGATGACGTAGGGTGGCACGCCATGTTCCTCGGCGAGCTTGCGGCGCAGGGCACGCAAGGCCTCCCACTGGTCACGCTCTTCGCCGCGCACCAGTTGGCTGGCCTGGCTCTTGCTGCTCTTGACCGCCGTGGCCGGCTTGAGATCACGCCGCAGTTCCAGGGTGACTTCGCCCTTGAGCAATGGCCTGCAGCTCTCGGTCAGGCGCAGGCCGCCGTAGCCTTCCAGGTCGATGTCCGCCAACCCGCGTGCGACCAATTGGCGGAACAATGACCGCCACTCGCCCTCGGTACGGGCCTTGCCCACGCCGAAAACCGAAAGATGCTGGTGGCCGAAGTTACGGACCTTTTCGTTGTCCTTGCCCAGCAATACGTCCACCAGATGCCCGACACCGTAGCGCTGGCCGGTGCGGAAGATCGCCGACAGTGCCTGGCGGGCCGGCTCGGTGGCGTCCCAGGTCTGCACGCCGTCGACGCAGTTGTCGCAATGCCCGCATGGCTGGGGCATGTCTTCGTCGAAATAGGCCAGCAGGGTCTGGCGTCGGCAGCGGGTTTCCTCGCAGAGTGAGAGCATGGCGTCGAGCTTGTGCTGCTCCAGGCGCTTGTGGCGCTCATCGCCTTCGGAGTTCTGCAGCATCTGCTTGAGCATCACCACATCTTGCAGGCCGTAGGCCATCCAGGCGTCGGCCGGCAAGCCATCGCGACCGGCTCGCCCGGTTTCTTGATAGTACGCCTCGAGGGATTTGGGCAGGTCCAGGTGCGCGACGAAGCGTACGTTGGGCTTGTCGATGCCCATGCCGAACGCCACGGTGGCAACCATGATCAGCCCTTCCTCGTTGAGGAAGCGCTTCTGGTGGTAGGCCCGCAGCTCATTGGGCAGGCCGGCGTGGTACGGCAGTGCCGGGAAACCTTGCTCGCAAAGAAACGCCGACACTTCGTCGACCTTTTTACGCGACAGGCAATACACGATGCCGGCATCGCTGCGGCGCTCGGCCAGGAACGCCAGCAACTGCTTGCGCGGCTGCTCCTTGGGCACGATGCGGTAGAAAATGTTGGGGCGGTCGAAGCTTGAAAGGAACCGCTCGGCGTCCTGCAAGTGCAGGCGCGAGACGATTTCCTCGCGGGTTCGTTTGTCCGCCGTGGCGGTCAGGGCGATGCGGGGTACGTCGGGGAACAGTTCTGCCAGTTGCCCCAGTTGCAGGTACTCGCGCCGGAAATCGTGGCCCCATTGGGATACACAGTGAGCTTCGTCGATAGCGAACAGGGCGATTTCCAGGCTCTGCAGGAACGCCAGCATGCGCGGCTGTACCAGGCGCTCCGGTGCCAGGTACAACATCTTCACTTCGCCCCGCCTGATGCGCGCCGCCAGCTCCCGCTGTTGGTCGGCGCTCAGGGTGGAGTTCAGCGAAGCGGCCGCGACGCCCAGCTCTTCAAGGGTCGCGACCTGGTCATCCATCAGCGCGATCAGTGGGGAAACCACCACCGCCAGGCCATTGCGCAACAGCGCCGGTACCTGGTAGCACAGGGACTTGCCACCACCGGTGGGCATGAGCACCAGGGCATCGCCACCGCTGGCCACGCGCTCAATAATGGCACCCTGACGACCACGAAAACTGTCGTAGCCGAAGATGTCCTTGAGGACGCGCTGAGCCTGTTCGAGCATAGAAACTCCAAAAATCACCGAAACATCCCTGCAAGGCTGGTTCAGAATTGCAAACGCTGCACCGGCAAATCGTAAGGGCGCGTTTCGAACCGGCGAGACGCCGCAGGGCATCGCAAAACGCGGCAGTATACCCGAGGCCTTCGTTGCAGAGGGCGCCGCTGACAAGAGGCATTGAAGCCATTGAACCCGTGGCGAGGGAGCTTGCTCCCGCTGGGCGCGCAGCGGCCCTGTTTCGGGGGCGGCTTCGCCACGCAGCGGGAGCAAGCTCCCTCGCCACGGGGGATGCAGGCCCGGCCATTGGGGCAACCCAGCCGCCATGGGAAAGGCAAATATGCCATGCGGCTGGCCTGGGCGCTCAAGAAGGCCTAGAATTCCCGCATTGTTTATTCCCCAAGGTAGCCCGTAATGTCCTTCGCTGAGCAACTGACCCGCCTGCAAGTCTTCCTCGACGCCGATGAGCTGCACGAGGAAGCGCTGGACTACGTGGCCGCTCATGGCTATCTGACCGCCCTGTCGATCTGCTCCGAGCCGGTGCCGGATCGTGAATGGATCGACGCACTGTTCGCCGAGGAGCCGCATTACAGCGACGAAGCCCAGCGCATCGAAATCGAAGCCACGCTGGTGGGTCTCAAGGCACACATCGCCCGTCAGCTGGCTTCCGACGAAGAATTCGAACTGCCCTGCGAGCTGGACCTGGGCGATGACCCGGACGATTCGGAACTGCGTGGCTGGTGCATCGGTTTCATGGAAGGGGTTTTCCTGCGCGAAGCGGCCTGGTTCGAAACCGCCGAAGAGGAAGTCAGCGAAATGCTGCTGCCGATCATGGTCGGTTCCGGCCTGTTCGACGAGCAACCGGAGTTCTCAGACATCGCTGCCGACGCCAACCTGATGGACGACATGATCGTGCAGATCCCGGAGGCCCTCACCGCCCTGTACCTGCTGTGCAACGCACCGGATGAGAAACCGGCGATCCTCAAGCCTCGTCACCACTGAGTGCCTGGGTGTCCGCGCCCATTGGCAATCGCCCGCTGATCCTGCGTTACGCTCTGCTGGCCATCGGCTGGTTGAGCGTGGTGCTGGGGGTCATCGGTATCTTCGTTCCCGTCCTCCCTACGACTCCCTTCCTGCTGCTGGCGGCTGCCTGTTTTGCCCGTAGCTCTCCGCGTTTCTACCAGTGGCTGGTAGACCACCCTCGCCTCGGCCCGTGGATCCGTGACTACCTCAGCGGCAATGGCATCCCGCTCAAGGGCAAGGTCTACGCCATCGGGCTGATGTGGGCGAGCATCCTGTTTTCCTGCTACCTCGTCCCCCTGCCATGGGCTCGCGGCTTCATGCTCACCAGCGCGGTGCTGGTGACGGTCTACATCCTCAGGCAGAAGACCCTGCGTAAACCGTAGGAGCCGACCACCCGTCAGCCCCCTGTTCGACCTGTCAGATCTGACAGTAGGCAGCGAACCGGTTCCACTTCATTAATCGCTCCATCCCCCCTGACGCGACCGGAGCATCCGAGCCATGCTGACTCGATCGAAAACAATCCTGGCACCGCTGGCATTTGCCGGGCTGGTACTGGGTGCTGGGGCGGCGGTCGCTGCCGTGCTGCCTGCGCCTCCCCTCCCGATCACTCCAGGTCAGATCATCGGCGAGAGTCAGCTCGAGAAGGCTCGGTGCGTGCAGGCGTCGGACCCGGCAAAGTACCAGCGCTCCCGCGCGGTCGGCAGGATTGACACCGGGCGCAGCTATGGAACTGCATGGCGGGTAGGGCCTGGAAACCTTGTGCTCACAAACCTGCACGTCGTGGGTGAAAATCCGGATCTGGCTCGGACGGTGGTGGAGTTCGATTACGAGGAACCCAGCTGCGACTCGGATGCTGTGCGGCCTGCCGTCCGGGTGCCGGTGGAGCGGCTCCTGGCCTCCGATGGGTCGGCCGATTATGCGCTATTGGCTTTGGATCAGGAGACGGTCGACAGCGGTGTACTGGACTCCTTCGGCTACCTGGGCCTGGATACCCGCCTCTCGGAGGTTGGCGATCCGGTCTACGTTGCTGGACATCCCCTGGCGGGGCCGAAACGGATCTCGCGCCTTCACGATGACGGACGTCCCTGCTCGGTAACCGAGATTCGCAACAACGGTCGCACGGATTTCGCCAAATACAACTGCGACACCGACTCAGGGTCTTCCGGATCGCCAGTGATCGATGCAAGAACCCATGCGGTGATCGCGCTGAATTTCGGTTTCAGTTCGGGGTACAACGCTGGCGCGCAGATGAGCAGCATCTGGCCCGATATCGCCGGGTATTTCGGTGGGAAGTTGCCGGAGGGCAGTATCCCGGTGGACCAGCCGACCGTGCCGATGGCCAAGCCGGGCGCGGTTGGCGTACAGGTTCCGGTGCGAGTGACCCAGGTGGACGGCCAATCCCCGGTGGCAGGGACATCCGGAGAACAGCTGTATTACCAGGCCCCTACACACACCGCGATCACTGACGTGTCCTGCCAGAGCGGCAGCACCCAATGGATCGCCGAGGACGGCAAAGCCGCGTCATGCACCCTATCAGGCGCAGCCAACTGGGGCATCGCACAAGTGGCGACGCTGCGCGTGGATAACACAGCCCCCGACGGCCAGGTCATCGATGGCCGGGTACGACTTTTGTCCGAGACAGGACAGATCCGCGGAGCAAACCACCTCGCTCTGAACGTGATGTCGCGCGGGCCAGGCGAGGTTCAGTCACTCAGCGCGCAGGCGGGGAATCTTCAGGCCGCCCCCGTGGACAGCCGGTTTTCGAAACCATTGACCGCACGGGCGAAAGACCCGCTTGACGCGGCTGTGGTGGGCGCGGATGTCACCTTCGCAGTCACTGATGATGGTGGGACCGGGACACGGTTCGAGGGGGATGACCAGACGCCGACCGTGCGAACGAACACCGAAGGTGATGCAACGTCGCCAGCCCTGTTGACCGACGCCAGGACGGGGACGTTGCAGGTCACCGCCCTGTCCAGCGGCAAGACGGCCACGTTCCACTTGCGAGTGGTGTCACAGGAGGGCGACCCGACCGAGGATGTGGAGCATCTGTCCGTGATCGCGGGGCAAGGTCAGATCGCGCCCGAGGGGACCGAGTTTCCCCTCCCCCTCACGGCACGGACATTGAATCAGGACCGCAATCCGGTAGAAGGCGCCTGGGTCACCTACACGATCATCGATGACAGGGAAACCGGAACCCGATTCGTCGGCGACGAACAGACGCCGACAGTGACGAGCGACAGTCAGGGTGACGCCGTGTCGCCGAAGCTGATCGCCGGCAACAGATTCGGTTTCGTGACGGTCACCGCGACCTCCAACGGCAAGTCGGTGACGTTCATCATCGTTGTGGGCACGATTTGAGCGCGGGTGCCAACACCCGAAATCGCCGTTGGCCGTCCTCATATCCCTGTGGGAGCCAAACTTGCTCCCACAGGGATCTGGCAGGTGCAGTACGAAAAACCCGCCATTGCCGCCCAACAAATGACGGGGTCTGTCATTTCAGCTCACCTCAGACCGTATCCACCTTCAACGAATGATCATTCAACATCCCATTGATGATGGTGGCCGTATCCGCACCGGCAATCATCCCACCTGCGCCCGGCGTGACGCCGTAGTGGCTGGCGAGGTTGACGCCGGCCAGGTCGATGGTCTGGTTCGGTGTGGCGCCTGCGGTGGCGCCGACATCGATACTGGTCATCACCGATGCGCCGCTGCCGGTGACGGTGAAGTGCAGGTAGTCGTCCAGTGACGCCGTGCTGCCATTTTCGCCCTGCAACAGTTGCGACAAGTCCAGCTTGTCGACGCCTGGGGTGAAGTCGGTAATCACGTCATGGCCGCTATTGCCCGCGTGCCATTGGAAGGTATCGGCGCCGCTGCCGCCGGTCAGGGTATTGTTGCCCAGCCCACCGATCAGCAGGTCATCGCCGCCACCACCATTGAGCAGATCATGACCCAGCCCGCCGTCGATGCGGTTATTGCCACCGTCGCCGGTGAGAATGTCGTTGAAGTTCGAGCCGACCAGGTTCTCGATACCACCTAAGGTGTCGATGCCGGCGCCCAGAGTGTTTTGCGCCGCCAGCAGCCCCAGGTTCACCGTGACCGCCGCCGTGGCGTGGGCGTAGCTGGCGGTGTCGGTGCCTGTACCGCCGTCCAGCAGGTCATTGCCTGCGCCGCTGTAAAGCAAGTCGTTGCCGGCTCCGCCGTGCAGGGTGTTGTTGCCCGAGCCGGCACTGAGGATGTCGTTGCCGTCACCTGCGTTGAGCACGTTGTCACCCGTGCCGGCAAGCAGCACATCGTCCCCACCGGTGCCCGTCAGGGTGTGTCCGGCCTGATAACTGATGCCCACCGCCGCGCTGTCGCTGCCGCCATGGTTGTCGCTGGCGGCGTAGGTGCCGTGGTAGTCAGGCGTGATGTCCTGGGCCCCGGCGTAGTTGACGGTCATGGTCAGTTGATAGTTTTCCGCGGCGTTGGAATTTCCGTTGCCGGGATTGGCGATGTTGGTGACGTGGATCTGGTAGTTGCCATCTGCCGCCGCAGTAAACGAGGCACCGTCGGCGATAGCGATGAAAGGCCCGCCGTTGAGGGAATATTCCAGGGTGACATGGCCGGCCGCCAGGTTGTGATCCAGGGTCAGGGTTTCGCCTTGCTTGAGGCTGATGTTGAGTCGGTCCTCATCATTGGCATTGTTATTGGACACTGCCCCCAGCGCGCCACTGACCACCAGCACCGCCGTCATGGTCGCGGTGTTGGCGACAAAGGCGCTGCGGCTGAGGTTTATCGACTGCACTTGGTTACCCGTGAAACTCACTGTACCAGTGGTGCCGGTGAAGTCCGCGCCTCTGGCGACCCAGCCGGTATTGAAACCGGTGGGCGACGCGGTGAGCGGATCGCCGTTGGCGTCGCTGTCGTTGCCCAGCAGCAGCTCACCGGGGACGACGATATTGCCCGACAGCACGTTGGTGATGATGTTGTCAGCGACGGCCACTGGCGGGCTGTTGGGGACAACCTTGATCACCAGGTTCGAGCTTGCCAGGTCGCCGTCGTTGTCGCTGACGGTATAGCCGATGGTCTCGGTAATCAGCGTACTGGTGGCGGTCTGGGAGGTGTAGTTGAACGCGCCGGTGTCGAGGTTGACCACCAGCGTGCCGTCATGGGCGGTGGCGATGCTCAACGTGTTGCCGACCGTATTGAAGGTCCCGTGATTGGCACCGCCACTGACGGTCAGCCCACCTTGGCCGCCATTGGCAGTCGGGTTGTAGCTGTAGGTGGTGCCATCGACCACCAGGCTTTTCACAAACCCGCCGTCGGCGCCGAACGAACCGCCCTCGCCCAGCAGGTTGCCGGTGACCGGCGCGCCTTGCACGGTACCGGAGAGCACCGAGTTGAGCTGGTTCAGGTCGGTGACCACCACTGCGTTGGTGTTGGTGTGGCTGCTGCCGTCGTAGGCCAGTGGATCGAGATTGACGTTTCTGGCGCCGCTGCCCAGGCCGACGGCGTAATTCTTGATGCCGTTGGCATCGAGAAAGGCTTTCCACGCGACCTCGTCCGCCGAGCCGATCTCGCCCAAGGTCGGCTTGCCGTCGGAGAAGAAATAACCAATGTTCTGCGCGCCGGTCAGTTGTCCGGGGGTTGCGAACGCAGTCTTGGCCATCGCCACGGCCGCATCGTAATTGGTGTCACCGTGCGCGTTCAGCGCGGCGATCAGCGTCTTGGCCGTTGCCACGTCCACCCATACGGCACTCTGGTCGGTGGCGCTGCCGCTGAAGGTCACCAGCTGGACTCTGACGTCGCCCATGTCGTCGTATTTGTCGAGCAAGGCGCTGATCGCCTGCTTGGCCAGATCCATACGCGAGAGCCCCGGCACGCCGGAATCGTCTTTCATGCTGCCGGAGACGTCGAGCACGATCAGCAAGTTCGAATCAATCTCCACCGCCGTCACCGAACGTTCGGACGCGACGGCCTTGAGCACGTCGTCGACAATGCTGACCACCAGGCTGCCGGTGACGCTGTTGCCCAGCGAGTCTGTGGCCTTGTAGGTGAAGCTTTCGTTCAGCACATTCGGACCGTCGTTGGCGCCGGGCGTCGTCGTGGCAGGTGAAGTCAGGGTGTAGGTGTAGGAGCCATCAGGATTGAGTAGCAGTTGACCGTAGGCGCCCGTGGCATTGCCCACCAGGGTGAAGGTTACGGCGCCCGTGGCGCCGGTCACTGAACCGACCAGGCTGCCGGTCGCGGTTTCGCTGGCGGCGCTCGGGTCGCTGCCGATGACCGTGCCGGGGGCCAGATCCTGGCCGTCCTGGTTCAGGTCGAGGGCTTTCTCGTAGACCGTGATGTCCTGGTCGGTGTGCGCGACCAGGCAACTGTTGTGCACGTCGATGGTGATGGTGGTGGTGCTCTCGTCGCCATCGGCATCGCGCACGGTGTAGGTGAACACGTCGGTGGCGCCCGGTGCGCCAACGCTGTTCGGATTGCTGTGGTAGACCCCGTTGCCGTTGGCGTCCAGGGTCAGGTAGCCGTAGGCGCCGTTGATCTGGGTGTTGAGGCCGCCAGTGGCCGGGGACGACGTGTCATTGCCGGCACGGATGCCGATGACCTCACCACCGTCGGCGCCGAGCACGTCATTGACCAACACGTTGCCATTGACCGTGCCGCCTTCCACCACTGACGCGAAGTCGGCATGGGCGGTGGGAACGTCGTCGACGATGTTGATGACAATGGTGCTGGTGACGGTATTGCCCAGGGAGTCCGTGGCCTGGTAGGTGAAGCTTTCGCTCAAGACGTTCGGGCCATCGTTGGCGTGGGGCGTCGTGGTAGTGGGTGAAGTCAACGTGTAGGTGTAGGAACCGTCGGTGTGAAGCAGTAGCTGGCCGTAGGCACCGGTGGCACTGCCCACCAGGGCAAACGTCACGGCACCGATGGCACCGGACACCGAGCTGGCAAGGTTGCCGCTGGCGGTTTCGCTGGTGGCGCTCGGGTCGCTGCCGGTGATCGTGCCGGGCGCCAGGTCCTGGCCATCCTGGTTCAGGTCGAGGGCTTTTTCGTAGACGCTGATTTCCTGGTCGGTGTGCGCGACCAGGCAACTGTTGTGCACGTCGATGGTGATGGTCGTGGTGCTTTCATCGCCATCGGCATCGCGCACAGTGTAGGTGAACACGTCGGTGGCACCCGGTGCGCTGACGGTGTTCGGATGGCTGTGGTAGACGGCGTTGCCGTTGGCGTCCAGGGTCAGGTAGCCATAAGTGCCGTTGATCTGGGTGTTGAGGCCGCCATTTGCCGGGGATGAGGTATCGTCGCCGGCCCGAACACCGATCACCGCACCGCTCAAGGCCGGGCCGTCGGCGCCACCCACATCGTTGTCCAACACGTTGCCGCTGACCGTCCCGCCCTCATCCACCGAGGCTGAATCGGCATGAGCGGTAGGCAGGTCGTCGACGATGTTGACGTCCAAGGTGCCGTTGGCGGTGGTGCCGTTATCGTCGGTCGCGACGACGGCAAACTGTTCGCTCAGGCTGTTGGCGCCAT